>NZ_KE386573.1:600000-900000 GCF_000427685.1 Haloplanus natans DSM 17983
CGGTGGCCCGACGCCTCACCGACGCCCGGCGCTCAGGTAGACGAACCCGCCGAGTCGCGTCTCGTGGTTCGTCTCGGCACACGCTCCCAACATCGTTCGGTGCGCCGCCGCCACCCGCCGATCGAGCACCCCCGTCGGCGACTCGCCGTGGTGGGCCGCCGTGCCTGGCGGCGACGACGCGCGGACGGCGAGCCGAAAGAGCGGGTTGATGACGCGTCCGGGGAGCCGGTAGCTCCGCGCGAGGTCGAGGAGCGCGATCCGGTCGGGATCGAGCGTCGAGAGCCAGTTTTCGACCGCCGCCGCGGGGTCGGGGAGCATCCCCATCAGGAAGCTCGCGGCGACGGCGTCCGCGTCCCGAAGCGGGAGCCGCGTGCCGTCGCCCCGGCAGACTATCACGTTCTCCCAGCCGGCGCGGTCGATCCGGGCGCGAGCGCGGATGAGGGCGCCGGGCGCGAAGTCGACGCCGACGACGGTCCCCTCGCTGCCGACCCGGTCACGGAGATACGGCAGGGTCGCGCCGGTGCCACAGCCGATATCGACGACGGTGTCGCCGGGCGCGGGGTCGAGCACGTCGACGAGCGCGGTTCGGAGGCGGCGAACGCCCGGCGCGTGGGTCGCGAGGCGGTCGTAGCCGGGCGCCCACCGCGAGTAGAAGGCCTGCGCGGCGCTCGCCCGGTCCGGCTCGGGGGCAGTCATCCGGCGATATCGCGGACGACCCGCGCGGCGGCGGGCGCGTCGGCCGCGAGCACGTAGGTGATGGGTTCGATGCCGAAGCCGCCGGTCTGATAGAGGACGAAGGGGGCGTCGGGGCCGGCGTCGCGGACGGCGTCGACGACGGCCGGTCGGGTCGTCCCGCGGCCGCCCTCCCCGTCCCGCCCGGCCTCGAACTCGACGGTCGGGTAGCCCGCCGCCCGCAGGTCGTCGACGAGCGCCGGATCGTAGCGGACGTTCACGGCGCCGCGGACGGCCGCGCCGGCGGTGCGGGCCGAGAGGAGGATGGAAGCGACGTGTTCGCTGACGCCGAACTCGGGGTCGGAGGGAACTGTCGCCGTCCCGCGCACGTCGAAGATGCGCCCGGGGACACCCGCGACATCCTCCACGTCGGTCGCGTCGGGCAGGCATTCGACGAGGTTGGAGCCGACGTTGGGGACGAGCCCCGCGAACCCGGAGGCGTTGCGGAGGATGCGGAGGCCACGGCGCACCGAGGAACGGACCTGCTCGGTGGTGCGTGCCCCGCTCTCGGGGTCGTGGACGTCGAAGGAGGCGTCGTACTCGCGGAGTTCGGGCATCCGCTCGCGGTGGCGCTCGGCGAGCAGGTCGCCGTTCTCGAGTTGGCGGATCAGCACCTCGATTTCGATGAGCGCCTGCACGCGGCTCACGTCGCCGGTCGCCAGCCCGTCGCCGACCCGTTCGACGAGTGCCCGGACACGCTCGTCGTCGCTGATCGCGTCGCTGGTCGCTACGTCGCCGTGGGCGTACTTCGAGACGGCGGACTGGGAGATACCGAGGGCGTCGGCCACCTCGCGCTGGGTGAAGCCGCGCTCGCGGAGGTCGGCGGCGAGCATCGATCGGACCGTCGGGAGGAACTCCTCGACGACGATTTCCTCGACGAACTTCATGACTCGAACTCGGGGTCGTCCCCGATGCGGGAGGCCTGGGGGCCGCGCTGGTCCTGGTACTTCGAACCGCGCTCGCTCCCGTACGGCCGCTCGGCGGGCGAGGAGAGTTCGGTAAAAACGAGCTGTGAGACGCGCATGCCGGGTGTGAGCGCGACGGGAGCGGTGCCGAGATTGGAGAGTTCGAGCGTCACCTGCCCGCGGTAGCCGGGGTCGACGAAGCCGGCAGTGGCGTGGACGACGACGGCGAGGCGGCCCAGTGAGGAGCGTCCCTCGACGTTCGCGACGAGGTCTGCGGGCATCTCGACGCGCTCTTTCGTGGTGCCGAGGACGAAGTCCCCGGGATGGAGGATGAACTCGGCTCCGTCCTCGACGACCGTCTCCGAGATGTACTCGCCCACTTCCCCCTCGTCGGTCGGGTGGATACAGGAGATGTTCGTGCGCTGGAACTCCAGGAACTCCGAGCCGAGACGGAGGTCGACGCTGGCCGGCTGGACCTGCTGATCGATGTCGTCGAGGGGGTCGATCACGAGATCACCCTCGCGGAGACGGGCGAGGATGTCGGTGTCCGACAGGATCATACTTAGCCGGGCGGTGTCGAGGGGTAAAATCTCCCCGGTCGGCGTCGTGGGGGCACCTCCGTCGGCGTTCGGTGCCGTTCGAGGCAATTCCTGACGCGACCGTGAAGGAAAGGACAACGCTTTTTTGAGACGGTGCGAAATCGGTACGATATGTCTGATGAGGTCAAGCGGGGGCTGGAGGGTGTAGTCGTCTCCGAGTCCCGGCTGAGCTACATCGACGGCGACGCCGGCGAGTTGGGCTACCGCGGGTACGCCATCGAGGACTTCGCACGCGAAGCGACGTACGAGGAGGTGTTGTCACTGCTCTGGAACGGCGAGTGGCCGACCCGCGGCGAACACGACGAGTTCGCCGCCCGCTTGGCCGCCGAACGTGACCTCGATCCGGCCGTCTACGACCTCATCGAGGAACTCGCGGCGCGGGAGGAGAACCCGATGGCGATGATGCGGACGGTCACCTCCGCGCTCTCGGCGTACGACCCGGATGCCGACGCCGACCCGGACGACCGGGAGGCGAATCTGGCGAAGGGCTGTCGGATCACGGCCAAACTCCCGACGGCGCTCGCCGCTTTCGCCCGCCTTCGAGACGGCGACGACCCCGTTGCCCCCCGCGAGGACCTCGGCCACGCCGCGAACTTCCTCTACATGCTGAACGGTGAGGAGCCCGACGGGGTGGCCGCCGAGACGTTCGACACCGCGCTAGTGCTCCACGCCGACCACGGCCTCAACGCCTCGACGTTCTCGGCGATGGTGACCACGTCGACGATGTCGGACCTCCACAGCGGCGTCACGAGCGCCATCGGGACGCTCGCTGGCGGGCTCCACGGCGGCGCCAACCAGAACGTCATGCGGATGCTGAAAGAGATAGACGAGAGCGACGCGGACCCGGACGACTGGATCGAGGCGGCCGTCGAGGACGGCCGGCGCATCCCCGGCTTCGGCCACCGCGTCTACAACGTCCGCGACCCTCGTGCGGGCATTCTGGAGACGTACTCGGAGCGTCTGGGCGACGAGGCCGGTGACCGCAAGTGGTACGAGTACTCCGTCACCATCGAGGAGTACATGGACGGGAAAGGGCTCGCACCCAACGTCGACTTCTACTCCGCGTCGATGTACTACCAGATGGGGATTCCGATGGATCTCTACACGCCCATCTTCGCGCTGTCGCGGGTCGGCGGGTGGATCGCTCACATGCTCGAACAGTACGAGGACAACCGGCTCATCCGTCCACGCGCCCACTACGTCGGCGAGCGAGGGCGCGAGTTCGTCCCCCTCGACGAGCGGTAACTGACCCCCGTCGTATGGATATTTTCGTCTACGGCACCCTCACCGAACCCGAGCGAGTGGCGTCGGTTGTCGACGCCTTCGTCTTCGTCGGTGCTGCGGTACTGGAGGGTTGTCACCCCGTCGCCGGTCGGTATCCGACGCTCGCTCCCGGCGGCGAGACGGCCGGACGACTCCTGCGGACCGACGACGTGGGCGCCCTCGACGCCTACGAGGGCGTCGACGAGGGGCTCTACGTCCGCCTCTCGGCGCCCCGGACCGACGGCGGGGTTGCCGCCGTCTACGTCGGTGACCCCGACGCCCTCAACGTCGAGGACGCGGTCGACTGGCCCGGGACGGGCCCGTTCACCGAGCGCGTCCGGCGGTATTTCGAGGCCGAATCGGTGGTCGTCCGGCCGGAACACTCTTGATGGATGGGCGTGGGAACCGATATCATCCCGCCGCAGTCCTCTACTTTCACTTTCACCGCGCCTTCATGACGTTTATATCCCTCCACGACTATCAGTTAGTTGCACGTCACACGCGTGCATTCCCCCTCTTTACACCCGCGAGCCGCTGGACTCCGTCCCGCGGCAGTTGGACCCCGCCTCGACGGCGTCGTGTGTGACGGATACTATAAACCGTTAACAGCCACCGGCGGGTATGGGTGGTATGATCTCGTACGAGGACGTGCTCGACGCCCAGGAGCGGGTCGCGGGCGTCGCGCGTCACACACCGCTGGAATACTCGTTCGCCTTCTCGGATATGACCGGCGCCGACGTGCATCTCAAACTGGAGAACTTTCAGCGCACGGGCGCGTTCAAGATCCGGGGCGCGATCAACCGCATCGAAACGCTCTCGGACGAGGCGAAAGAGGCGGGCGTCGTCACCGCGAGCGCCGGCAACCACGCCCAGGGCGTCGCGCTCGCGGCGACGCGAGCGGGCGTCGACTCCAAGATCGTCATGCCCGAGCACGCGCCGGTGTCGAAGGTGAAAGCGACCGAGCGCTACGGCGGCGAGGCGATCCTCCACGGAGCGGACTACAGCGATGCACAGGCGGAGGCGCACCGAATCGAACGCGAGGAGGGCCGGACGTACGTCCACGCGTTCGACGACGAGATGGTGATGGCCGGGCAGGGAACCATCGGCCTCGAAATCGTCGAGGACTGCCCCGACGTGGAGACGGTGATCGTCCCCATCGGCGGCGGCGGCCTGATCTCCGGTATCGCGACGGCGGTGAAGGCCCACGACCCCGACATCCGCGTGATCGGCGTCCAGGCCGAAGGGGCCTCTAGCGCCGCCGAGTCGCTCCGGAAAGGGGAGATCTACGAGCGCGAGAGCGTCGACACCATCGCGGACGGCATCGCCACCCGCCGGATCGGCGACCGCACGTTCGAGGTGATCAAAGAGCGCGTCGACGAGGTGGTAACCGTCGACGACGAATCCGTCGCCATCGCGTTGACCTACCTGCTCGAACGCGAGAAGGCGCTGGCGGAGGGGGCGGGTGCCATCTCGCTTGCCGCCCTCCTCTCCGGCGCCATCGAGTACGAGGAAGGCGAGATCATCGTCCCGGCGCTCTGTGGCGGGAACATCGACCTCAACATGCTGACGACGGTGGTGATGCGAGGGCTGGTGGCGACGGGGCGGTATCTCCGGTTCCGCACCATCCTGAAAGACCAGCCGGGCGCGCTCGTCGACCTGGGGACGATCATCGCGGACCTCCGCGCGAACATCACGGCGTTTCACCACGACCGCACCTCGCGGGACGTGGCGATGAACGATGCACGAGTCGAACTCGAAGTCGAGACCCGCGGACCGGAACACGTCGACGAACTGCTCTCGACGCTGCGCGCCGAGGGCTACGAAGTGGAAATCGTCAACGGCTACCAGATGTCGGTGTGACCATCGGGATCATCGTAACTGTCCATGGGATTCTCGCCGGGGCGATCCGGCGAGAAGCATAATGACTACCGATGAACCCTATCCTGCCGGCGATACCTACTTTTAACAGACCGCCGCCCCACCGGACGGCCGTGAAACGAACCATCAGCACGGACGACGCCCCGGCGGCCGTGGGCGCGTACAGCCAGGCGACGACGAACGGCTCCCTCCTCTTTACCGCGGGTCAGCTTCCGCTGACGACCGAGGGGGAACTCCTCGACGACGAGTCGGTGGCCACCCAGACGGAGCAGTCTCTCGACAACGTGATGGCGATTCTCGCCGAAGAGGATGCCGACGCGAGCGACCTGCTGAAAGTGACCATCTTCCTCGACGACATCGAGGATTTCGACGAGATGAACGAGACGTACGGGACGTACTTCGACGCGGAGCCGCCGGCCCGGAGCGCGGTCGAAGTCGGGAACGTGCCGAAGGGCGCGGCCCTCGAAATCGAGGCCATCGCCGACGTAGAGTGAGACGTACAGCTGTCGGGCGGACCGCCCGCCCGTCGCAGCGACCGACCGGTATGGCCGCTCCCCTGCTCGGATGACGCCACAAACGAAATCCAGTCTGCTGTGGGGGCTGGTGGGCGCGCTCGCGTTCCTCGTGCTCGTCCAGGGCTACCGGCTCGTCGCCGGCTCCCTGCGGATCGGTCCCGTCGCCGTGGGAGGGCTCGCCCTCCTCGTCGGCGCCGCCGCGGCGGGGGTCACCTACGTCCTCGAACCGCGGCTAAACGGAAGGAGTTAAAAGGTCGAGCGGTTAGTCGTAACTGAGCCGGGATGGCCGAGTGGTAAGGCGCACGCCTGGAAAGCGTGTTCCCTCTGGGATCCAGGGTTCAAATCCCTGTCCCGGCGTTTTTCCACACGCCGACAACCTCGACCCGCGTGTCAGCCCGCTACTCCCCCCATCGCGTCCCGTGGCATGACGAGATGTCCGCCACAGGCCGGACAGCGGTCCAGCGACCCCGTCACGCCCGTCGTTGCCCGACGTTCGTCGTAGTCGCAATCGGTACAGATCCACTCCGCGACGTGTCGGCGTACCGGCGACGGCTCGACGGGGGCGTCCGTGCTGCCCTCTCTCAGTGACATGATAACGACTAACACGCATAAATACTTAACATATTCGGCTATCTGCCGAAATAATCGGCCAGCACGCTGACTGTTCGCCCAAGATACACACGAAACGTCCAACTTCTCGTCTCCGACTGAGGTGGGACGACCGATCCGCGGCCCTCGGAATCGGAGAAAGGTTCATGTGACGGGGGCGCGTGGGTTTGCGTGACAATGCCTGACACGAAAAGTGGCCGCGAGCGAAACGGGAAGAACAAGCGCGCACAGTTGCGCCAGCAACTGTACGAGGAAGAACTCGAATCGCTCGACGAGGAGGGGGACCTGCCGGAGTTCGGCGAGGACGAGGAGTAGTTCGCGGCCGACGACTAGCGGGTGGTCACGATTTTTCACGATTTCGTCGCGTTCACGCCGCGCCGTCGGCGCGCTTATAACGGCCCCGGCCGAATCAGTCCCCGTGCCACTCCGTGCGAACTACGCGACGATGTACGTCGGCGCGCAACTCGCGCCGGAGACACGGAAACTCGACCTCGACTGGGCCGACGACGTCGGTGACGAGACGGCCGCCCTCGAGTTCGAGGTGCCGACGGCCGAGGCGACTGACGGCTACGTCGGCATTCAGGCGTTCGACGTGGGTGAGTACGGCCACGAGATTCTGATCAACGGCGACCCGATGAGCGGCTTCGACATCCCGCCCAACGAGGGGTGGCAGTACTGGGTCGACACCTTCGGCGACGCCGTCTCCCTTTCCGAGGGGCACAACAGCGTCCGGATCGTTCGCGACGAGGAGACGACCGACGCCTTCGCCGTCGGCACCGTCACGGTCCACTGGAAGGAACCCGTCGGCGACTGATCCGGATTACTGTAACTGTGTCCCGGCGGTTCGCCGTAGTGGTCCGGCGAACCCACCGGTACTGACTTAGAATCCATTGTCGCCTCCGACCGGTTCGAGTCCTCGTCAGGGGATATTTAAAAACAGCCGAAAGCTATGTCATGCGTCGAACCGCGGTTCGTGATAACAGTTGCCAAGACGGCCAAAGGACCGGCTACGTCTCTCGATTAGTCGACTCCGTCGCTCCGGTAGCCCCGCCGCGTTCGACGCCGCCTATCAAATACTTTTATATAGAAGGACAAACAATCGTTCGATGAACTATGAGCCAGCGAATGCAGCAGGGTCAGCCGATGATCATCATGGGCGAGGACGCCCAGCGCGTCAAGGACAAGGACGCACAAGAGTACAACATCTCGGCGGCCCGCGCCGTTGCGGAGTCGGTACGCTCGACGCTCGGCCCGAAGGGGATGGACAAGATGCTCGTCGACTCGATGGGCACCGTCACCATCACCAACGACGGCGTGACCATCCTTCAGGAGATGGACATCGACAACCCGACGGCCGAGATGATCGTCGAGGTTGCCGAGACACAGGAGGACGAGGCCGGCGACGGCACGACCACCGCCGTCGCCATCGCGGGTGAGCTCCTGAAAGAGGCCGAGGACCTCCTCGATCAGGACATCCACCCGACGGCCATCATCAAGGGCTTCAACATGGCCTCGGAGAAGGCCCGCGAGGAAGTCGACGACATCGCCACCCGCGTCGACCCCTCCGACGAGGCCCTCCTCCGGAACGTCGCCGAGACGTCGATGACGGGCAAGAGCTCCGAACTCGACAAGGAACTCCTCGCCGAACTCGTCGTCGAGGCGGTTCAGGCGGTCACCGTCGAGGCCGACGACGGCTCCCACGTCGTCGACCTCGGCTTCGTCGAGATCGAAACCCAGACCGGCCGGTCAGCCTCGGAGTCCGAACTCCTCAACGGCGCGGTCATCGATAAGGACCCCGTCAACGACGATATGCCCGTCGAGTTCGACGCGGCGGATGTACTCCTGCTGAACGATCCGATCGAGGTCGAGGAGACGGACGCCGATACGTCGGTCAGTATCGACAGCCCCGACCAGCTCCAGCAGTTCCTCGACAGCGAGGAACGACAGCTTCGCGAGAAAGTCGATCAGATCGTCGCGACGGGCGCCGACGTCGTCTTCTGTCAGAAAGGCATCGACGACCTCGCCCAGTACCTCCTCGCGAAGGAGGGCATCCTCGCCGTGCGCCGGACGAAAAAATCCGACATGGGCTTCCTGCAGGAGATCCTCGGCGCCGAAATCGTCTCCGATCTCGACTCCGCGACGGACGCCCACCTCGGCCACGGTTCGATCTCGCGTGACGCCGACGCCGGCCTGTTCTACGTCGAGGGCGACGACGCCCACGGCGTGACGCTCCTCCTGCGTGGCTCCACCGAGCACGTCGTCGACGAACTCGAACGTGGCATCCAGGACGCCCTCGATGTCGTGTCGTCCACCGTCTCCGACGGCCGCGTGCTCGCCGGCGGCGGCGCCATCGAGGTCGAGGTTGCCGGTCGCCTCCGCGACTACAGCGACGACATCAGCGGGCGCGAGCAGCTCGCGGTCAACGCCTTCGCCGACGCGCTCGAGGTCGTCCCCCGCGTGCTCGCCGGCAACGCCGGCCTCGACAGCATCGACACGCTCGTCTCGCTCCGCGCAGCCCACGAAGACGGCGACGTTCACGCCGGCCTCGACGTCTTCTCCGGCGACGTGGTCGACACCTACGAGGCGGGCGTCGTCGAACCCGCCCACTCCAAGGAGCAGGCGCTCTCCTCGGCCACCGAGGCCGCGAACCTCGTCCTGAAAATCGACGACATCATCGCCGCGGGCGACCTCTCGACGTCCGGCGACGACGACGAGGGCGGCCCCGGCGGCGCCGGCGGCATGGGCGGTATGGGTGGCATGGGCGGCGCGATGTGACGTAAGCGCGCACCCTCACAGCCACGCTCCGAATCCGAACCGACACAAAACCCTTATTTTCGCCAGCGGTACGACGCGTTATGCCCTCCAGCAGACGCACCCTCTTGACCAGCCTCGGCGCCGCGCTGACCGGCCTCGCCGGCTGTCTCGATTTCGGCGGCGGACCGGACCGAACTGCGACGCCCACGCGGACCCCGGTGTCGACGCCTACGACCCCCGCTATCACCGATACGGCACTCGGCAACGCCGTCGCCCTCGACACCGACGGCGACGGGCGGGGCGACGGGATGGCCGTCGTCGTCTCCGACCTCGTTTCCGCTCACTCGATCCGGTATCTGACTGCACCGGACGCCTTCGGCGTCGTCGACGCCGGTCGAGGGCAGTTCGTCCTCGTCCGGGTCGCCGCCAGGGGCGAGGGCACTCCACCGGCCTCCGACGCGTTCTCGCTCGTCGCCGACGGAACGGCGTACGACGCCGGGATCGAGGCCGTCGGCCCCGCCCGCGTCGACGCTCCCGTGTCCGGTCGGCCCTACGGTGGGTCCGACCGGCGGGGCTACCTCGGTTTCCGGGTGCCTGCCCCCCTCGACGCGGACGCGGTGGCGATCCATCTCGCCGAGACGGGCCGGTGGACGGTTCCCGACTCGGCGGCCGACTCCCTCCGCTCCCCGCCGCCCGCCTTCGAGACGACCCTCACCGTCCCGGACGGCGTCGCCGCCGACGAGGCCATCCCCGTTCGCCTCGACGTGGCGAACGTGGGCGACGGCCTCGGCACGTTCCACGGCGCCGTCAACCACCAGGGGCCGCTCTACGCCGCCGACGGTTTCTCGTTTTCCCTCCCACCCGGCGAGTCGACGACCCACGAGGCGGCGGTCGGATACTACCGCGGGAGCGACTCTCCCCCCGACCGCGTCCAGTTCGCCGTCGTCGGCCCGGGACTCTCGGAATCCGTCTCGGTACGGATCGAGGGCGGCGGGACGCCGGAGCGAACGGCGACGGGAACTTCGAACTAGATCATTGCACAACTGATACGTTGGCCGCGCTGCTACGTCGTCGCATGGAGACCCTCCTGCTGAACGCCGACGCGGTGGACGACCACTCGCCGATGCCGGCCGTCGTCGACGCCGTGCGCGACGCCTTCGCGGCCCACGCCCGCGGCGACGCGGTCATGCCGCCGAAGTCGTACGTCGACCTCCCGCAGTACGGCGGCGACTTCCGGTCGATGCCGGCGTACCTGCAGACCGACGACTGGGACGCCGCGGGGCTGAAGTGGGTGAACTCCCACCCGGAGAATCCGCGCCGCCACGACCTGCCGACGGTCATGGCGACGATGTGTTACTCCGACCCCGAGACGGGATTTCCCCTCGCGATCATGGACGGGACGACGCTGACGACGAAACGGACGGGCGCGGCCGCCGCGGTGGCTACCGACCGTCTCGCCGTCCGGGACGCGTCGACGCTCGGTCTGGTGGGCGCGGGCGTTCAGGCGGGCGCCCAACTCGACGCCATCCTGACCGTGCGCCCCATCGAGACGGTGGTCGTCGCGGACGCCGACGCGGAACGGGCGCGGGCGTTCGTCGAGACGATCGGTGACCGCGTCGACGCCCGCGTCGGATCGACCCCCGAGGCCGTCGCCTGCGACGTGGTGTCGACGACGACGCCGGTCCGTGAGCCCATCGTCGACGCCGAGGCGGTCGGTGACCACACCCACGTCAACGCCGTCGGCGCCGACGCGCCGGGGAAACACGAACTCGCCGACTGCCTGCTGATGGCGGCGACACTCGTCGTCGACGACCGGGAGCAGTGTACGCACTCGGGCGAAATCAACGTCCCCTACGCCGCCGGCCGCCTCACCGACGACGACATTCACGCCGAACTCGGCGCGGTGGTGATCGGCGAGGCGACGGGTCGGACCGACGCCGACGGCGTCACCGTCTTCGACAGCACCGGCCTCGCGGTGCAGGACGTGGCGGCCGCCCACGTCGTCTACGAGAGGGCGTCGGCGGCCGGGGCGGGCGTCTCCTTCGACTTACTGGGACGTTAGGTGCCCGCGCATCCAGTCGGCCGCGTACGGACGGTACTGGGTGACCCGGTTCTTGCAGACGTGGTCGCCGTCGGGGTAGTAGAGTAGTTCGCCGTTGGGCGCCCGTTCGGCGATGCGTCTGGTCTGTTGTGGCGGCACGACCGTGTCGTTGCCGCCGGCGATCATGAGCGCCGGCGCGGTCAGATCATCGATGTCGCCACGGAGCGTCAGTTGCTCGGTCACCTCGTCGGCCTCGACGAACGAGTCGGTGTGGCAGGCGTGGAGGAAGCCGTCGCGCATCGAGACGGAACTGTAGAGGGAGGCGGGGCCGACGCTGAAGGGGCCGGCGAGGCCGACGCAGGCGTCGAACCGGTCGTCGTTCGCGGCCACGTATGGGGCGTAGAACCCGCCGATCGAGACACCGTAGATTCCCAGCCGTGAGGCGTCGACACCGTCGATTCCTTCCACGTGATCGACGACGGCCGAGATGGCCTCGTGGTAATCCGGCGTCATCGGCCGGGAGTACCACATCTCGCCCTGGCCGGGGCCGTCGACGGCGAGTGTCGCGACTCCCCGGGCGTGGAAATCCGAGGACCGGGTGTGTTGCTCCTCTTTCGTCGAGTCCAGCCCGGAGAGGACGATCACCAGCGGCGACTCGTCGAGCCCTTCGGGTGTCGTGTCGGGCACGCGCAGGTAGCCGGGGATGTCGGCCCCGCCCGGGAACGGCACCTCGATTCGCTCCGCTGGCGGGTCGAGATGCGGGGCGGCCTTCCCCCACAGTTCGACGCCGCGTCGGTGGGCCTCCTCGCGGCGGTCCTCGTCGGCGAACCACGCGAACGATCCGAAGTGGCAGTACATCGACGCCCGCAGGAACTGCTCGCCCGCCGTCGTCGAGTTGCCCGCCGCCTCTGCCTCCCGCCCGCGTTCCGCGTGCTCCTCGCCGACCGCCGCGAAGGCCCCACACCACTCGTCCCACGTCTCTATCTCCGCGCGCAGGTTCTGCAGGTCGTAGCGGTCGAGTTCCTTGGCGAGAAAGCGGGTCCACCAGCGGTCGAATTGGTTCGCGACGAACTCGCGGCCGCGTTCGTCGGTGTCGGTCATCTGTGCCGGCTCCCGTCTCCCGTCGGCGATGAATCGTACACGGTAGCCGCAAGGTCGGAGACGATTTTGATAAGAATTTCTACGGCACGTGTAAACGGATCACTCCGCGCTCGGCGTGATGGCATCGAGGACTTTCGTTATCAGCCAGACCAGAACGAGGAACGGTAACAGCGGCACGAGAAGGATCAACATCCCGAGAAATACGGTCCAGCCGATGGCGTCCATCTCAGCGTCGGCGCGGGCACGGAACGGTTCCCCGAGCGTTCGGTACACCGCTTTCACGGGTTCGAGCGTCGATTCGTCGGCCGCCGGTTCGGCGTCGCTCATACGACTGCAGTACGCCGCCGCCGCGGATAAATATTAGCGAGACGACTATTCGAGGTGGATGGCCGGACGGAAGGGTACTGCATTCCCCGCGCGTTCTCCGGGGTCCGGCGGATCGGCGTCCTCGGCGTACACCTCGACCGTGGCGTCGAACTCGTCTTCGAGGAACGGCACGGCCGCCTCGTAGACGGCCAGTTCGTCCATTCCCGCCAGCGTCTCGACCGTCTCGTCGTCGAGGTCACGCACGAGTTCCACCAAGTCGCCGACGAGGTCGTTGACGGCCTCGCCGCGTTCCCGGAGGGCCGGATCGCTCATCGCCTCGCTCATCGCGGCGCCCACGTCCGGGCCAGCCTCGCGGACGGCGTCGAACACCCCCCGCTTCCAGTCCGCGGCGACGTACACCCGGATCGTCTCCGGATCGGTGCCGGTCACGTCGACGATGTCCGTCACGTCCTCGGTGAGGCGTTCGATCCGTCGCTCCTGGACCTCGACGGCCGGCCGCTCCAGGTCGGGGTCGACTTCGGGCCACGGCGCGTCCTCGGCCGCCGTCCCCGTCAACTCCTCGTGGAGTTCGTTCGCGAGGAAGGGGACGAAGGGCGCGAGGAGACGCAGCCGTGTCTCCAAGGCGTGTCTGAGCGTCCACTGTGCGCCCGGGTGGCTCCGATCGGTCCGGCGGCGGTACCACCGAAGCGACTCCTCGAAGCCGTAGAAGGCGGTCTGACTCGCCGCCCGCGTCTCGGAGTTCTCCATCGCCGTGGTCACGTCACGGACGGTGCGCTGTAGCTTCGACAGCAGCCACCGGTCGATGTCCTGGAGGTCGGGCGCCTCGTCGTCGAACGTCGACGCCGGCGCGTCGGGCAGCAGTTCAGTCGCCCGATTCCAGAACCGTTCGAGCTGGTTGCGGACGCTTTCGACCTGGCCCGCCCGCCAGTCGTAGTCCTGCCACGGCTCCGCGGAGTTGAGCAGGAAAAAGCGCACCGTGTCGGCGCCGTACTCCTCGATGGCCTCCCCCGGCAGAACGACGTGACCTTTCGAGGACGACATCTTCTCGCCCTCCAGCAGCCCCATCCCCATGATGACGATGCCCGCCGGCCACTGCGGCTCCTCGAACAGCTCCGCGTGGTGAAACAGGTAGAACGTGAGGTGATTGGAGATGAGGTCGTTCGCGGAGAAGCGGTAGTCGACGGGGTACCAGTACAGCCACTCCTCGCGCAGGTCGAGCGCGCGTGGGTCGGGGTCCTCGACCGCCTCCGCCCCGTAAAAGAGGGCGTCGAAGAAGTCGCGGTCGAGGTCCTCGACCGGAATCTCGCGCAGGCCCGGCGCGACGGTGTAGTACGCCATGTAGATGGTCGAGTCCGACAGCGGCTCGATGACGAAGTCGTCGTCCCACGGCAGGCGCGTCCCCAGCCCGTAGTTGCGGATACAGGGCCACTCGTTCAGCCAGTCGATGGTGTGGTCGTACTCCCCTCTGGTGTTCTCGGGGATACACTCCATGTTCTCGACGACTCTCTTGGTTGCCGCCTTCCAGTCCTCGTCGTTGTACCGGAGGAACCAGGTGTCCTGTTCGGCCACCTCCACCTCGCCGCCACACCGACAGACGACCTCCTCGGAGAACTCGTACATCGTCCCGAAGTGGCCCGCGTCGACCCCCGCCTCGCGGTAGGCTTCGCGCACGTCCTCGATGATTTCGCCCGCGAACTCGCCGTAGTCGTCGTGGAGGCGGCCGGCGTGGAACTCGCGGTTGTACAGTTCTTTGGTCACGGCCTCCAGTTCGGGGTCGTTCGAGGACTCGATGCCGGCGCGTTCGACGGCATCTCTCGCCGGCACGTCGCCGTACCCCTCCACGTCGAGGATGGGGATCGGCTCGATGGCGTCGACGACCGCGGGGTCGACGCCGTAGCGCTCCATGCGCGTGTCGTCCGCTTTCGCCTCCTGTAAGGCGAGGTAGTCGTCCGGGGAGTGCGCCGGCACCGACATGACGACGCCGGTGGCGTTGTCGGGGTCGACGAACGCCGCCGGCAGAACCGGCACCTCGTCGCCGGTGACGGGGTTGGTGACCGACCGCCCGACGAGATCAGCGCCCGCGAACGTCTCCTCGACGGTCACGTCGTGGGCCTGCAGGCGGAGCTTCCGGGTCGCCGCCTCGCTCACGAGCCACGTCTCGCCGTCGACGGTCGCGCAGGCGTAGGTGCCCTCGGGGTCGACGTAGGCGTTTGTCACTCCGTGGACCGTTTCGGGCCGGAGCGTCGCCATCGGCACCACCGCATCGTCGAGGCCAAAGCGGATCAGGGTGTACTCCTGGTACTCCGCTTCCTCACCCTCCAGCAGGTCGTGGGTCGTGACTGGTTGCTGCTCGTTCGTGCAGTATTTGACCGGGTGGAGCCCCTTCTCCAGTCGGTTCCGGTCCCGCAGCGTCTCGTACTGCCAGGTGATGAACTTCGAGTAACGGTCGTCGTTCGTGGTGAACTCCCGGCGCCAGTCGATCGAGAGCCCGAGTGACTTCATCCCCTTCTTGTAATGTTCCTCGATGAAGTAGTGGGCGTAGCCCATCGGCGTCTCCAGATCCTGCAGGGTGGATTCGGGCACCTCGTAGGTGTCTCGGAGCACCGAAAGCTGTTTTTCCTCCCCTTTTTTCAGGCGTTCGACGGCGCCGATGATCGGCGTCCCCGTGACGTGCCAGGCGATCGGAAAGAGGACGTTGTCACCCCGTTGGCGCCGGTAGCGGGCGTACACGTCCGGCACGGTGTACGTCCGGGCGTGCCCGATGTGCATACCGCCGCTCGGGTACGGGTAGGGGACGGTGATGAACGTCACGTCCTCCTCGTTGCCCGAGGGTGGTGCCCCCTCGCTGTCCGCCTCGTACCGCCCCGTCTCCGCCCAGCGCTCCCGCCAGCGCTCCTCGATAGCCTGCGGGTCGTAGTCCATATTCCGCTCCAAGGTCCCCCGACCTAAAATAACTCCTATCCCGCCGGTCGCCCGACGGCCCCACGATTATCGCCGTTGATGCCCGCAACGCCCCGGAGTAAGCACCGATTATACTCGCGGTAAGGGACGATTATATAACCGTTATCACATCAACGTGGCGCCATGGGCACATCGTGAAGGTCCCGTCGCTCGGTCGACTGGTCGGTGCTGGCGTCGTTGCCGGCCTCGGCGTCGCGCTCGTCGCAGTCTGGGCCGTCGCGGTCGGCGGTCGTGCGTGGTGGGCGCCCACCGCCATCGCACCGCTCGGCCTCGCCGCCCTCCTCGTCGTCGCCGCCGGCTGGCTCTTCCGGAGTGACCTCGACGGCCGGATTGCCGTCCGGGTCCCACTGACGACCCTCGTCGGGACCCTCGTGTTCGGCTCCTTCGGCGTGTTCGTCGCGACCGGCCTCCTCCAGCCGATTCCGGGCGATCGGTCGGTGCTGGTCGTGTTGCACTTCGTCAGCGTCGGCGGCGCCGTCGGCGTCCTCGTCGGTCTCTTCGCCGCGAGACAGGCGACGACGATCGGGGCACTCCGGCGCTCCCGCGACGAGTATCACGACCTCTTCGACGGCGTCGGGGATACGGTGCTCGTCCACGACACCCGCGGCGTCGTCATCGCCGCCAACGAGACGGCGCTCGACCGACTCGGCTACGACGCCGAGACGCTCACCGGGCGGCCGATCGAAGCGGTGGAAGGCGGGCCGGTGGCTACGGATGCGGACACGGACGACCGCGACCGGACGCCACCCGACCGCATCGTCTACGAGACGGCCCACACGACCGCCGACGGCGAGACGATGCCGGTCGAGGTGAGCGCCACGCTCGTCCAGTACGGCGGGTCGCCGGCGGTGCTGTTGGTCGCACGTGATGTCGGCCGGCGCCGCGCCTCCGAGCGAGAACTCGCCCGCAAGCGCGATCAGCTTCGCGCGCTCAACCGCGTCCTCCGCCACGACATCCGCAACGATATGCAGATCGTGCTCGGCCTCGGGCGCCTCCTCGACGAACACGTCGACGAGGAGGGCGAGGAGTATCTCCGGACGATCCTCGACACCGGCGAACACGTCGTCGAACTCACCCGGAGCTCCCGGGACCTTGCCCGGACGGTCGCCGGCGAGGCCGAACTCCCGCTGGAGGCGGTCTCGCTCCCCGAGACGTTACAGGCCGAACTCGACCGTCGGCGCGAGGCGTTCGGCCACGCCACCATCTCGCTTCGGGGCGAGGTTCCGGACGTGGACGTGCGGGCGAACGACCTGCTGGCGTCGGTGTTCCGGAACCTGCTGAACAACGCCGTCCAGCACAGCGACCGGGACGAACCGGCGGTGGAGATCAGCGCCGACATCACCCGTGGCGACCACACGGCGATCGTCCGCGTCGCCGACAACGGGCCGGGCATCCCGCCCGGTCGGCAGGAGACGGTGTTCGGAAAAGGCGAGAAAGGAATCGAGAGCGAGGGCACGGGCCTCGGACTCTATCTCGTTCAGTCGCTGATCGAGCATTACGGGGGCGCCGTGTGGATCGAGGAGAACGAACCCCGGGGGACCGTCGTCGTCGTCGAACTTCCGGTCGTGGCGGAGTGACGGGGGACTACTCCACGTCGATGTGGCGCACATCCACGTCTGCCTCGACGGGGATCGTCACCGTCAGGACGCCGTTGCGGTAGGTCGCCGAGGCGCCCTCGCCGGAGACGTCGCTGGGGAGACGGATCGTGCGGCGCATCGCGTGGTGGTGACGCTCGCGGCGGACGTACGCGTCCTCGTCGATGCTGGACTCCGACTCGGCGTCGGCGCGGATCGTCAGGAGGTCGCCGTCGACCGATATGTCGAAGTTACCCTTCTCGAAGCCGGGTACGTCGGCCGTCACGACGAGTTCGTCGTCGTGGTGAGTGATGTCGACCGCGAAGTCGGCCTCGTCGGAGCGGTAGCCGGGTCGGTTGTATCGGCCGAGTGCGCCCCAGCGGTCGCCGGTCATGCGCTCGAAGAGGTCGTCGAAGTCACCGAAGTAGTCGTTTGGTTGCATTGGTAATCGCCAACCCGGTATACGCCCGGCGAGGGCATAAATACCGCTGGCTGGGAGATAGCTATACGCACGGCAGCGAGGCTGAAGGGACTTTTGAGGCCGTTTCATACTGTTTATGCTAACTGGTTACCGATGGGTCGCCAAGACGGTCCGGCGACCCACCGGTAATGACTCACATAAACACTATCAGACGACGTGGCGAGTGTCGTAGGAGCCGAGCCGACGCACCCAGCCGTTGGCGGCGATGTCCTCCACGTCCTCGACGGCCTCGCGGGCGTGGCGTTCGTAGAGACCGGCTTCGAAGTCGATGTGGAAGAGGTAGTCGCCGAGGCGGTCACCGGTGGGCCGTGACTCCACGCGCGAGAGGTTGATGTCGCGGTCCGCAAAGGCCTCCAGCAGTTCCAGAAGGAGCCCCGGATAGTTGGCGTTCGGATTGACGACGATCGTCGACTTCCCGCCGGCGTCGGAGCGCTCGTCGGCCGGCGAGATGGCGAAAAAGCGCGTGGCGTTGGAGTCGCGGTCCTGGATATCCGCCGCGAGCACCTGGAGGTCCTCCCCGGCGTTGTCGGGGTGGGCGATGGCGGCGACGCGGTCGTCATCGCGGGCGCGCTCGACGCCGCGGGCCGTGCTCGCGACCGCTTCGAGCGTCACGTCGGGATACTCGGCTTCGAGGAAGGATCGACACTGGGCGAGCGCCTGTGAGTGGCTGGCGACGACGTCGAACGATTCCGACGCCGCGATCAGGGCGTGCCGGATCGGCGTCACGATCTCCTCGACGACGCCCACGTCGTAGTTGGCGAGGGCGTCGAGTGTCTCCGTGACGCTCCCCTCGATGCTGTTCTCGATGGGGACGACACCGCGCCGGTACTCGCCTTTGGCGACCGCCTCGACGATGGCGGTGACGGACTCGGTGAACGTCACCTCGTTCTCGTCGGCGACCGCCCGCGCGGCCCGGTGGGAGTACGTCCCCGCGGGCCCGAGCGTGATGGCTTCCATGCCACGGCGTTGCGCGGAGAGGGGCAAAAGCGCGTCGGGTCCCCGGCGGACGGTTACTGTCGTCACGGCGACCCACCGGTAATCAGTTACAATAAACGCTATCAGCTCGGGGTCGATCAGGCGAGTTGGAGGCGGACGTTGAAGACGCTCCCACGCGGCTCGTTGTCCTCGATCCAGACCGCGCCCCCGTAGTGGTCGACGAGCGTGTACACCAGATAGAGCCCCAGCCCCGTGCCCTCGCTCTCGAGGCCCTTCTCGCCTTTTCCGAACACGGCTTCCCGACGGTCGGGATCGATCCCCGGCCCGTCGTCGGCGATTTGCACCAGCACCCACTCGTCGTCCACCTCGGCCGACACCTCCACCGTCGGCTCGTCGCCGTCGTGGTGCTGGACGGCGTTGTTCAGCAGGTTCCGGAACACCGACCGGAGCATGTCGTTCGCCGTCACCTCGACCAGCGGGACGTTGCCGCGGGTCCGGATCGTGGCGTTCGGGTAGCTTCCGCTGGCCTCCCGCACCTCGCGGTCGAGGACGAACGACAGGTTCGTGGGTTCGAGGTCGTCGCCGGACTCGGCCACGAGTGCGTCCATCAACTCCCCCATCAGATCGGTGAGCTCGATGACGTGCTCGGTTCGGGTCCGAATCGTCTCCAGATGTGGCTCCCCCGCCTCCGCGGAGATGTCGTCGAGCAGGTCGGCCATCCCCTGGACGAGCTGCATATCGTTGCGGATGTCGTGGCGGACGATCCGGTTGAGTAGTTCCAGCCGCTCGTTTTGCTCCTCGAGTACCTGCTGGTACTCCCGCGTCTCGGTCACGTCCTTGATGGCGCCGTCGATGTACGTCTCGCCCTCGGCGCTCCGGAACCGGCAGACGGTGACCAACCCCCAGAACCGGTCGCCGCTAAGGGTCCGGAGCTCCACCTTCTCGGTCACCACGTCCTGCTCGGCCAGCGCGTCGAAGAAGGCCCGGCAGTCGTCCTCGTCGTGGTACATCTCTTCTATGGGCGTCGACAGCAGGTCCACCTTCGACTCGGCGTCGAACAGGTCGACCATCGTCGGGTTGGCTTCGAGGAAGGTTCCCGCCGGATCGAACGTCGCCCGGAAGATGCCCGTCGGGACGTGTTCGACCAGTTCCTCGAACCGGCCGAGTTCGTCCCGGCGACGTTTGCGTTCGGTCACGTCGCGGACGGTGGTCAGCACGCACTCCTCGCCGTCCAGATCGGCCAGCGACGCGGAGCATTCGGCCCAGAACGGTCCCGCGTCGCGGCGCCGTAGCCGCCACTCGACGGTCTCACCGTCGCCGCCACGGGCCGCGGCCACCAGTTCCCTGACCGGATCGTCCGGTCCCCGGCCGGAGACGAGCAGGTCGTCGACCTCCCGCCCGGTCAGGTCGTCGCGCTCGATGCCGATCATGGACACGAACCGACCGTTGGCGTCGCGAACGACGCCCGTGTCCGGATCGACGACGAGCAGCCCGTCGGAGACGTGCTCGAAGAGCGCCCGGTATCCCGATCCGGGATCGGTCATCGGCGTCTTGTTCACGCCGGCTGTGAGGGAGAGATCGATATAAACCCGCTCCTCCGATTATCACTGCGTATAACAGATGTCGACGAAGTTCCGCAGGATCGTCAGCCCCGTCTCCCCGCTCTTTTCGGGGTGGAACTGGGTCCCGAAGACCGTTCCGTCCTCGTTCGCGATAACCGCGGGGAACGTGCGGCCGTGGTCGGTCGTCGCGACGACCGCCTTGTCGTCGTCCGGGACGGCGTAGTAGGAGTGGACGAAGTAGGCGTACTCGTCGTCGACGGAGCCGCCGCCCGGACCCTCCCGGTCGGGCGCGTCCGCCGGGTCGACGCCGGAGACGAGCGGGTGGTCGCGCTCCACCGACAGTTCGTTCCAGCCCATGTGGGGCACCGTCTGGCCCTCGGCGAAGCGGACGTTCCGCCCGGGGACGAAATCGAGGCCGACGACGTCGCCCTCGCCGGCGTGGTCGGCCTCCTCGCTCGACGTGAGGAGCATCTGCATCCCGAGACAGATACCGAAGACGGGCTGGCCGCGGGAAACGGCGTCGGCGAGGGCGTCGCGGTACGGCCCGGCGTTTTCCATCCCCTCGCGGAACGCGCCGACGCCCGGGAGGACGATGCCGTCGGCGGCGGCGAAGTCGTCCGGGTCGTCGGTGATGGTCACGGACGCGCCGGCGCGTTCGAGGCCGCGCGTGGCCGACCGGAGGTTGCCGAGGCCGTAGTCGACGATGACCACGTCCGCCAGCGCCTCGGATGGGGGTCGGGACAGGCTCATACGCCACGTCGGTCCGCGGGGGGGAAGTGGTTTTCCGTTGCGGTAGGGATTATCGGCTCTGCTGAAATCCTCGGCCGCTGATCTGCGGTCGATCCAGTTCTGCAGACGGGGTGCGTACGGTGTCGGGCCTGCGTCGCCGACGCTTCACACTGTCCGGGCCGAGGGAGTTGATGGATTGAGTGTTTAATACGGTCCCCTGCTATAACCGATCTACATGGAAGACACTCCGGGCACTGAGGCTATTGCTGACAGCGGTGGAGTGACCGCTGGCGAGTCGAGAGGCGTTTACGAAGCGATCTTCCGTGAAATGAGTGACGCAGTCTTTCTCATCGATGTTGCACGATCCGACCACGACTACACGTTCACTTACCTGCGAAACAATACCTCACACCAACGGCGGACCGGTCTTTCCGAAGACGAGTTACGCGGACAGACTCCACGGGAACTTCTCGGTGACGAACAGGGCACAGTTGTTGCTGAAAACTACCGCCAGTGCGTCGACAAACGAAGGACGATCGAGTACGAAGAGGAATTAGACCTACCGGGCGGGACGAGTCACTGGCAGACAAAGCTCACCCCGATTATTGATGCCGGAGACGTCACTCAAATCGTCGGCGTCGCACGGGACATAACGGAGCAAAAGGAGCAAGAACGGAAGCTAAAGCGCATCCATCGACGATTCGAAACCGTCATGGAAACCATGTCCGCAGCGGTATTTTTGAAGGACGCTGACGGCCAGTATCTCGTGATGAATCAGGCGTGCCGCGAACTGTTCGACGTCGAAGGTCAAGACATCGTCGGCTTGACCGATGACGACCTCTTCCCGTCGGATACCGCGAGGCAGGCCAGAACGGACGACCAATGGGTCGTCGAGAACGGCGAGATGATCGAGATAGAGGAAACGATTCCAACAACGGCAGGACACACCGTCCGGCTAACGCGGAAATCGCCGGTGTACGACGAAGATGGCGAGGTTGTTGCTCTCTGTGGGGTCTCCACCGACATCACCGAGCGCAAGGAACGCGAGCAGGAGCTTCAGATGGTCCGCGAGCGGTTCGAGCGATTTGCGGGTAACGTCCGAGATGGGTTTTTTTTGTTGCCGACCGACTACTCCGAAACCGAATACGTGAACCCGGCAGTGGAACGGATCTACGGAATCACGCCAGAGGAGGCCTACGACGACCCGACGGCCTGGCTCCGACACGTCCATCCCGACGACAAGGACGAGTTACTCGCAGATATGGAGGCCCAGCGGGACGGCACGATCCAGTGGCCGGTCGAACAGGAGTTCCGTATCGAACATCCTGACCGTGGAAGGCGGTGGGTGCGGGCCCACCTTGACGTGGTTCCCGACGAGAACGGCGACCCGACGTGGATCACCGGCATCTCGACTGACATCACCGAGCGAAAGGAACGCGAGAAAGAACTACAGCGACAGAACAGTCGCCTCAACGAGTTTGCAAGTGTGGTCTCTCATGACCTCCGCAACCCACTCAACGTCGCTCAAGCGCGGGCGACGATTCTGCAACAGCAAGCTGCCGACGAGTTGCAGGAGCACCTCGCTCCACTCCTCAACTCGCTGGAGCGGATGGAGAGCATTATCGAGGATACGCTGACGCTCGCTCGGCAGGGTGAGACCGTCGGCGATATGAGCTCGATATCGCTCGTCGACTTGGTGGGTAAATGTTGGGCCGGAGTAGAGACAGCCGAGGCGACGCTCGAAATCGACGAGGAGTTCACGATACATGGCGACCGCGACCGGCTCCGACACGTGTTCGAGAACCTGTTCCGTAACGCAGTGGAACATGGCGGCGAGGGCCTGACAGTCCGCGTTGGACGCGCTGGCGAGGACTGTCTCTACGTCGAAGATGATGGGCCGGGAATCCCGACGGATGACCGCGACGCAGTGTTTGAACCGGGCTACACGTCTGCAACTGGCGGAACGGGCTTCGGTCTCACGATCGTCAAGCGCATCGCAGAAGCTCACGGCTGGGACGTGACGATTACCGATGGACGAGACGGCGGTGCTCGGTTCGTGTTCGATGCTGTTGGGCTGAACGATAGTAACGCTTGACCGACTACTTCAGCAGTTCTGAGCCGACCGTGGGAGCGCTGTGCGGTATCCTCTTCGAACGAATCCCCCGTTGTTTCGGAGCGAGGTTTCGACGAAGGCGGACCGTCGGCAGTCATCGTCCGTTCTCGACAGGACGGCCCGACGAGAAGCGACAAACCGGTACGACGACCGCCCTCATACGGTTTAGTGTAAGTCATTACCGGTGGGTCGCCAGGACGGGTCGGCGACCCACCGGTGAACAGTTACACTAATCCGTATCAGTAGTCGCCCAACCGCGACTGCCCGCCGCCCCCGTCCGTCGAGACGCCGGCTAGGTCGGCCGCCTTCGCTATCGCCGCGTCGAACGCCTCCCGCTGGCTCCGGTCGTAGAGCGTCGCCGCCGGGTGGAGACAGACGAGGACGCGCCGCCCCGCTCCGCCGAGACGTGCGTCGACGACCGATCCGGTTTCGTTCGTCACCGCGACGGAGCGATCCAGCAGTCGCTCCCCGGGAACCTTCCCGAGCGTGACGATCAGGTCCGGGTCGACGTGGCTTATCTCCGCCGCCAGAAACTCGGTGCAGTTGTCGAGTTCCTCGACGTGGGGGTCACGGTTCTCCGGCGGCCGACACCGGACGCAGTTGGTGATCCGAACGTCCGCGCGGGCGAGGCCGGCGTCGCGGAGGGCGTCGTCGAGCACCGACCCCGACCGGCCGACGAAGGGTTCGCCCCGTTCGTCCTCGTTCACACCGGGTGCCTCGCCGACGAAGCAGAGGGCGGCGTCGTCGGGGCCGACGCCGTTGACGATGCGACTCCGGGACTCGACGAGCGCCGGACAGCGCTCGCAGACGGTCACGTCCGGCCCGTCGGTTTCGACCATACTGCATGGGTGGGGGCCGCCGGCTTAAACGTCCCCGTCCCGGTCGGTCGCCCGGAACCGACGCGCCGCGCGGGCGGCCAACCGAGCCACGCGGAGGGGCTCCGGCCGGCCGCCTTCGGGGGTGAACGCGCGGACGATCCGTTCGGCCCGGTCGGCGTCGACGCCGACGGCCCGGACCCACACGTCCGCGTCGTCGACGGCGAGTCGGTGGCGCGACGGCTGGGCGCGGTAGGTCCGCACGCGCGTCGCGAGCGCCCCGCCCGAGAACGCCTCGCGGAGCGCGGGTTCGAGGCCGGGGCTCGCTTCGAAGGAGACGGAGAGCACGGGCCGGGACACGGCGTCGGCGAGGGCGTGCAGGTCGACGACGTTGAACCACGCGGGCGCGATGCCCGCGAGCAAGAGATACTGGACGTCTTCGCGGTCCAGATCACCGTACATCGACTCCATGGCGGCGGTGGCGTCGGTGCCGCCGACCGCACACGATCCGAAGACGAACCCGTCGGCGGTCCGATCCGCTCGAACGACGGCACCGCAGAGAACGCTCCGCTCGTCACCGCCGGCGAACGACTCGGTGACGCCGAGCGCCCGAGAGCCGGGTTTCATCGCGGCGGTGGGTCGCGACCGGGACGAGCGCGGGTCACGACCGGCACCGTCACTCCTCTTTGATGTCTTTGAGCCGATCGAGTAGTTCGTCGTTCGACGCGCCGATTTCGAACTCCACCGATCCCTGGTGCTCGTTTTCGGAGGTTTCGACCCCCTCGTTGTCGTCGAGGTCGGCGTCTAACTCCTGATTCTCCTGTTCGGATTCGTCGTAGCTCCCGAAGCCCATACGTGTGACTATAGCACACCCACTATGAAAAAACATTTGCAGGCTCCGGCCGAGTCGATTCGGGCAGTTCTCGCACCTACTGTAAGCCGTCTCACACGAGTGAATGCGACGATATTTCCCGCTAGCCCCCGGTGGAACGGCTATGGACGTGCTCAACGTCACCGCGGACGCCGAGGAGTTCACCTGTAACGCGTATCTGGTCACCGGCGAGACGCCGACGCTCGTCGACGCGGGGACGATGCCCGGCGTCGAATCGGTCGTCGCGGCGGCCGTCGACGAACTCGACCGGGTGGTCCTCACCCACCAGCACCACGACCACGTCGGCGAACTCGACGCGGTGCTCGACGCGTTCGACGCCGACCTGTACGCCTACGGGGACCACCCGCGGCGGACCCACGGGCTCTCGGACGGCGACACCGTGGCGATGGGCGAGGAGTCCTTCGACGTGGTGTACACGCCGGGACACGCCGACGACCACGTCTCGCTCGTGAGCGAGCACACGCTGTTCAGCGGCGACGTCGTCGTCTACAACGACGGCGCGTTCGACGACGGGAGCTTCGGCCGGACCGACATGGCGGGGCAGTCACGCGAACGGCTCATAGGGAGTTTAGAGACGTTACTGGGGCGACTCCCCGACTCGGTGACGGCGATGTACGCCGGCCACGGTGACGCGTTCCACGCCGACGACGGGAGCGTCCGGGACGTGATCGAGCGGGCGCTCTCGCGGGCACGGCGTCGCGAGCCGAAGTATCCGGAGTGACGATCAGGCGCTACGGCGCTCTTTCGCCTTGGGACGGAGCTTCTTGTACCCGCACTTGCGACAGCGCGTGGCCCGCTGTGCGTTCCGTGCGTTACATCGCATGCAGATCTGTTTCTCGAGCATCCGCTTTTCCGCTTCCTCGAAGGTAGCCATACGCCAGATTTTCCGGGCGACCGGCATAACGCTTGCGAGTGCCCCCGAGGACAACGCAAGCGTTTAGACGGCCGGTGGAGTAGACGGAGGCATGGCGGACTGTCCACTCGCCGACGACTGCCCCAGTTTCTCGGAGCGCATCCAGGGCATGGGGTGTCAGCACTACGGCGACCGCGGGGGTGCCGAGTGGTGTAACCACTACGACATGCCCATCTCCGATCTGAAACAGCAGCCGGTGAAACCCGGCGAGGAACTCGTCGTCGAGGTGACCGACATCCACGAGAGTGGGGCGGGCGTCGGCCGCACCGAGGACGGCTTCATCGTCCTCGTCGACGGGACGCTCCCCCCGGCACGGGCGCGGGTCCGTATCCATCGGGTGAAAGCCAACCACGCGACTGCCGACGAAGTCGAGCGGCTACCGATGGACGACGGCGAGGAACACGCGGACGAAAACGCGGAGGAGACGACCACGGAGTCCGAAACCGGCGGCCGTGACTCGGGGCGGCCGGAACAGTTGGGCAGCCGGGACAACTTCTGGGGCGGGTAGGGGACACCGCGCGGGCCACGACGGCAGTGGACACACACGAAGTGTAGCTTTTAGGTGCCGAGGGCGTAAGCGCGACGTATGGAAGACGATCCGGACGCGGACGCGCTGCTCGAACGCGCCGGTTTCGACCCCGAGAAGAGCGTGCTGACACGCCGCCAGGCAGAGGTGCTCGCCCTCCGGGAGCGGAACGTACGGCAGTCGACGATCGCCGACCGTCTGGGCACCTCCCGTGCCAACGTCTCGAGCATCGAATCGAGCGCGCGGGACAACGTGGCGAAGGCACGGGAGACCGTCGCCTTCGCCGAGGCGCTGACCGCCCCCGTCCGGGTCGAAGTCGACGACGACACGGATCTCTACAACGTGCCCAAACTCGTCTACGACGCCTGCGACGCCGCGGGGGTCAAAGTGAACCACACGGCCCCCGACCTGATGAAACTCGTCAGCGACGAGGCGGGCGAGGCCGTGCAGGGTCGCGAGATTCAGGCACCGCTTCTGGTCGGCGTCACGACCGACGGTACCGTCCGCGTCCGGCAGTCGAAGTAGCTAGAACTCGTCCCGTTCTCTCAGTTCCGCCACCAGATCCCGTACTCGCTGGGCCCGTTCCGTCGGCACCACGAGCACCCGGTCGTCGTACGCGACGACCGCCAAGTCGTCGACGCCGACGAGCGACACGTGCACGCCGTCGCCCGCGACCACGTTGTGTTCGGCGTCGAGGCTCACCACTTCGGCGTCGCCGGCGACGACGGTGCCGTCCGCGTCCGCCGGCAGGACACGCCGGAGTGCGTCCCACGAGCCGAGGTCGTCCCACTCGACATCGAGGGGGACCGTCACGGCGTCGTCGTCGCGTTCGAACACCGCGTAATCGACGCTCACCGGATCGACAGCGTCGAATCCCGCGGTTGCATCGCCCGCGTCGAGGGCGTCGAGCAACGGCGCGAGCGGCGTGTGCCGCGCCGCCGCCCGGAACGCTGCCGGCGTCCACGCGAAGATGCCGGCGTTCCAATAGTAGCCCCGCTCGACGTACCGTCGTGCCCGCTCGGCGTCCGGTTTCTCGTGGAACGCGGCCACCTCGGCGTAGTCGCCGTGGTCCGGCCCCGGTTCGACGTAGCCGTACCCCGTCTCCGGTCCGGTCGGTTCGACGCCGAACGTGACGAGGGCGTCCGTCCCGGCGGCGACACGGGCGCCCCGGCGCGCCGGCGTCTCGAAGTCGCCGTCGACGTGGTGGTCGCTGGGCAGTGCGAGGACGACGGGGTCCGCGAATCGCTCCGCGATCCGGTGGGTGGCGTAGGCCAGCGCCGGGCCGGTGTCCTTGCCTTCGGGTTCGACGAGGACGGTGGTTTCGGGGACGGTTTCGCGAACGGCGTCGGCGAGGTCGGGGCGGGTGACGGTAACCACCGCGTCGGCGAAGTCGACGCGGGAGACGGTGCGTTCGAGGAGGGTGTCGTCGCCGCCGAGGGCCAGCAACTGCTTCGGCCGGTCGCGTCGACTCGCGGGGTAGAGCCGAGAGCCGGTCCCGCCGGCCAATACGGCGGCGACGAGTGGTCGCTCCATGCCTCACCTTGGACGATTCGGGACAAAAACACACCGCTCACACTGTCGGCTGTAACTGTTTCAAGATATTCGCCATCCCGGGATGGCGAATATCTTGATTGACTTACAGCCGGCAGTGTCACCACGTCTCGACGACACCCTCGCGGATGTCCTCGACACAGCCCTCGCAGTCGGGGTGGTCGGCCTCGTAACACTCGGGGCGCGCTCCGTCGTCGAGGGTGACGGTGCGGCGTTCGGCTTCCCGCCGGCAGACGATGCGGGCCCGGCCCTCCGCGTCCCGTGGCAGGGCGGGGGTCTCCCGCCCCTCGCGGTAGGCGTTCCGGGCCTCGGCGTAACGCCGGCCGGCCGAGCGGAACGTGGTCCGTACGAACCGTTCCAGCCGGTCGTCCATACCGCTCCTTGCGCCGCCGGCGTGAAAGGTTCGTCGGCGTCGAGCGGCCCTCTCGCCCGATTTCACTTTCGCCGTGCTCACGGAACTTTTTATATCGTCGCGCACCAATCGCCGTGTGCCTCCCAACGAGAACACCACGGAGGCGAGTGAGACCATGACCGATTTGCACACCCACGCGGAGGATATCGTAGCGCAGTTTTCGGACCACCTGGATCTGACCGTCGACGAGGTCGAGGAGCGACTCGAAAACCTCGTCAACGAGTACCGGGTCCCGGTTGACGAGGCGCGCCGGAGCGTCGTGAACAGTTACCTCGACGAGGCCGGCCTGGAGCGCGACGCTCTGGGCGGCGGCGGCAACGCCTCCGTCGGCCTCGCGGAGATCGACCAGGACGAACAGTGGCTGGACGTGACCGCCAAGGTCGTCGAACTGTGGGAGCCCCGGAGCGACTCGGTGGCTCAGGTCGGCCTGCTCGGCGACGAGACGGGGACGACCAAGTTCGTCGCCTTCGAGACTTCGGATCTCCCCGAACTGGACGAGGGGGCGGTCTACCGCCTGGAGAACCTCGTCACCGACGAGTACCAGGGTAACTTCTCGGTGAAGCTCAACCGGACGACGACCATCACCGAAGTCGACGAGGACATCGAGGTCGGCGACGACGCCGAAACCGTCGAGGGGGCGCTGGTCGACATCCAGAGCGGGAGCGGCCTGATCAAGCGCTGTCCCGAGGCGGACTGCACGCGCGTCCTCCAGAACGGTCGGTGTTCCGAACACGGCAGCGTCGAGGGCGAGTTCGACCTGCGGATCAAGGGCGTCCTCGACGACGGCGAGGCGGTTCACGAGGTGATCTTCGACCGCGAGAGCACGGAAGCGCTCACCGGAACCACGCTGGAGGAGGCGAAAGACATGGCGATGGACGCGCTCGATACGACCGTCGTCGCCGACGAGATGCGCACGGGGACGCTCGGCCGGTACTACCGGGTGAGCGGCCCGCAGTTCGGCCGGTACGTGCTGGTCGACGAGTTCGAACGGCTGAGCGATCCGGTCGACGCCGAAGCGGCCCTCATCGAAGCGAGGTCGATCTAACATGAGTCAGACACCTACCCGCGAAGTCGCGCGCCGCGTCTTCGCCCGCGAGTTCAACGACGCGAGTCACACGTTCAAAGAGTCCGAGGACGAACGGGCCCCGGTCTACCTCCTGCTTCCGACGGGCGAACGCGCCAACCGCGTGTTCCTCGTCGGCACCCTGACCGAGAAAGAGGACGTGGGCGAGGGCGACGAGTACTGGCGGGGTCGCATCGTCGACCCGACGGGGACATTTTTTGTCTACGCCGGGCAGTACCAACCCGAGGCGGCGTCGACGCTCCGTGATCTCGAACCGCCGGCGTACGTCGCCGTCGTCGGCAAGCCTCGCACCTACGAGACGGACGACGGGAGCGTCAACGTCTCCGTGCGGCCCGAATCGATCACCGCCGTCGACTCCGTCACCCGCGACCGCTGGGTCGTCGAGGCGGCCCAGCGAACCCTCGAACGCGTCGCCGCCTTCGAGGACGAGAGCAACGAGTACGCCCGCATGGCCCGCGAGGAGTACGATCTCTCGACCGACGAGTACCGGCGGATGGCCCTCGCCGCCCTCGAAGGGCTGGACGAGTCGGACGAACTCGGCTCGGACGGCGAGGCCGACGCCGACGGCGGCATCGACGCCCCGGCCGAGCACTGACCGCCCGACGCCTCGCCGTCTGACGAACGCTTAAGTGAGTCGGGCGTCGATATTGGGACCAGCATGGGCAACAAGAACAAGACCGTCTCCTTTCGCGTCAACGAGGACGCGTTCGAGACCCTGCGCGATATCGCCGAGGAGCGTGACATCTCGCTCTCCGAGGTGTTTCGCGACTACGTCGACATGCTCGTTGCCCACGACGGCCAGGTGGAAGTCGTCCCCGAACACGAACTCGCCCGCCGCTCCGACGACGAGCCCAGCTTCCCGCCCACCGTCGAGGTGCCGAAGACGTTCGTCCGCGAGCACGAACGCCTCGAACTCGAGGCCGACCACCTGCGGGACCAGCTAGACGAACACAAACGCTACATCGACCACCTGCGGGACCAGCTAGAGGCGGACGAGGAGATAATCCACCTCGACGACCTGGACGACGAGCGCGACGAGCCGTATCAGATCGGTTGAGACGGTCCGCGGCGGACTGATCGTCGGTGACGCCTATCCCGACAGCGCCCGCCGCGTTTCGGCGGCCCGCCGTTCCATCTCCGTGTTGCCTTCGACGGCCGCCAGCGACTCGACCGCTTCGAGTCGCCGCACCGCCTGATCGAGAAAGGACAGTACGTCGCCCGGGTAGGCGTACAGCATGTAGTCGTCGGTCATCACGTCGACGATGGCGTCCGGACCCAGACCCTGCGCCCGCAGTTCCAGCAGATAGCGGATGAACTGGCGTTCCGGGTAGCCGGTGTAGAGGTCGTCGGGGTCTTCGCAGTCGAGGAAGTCGGTGGCGAAATCGAGCAGTCGATCCCGGGTGGCGTCGTCGAGTTTGGTGAGGCCGTCGCCGCTGTAGAGCACCTCCATCGTCGCACCCTTGAACGCGCCCTTGGGGATGGACGTATCCAACTGGGAGACGATCCGGCGGTGGTTCTTCAGATACACTTTGTCGGTGATAGCCACTGGGGACCCCTACACGACGGCGCGTCTAAAGGCTCCCGGCTTTGTGTCGACGACCCACGGCGGCCCCGAGTCGTAACCTACTTTACTCACAGCGCGGTATCGTAAGCCGTGTCCGGGTTGGGGTAGTGGTTATCCTTCAGCCTTGTGGAGGCTGAGACGCGGGTTCGATTCTCGCACCCGGACTTTTTCCACGACGACCGAAGGGAGGAGTGGAAAGTCCGACAGAGAGCGGAGCGAGGCCGCGAGTGAGGTTCGATTCTCGCACTCGAACGGCGACGCGCTCCGGTGTCGGCCGTCGATGCCGACCCCCGCCGAGACGCGGCACCACGCTTTTTCAACCGCGCAGTCGATCCACTCAGTATGGACGAACGCCGTACCGTCGTTGCCCTCTTCGGCCTCCTCGTCGGCCTGGTCACCGCTTTCATCGCGTATCGGTTCATCGCCGCCCTCACCGTCGCCGTCTTCCTCTACTACTCTACGCGCCGCTTCTACAAGGCGCTCGGACGGCTCCACGTTCCCAGGCAGGTTCGTGCTCTCACCGTCCTCTCCTTGCTTGCGATACCGCTTCTCCTCCTGCTCAGTTACACGCTCGTCTTGCTGGTGACCGAGACACAGCGGTTTCTGGAGACCTATCCGGTCGTCGAGGCGGCGGGGACGAATTTCGCGTGGCTCGGCGCCACCGACGAGATTCCGGATCTCACCGTCGACGGCCTCGTCGATGCGTATCAGGCCGGGCAGTTCGAGGTGATCACGGACTTTCTGGTCGAACACGCCGCGGTACTGACGAACGCGATCACGGGCTTTTTCCTCAACCTGTTCATCGTGGTCATCGTCACGTACTATCTCCTGATCGACGGCCACCGGTTCCACGACTGGCTGCTCCGGTTCGACGACGACGCCATCGTCCGTGAGTATCTGGAGGCCGCCGACCGCGAACTCGAAGCCATCCTCTTTGGGAACCTGCTGAACGTCATCGCCATCGCGCTCATCGCCGTCGGCTCGTTCATGGGCTACAACGCCCTCGTCCCCGAGGCCGTCGAGGTGCCCTACCCCGCACTCGCGGGCGTCCTCACGGGTGTTGCGAGCCTGATCCCCGTCGTCGGGATGAAGGTGGTGTACGTCCCCCTCGCCGGCGCTATCGCCGCGCCGATGGTGATCTCGGGCGAGTATTCGCTGCTCGGCTACCTCGTTGCCTTCCTGTTCGTGGCCGTCGTGATCGTCGACACGATTCCGGATCTGATCCTCCGGCCGTATCTCAGCGGCGAGCGGACCCACGTCGGCCTGTTGATGCTTGCGTACATCTTCGGCCCCGTCGTGTTCGGGTTCTACGGGCTCTTTTTCGCGCCTATCGTCCTCGCGCTCGGTATCACCTTCGCCCACACGGCGCTTCCCCGACTCCTCGGTGCCGACGAAACGCCGGACGCGGCGCCGGGTCCGTAGCCGGCGCCGCGGCGCTACGCCACGTCGACGCCGGTGATCTCGAAGCGCGCACCGTCCGCCGATCCGGCCGTACAGTCGACGGTCCAGCCGTGGGCGCACGCGATGTCCCTGACGATGCGCAGGCCGAACCCCGTCCCGCCGTCGTCCGTCGAGTAGCCCGCCTCGAACACCTGCTCGCGTTCGTCGGGCGGAATACCGACGCCGTCGTCCTCGACGTAGAAGCCGCGCGCGTCGCCGTCCGGGCCGGTGACCGTCCCGACGGTGACGGTGAGGAACTCCTCGTCGGGGCGCGCGCCGTGCTCGACCGAATTCCGAAACAGGTTCTCGAGCACCTGCGCGAGCCGACTCTCGTCGGCCCGTATCGTGCGGTCGTCGACGCGGTCGAGGGTGGCGTCGCCGGTTTCGACGTTGGCCCAGCACCGCTCGGCGACCCGTGACAGGTCGACCGGTTCGGCCTCCTCGACGCTCTCTCCCTCCCGTGCGAGCGTGAGCACGTCGTCGATGAGCGTCTCCATACGCCCGAGCGCCCGGGTGGCCTCGTCGATATGGGGGCTGTCACACGTCTCGGTCGCCAGTTCCAGGTGACCGCCCGCGACGTTGAGCGGGTTCCGGAGGTCGTGGCTGACGAGGCTCGCGAACTCGTCGAGTCGCTGATTCTCGCGTTCGAGTTCGGCTTCGCGCTCCCGAAGCACCGCCTCGTGTGCGACGCGATCGATGGCCGCCGTGACGTTCTCACAGAGCAACTGGACGAGCCGGCGCTCGTTCTCGTCGAACGCGTCCGGTTCCGTCGACGCGACGAGGACGACCCCGTGGTCGCCGAGCGGTACGATGTACTCGCTTCGGAGCGGCGTCGACTCGTTGTGCAGGCTCTCGGCGTCGTCGAGGTCGGCGTAGTGTTTCGCCGCATTCGTCTCGAAGGCCTCCCAGGCGATGCTTCCCGGTCCCAGGTCCGGGGGCTCGCCGATCACGTCCTCGACCCTGCTCGTCCACGCCGCCGGGACGAGCGCCGACGCCTCTTCGTCGTGATAGTGGACGGCCGCGTGCCCGAGCGTCAGGATATCCGCGAGCGCATCGACGGTCATGTCCGCGACCGTCGCCGTCGAGTCGGCGCGCAGCAACTCCCGCGTCGTCCGGTGGAGTTCGTTCAGCGCCCGCTCGCGGTCCTTTCGCTCGGAGATGTCGCGAGCGATGCCGACGATCCGGTACGGCTCCCCGCCCTCGTCGGGTAGCGTCCAGCTACAGAACTCGTAGGTCCGGCCCTCCCCGCCCGCCGTCCGGAGACGGAGTTCGCGCTCGTCCGACCCGTGTTCGAGCGCGTGACGAACCCCGGCGACGACGCTCTCGCGGTCGGCCGCGTCGAACAGCTCCACCGGGTCCATCGCCTCGAGCTCCGCCCGTGTGTCGCCCGTCAACTCGGGTTCGTTCACGTAGACGGCGTTGCCCGCGGTGTCGAGCACGTAGAACACGTCGTCGAGGGCATCCCGAAGCACGCGCTCGTACACGGTGGTCGGGGTCGACTCGGTCTCGCACTCCCGACAGATCGCCACGAACCCGGGATGGCCGTCGTCGACGGCCACGACGGCGGTGTGTGCCCGTGTCAGATCGCCGTTCTCGCGAACGTGTGGGCCCTCGTCCTCGGCCGTGCCCGACGCCCTAGCCTCGTTCAGGAGCGTCGACAGGCGCTCGGCTTCGGACGCTGCCGGGTAGAGTCGCGACGCGTGGTCGCCCAGCACGCCGCGGTCGGCGTAGCCGAACAGCCGTTCGGCGCCGTCGTTCCACCCCGTGATGTAGCCGTCGTCGTCGAGCGTGAGAACGGCGTACTCGTCGAGGTCGTCGAGCGGACGGGCGAGTTGCGGTCGGTTCCGGTGGAGGCCACGGCCGTCGGCCCCCCCGTCGTCGGATGGCTCTTGTACCAGACAGATCATGGTTCCGTCGCCGGTGTACGCGAGCGCGTGGTTCGTCAGAATCCGGTCGCCGTCGGCGCGTTCGTACACCGTCTGCCCGCTCCACCGACCGTCACGGGGGACGGCCGGCAGGATCTCGTCGTACATCCGATCGACGTGGGCGTCGGGGTAGAGTAGCTCCCAGTGTGTCCCGATGAGTGCCGACCGATCGTAGCCCACGATGTCGGCGTAGGCCTGGTTGACGTACTGAAAGTAGCCGTCCTCATCGAGGAGGGCGATACCCTCGCGGGCGGTGTCCATCGCCCCGTAGGCACGCCTCACTAGCTGTTCGGCGTCGTGTCTCGACACCGCGTTCTCGATCCGGTTGGCGAGGACGGTGTACTGGTCGATCCCCGGTCCCTTCTGGAGATACTCCGTGACACCGGCGGAGATGGCCTCGCTCGCTATCTCCTCGCTGCCCTTGCCGGTAAAGAGGATGAACGGAACGGCAGGGTCACGCTCGCGGACGGCCCGGAGGAAGTCGAGGCCGTCCCGACCCGGCATCTCGTAGTCGCTGACGATGCAGTCGACCGCGTCGGTTTCGAGTCGATCGAGCGCGTCGTCGACGGTCGTCTCCGTCAGGACGCGAAACGCATCGTCCTGTCGTTCGAGAACGGTGGCGGCCAACTGGAGCAGATCGCCGTCGTCGTCGACGTGGAGGACGTTGATCGACCCCCGGCCGCGGACGACGCTGGGAATCTCCGCCGGGTCGTCGATACTCATGCAGGCACGTACGAATGCCAACGCAAGTATCCTTGGGCTCCGTCTATCACGACCGATACGGCGAGTCGTCCGTCGGCTCCGGGACGTTCTCCCCGTCAGCGCCGGGCGAACTCCGGCTCGCTCGACAGCCGGTCCAGTCCAGTCCCCGACTCGGCTCCCGATCCACGGGTACGGATGATGTTGAACGCGGTGACGAGGTCGGACCGGGAGATGAGGCCGACGAGATTCCCCGTCTCGTCGACGACTGGCAGTCGCCCCACCTTCTCGCGTTGCATCATCGAGATGGCGTCCATCGCGTCGGCGTCGGGCGTGATCGTCACCAGATCCGTCGCCATCACGTCCTCGACGCGGTAGGCGTCCCGTTCCACCTCGCGAACCTCCCGGGTGTCGTCGAGGGTGACCATGCCCACGAGGCTCCCGCCCCGAAGGACGGGGTAGCCGGTGTGGCGCTCCCGGAACATCCGGTCGGTGAGCGCCGTGACCGAGGTGTCGGCCGTGACGGTCTGCAGTTCCCCCGCTGGCGTCATGATGTCGCCGACGGTCACGTCCTGGAACGCCGCTTTCATCACCGTCTGCTGGGCCTCGCTGGAGGCGCCGATGTAGATGAAGAAAGCAAGCGCCACCAGAAACAGGTTGGCGAAGAGGCCGACGATGGCGAGGACGATGGCGAACAGTTTGCCGACTTCGGCGGCAATCTGGGTCGCGCGGGCGTGGGGTCGCCGTCGCGCCAACAGTGCCCGAAGGACGCGCCCGCCGTCCATCGGGAAGCCGGGGAGCATGTTGAACACCGCGAGCGCGACGTTCGTCAGGGCGAGATAGGCGAGGACGAACTGCACGGTCGGGAGCGCGCCGGGGACGACGCGGAAGGCGGCGTAGGAGACGACGCCGAGGGCGACGCTAACGATGGGGCCCGCGACGGCGATGGTGAACTCCTGTTTCCAGTCTTCCGGCATCTCGGTGAAGCGTGCGACGCCGCCGAACAGCCAGAGCGTGATCGACTCGATTTCGTAGCCGTACCGCATGGCGACCAGGGAGTGGCCGAACTCGTGGAGGAGGACACAGACGAAGAGGCCGGTCGCCGCCGCGGCGCCGAGGACCCATCGCGTCGATCCCGCGGTGAGCGCGTCGACGGGCATCGCCGACCCGAACGTGGCGTTGAGGACGGTGGCGAGGTTCCCCACGTCCGACCCGATCAGCCACGCGAACAGCGGGAGGACGAGCAGGAAGGTGAGATCGAGTCTGATCGGAATGCCGAACGCGCTTCCGATACGGATACCGCGCATACCGGACGTAGCGAGGGGACGGACTTATACTGTCGGTTGTGACTGGTCGCGGGATGGTGTCGTCCCGACGACCGATCAGTTCGCCCCCGTCACCGGCGTCACTTCGAAGACGCCGACGGTGCCGCTGATCTCGAAGCCGACACAGAGCAGGGGGTTGCGGATCGGGCTCTCCGACGCCGGAACGAAGTGGACGCCCTCGGGCGCGAAGTCGCCGGCTCGCGCCGGATCGTCGCCGTCCGGATTCTCCTCGGCCGCCGCGGCGAGGTCATCCTCGCTCACGCTGTAGTCGCGGTTGACCACCATCTGGGTGTACTCGGGGCTTTCGGGACTCGTCACGTCGTAGGTGGCGATACCGCTCCCTACTTCCTGTCCGACGAACGCGAACGTCCGGTCGCCGACGACGCCGAGTTCGGCGCTTTCGGTCTCCGGCCCGCTCTCGACGACGTTCAGGTGGCCCTCCGGGTACTGCTCGGCGAAGGTTCGCTCGAACCGGCTCCCGCTGTCGAACGCGAGTCGCAGGCCGTCGTCCTCGACCTGCCACACGGAGAACGACCGGCCGCCGATGGCGTAGATGTCGGTGTAGCCGTTCGGTCCGTCGGCGAACTCCGCCATCGCCGCCTCGTTGACCTCCATGTTGCCGAGATTCTCGGGCCGTTTGAGTTCCTCGACGCCGTCGACGTAGGGGTTCTCCGAGAGGTCGAACCCCGCAGGATCGAGGTCGAGGTTCTTCAGGACGCTCACCTCGAAATCCTTCGCGTCGCCCTCGTTGGCGGTGACGACGAACGTGTCGCCGCCGACCTCGTAGGCGTCGATGGCGTCGGGCTGGTACATCCCCCGGATCGGCCAGTTCTGGAGGCTGCTGGCATCGGCGTCGCTCGTGTCGAGTTCGCTTCCGGGGAGCGAGAAGTCCTTGAATCCGAGGCCGTCGATGCGTTCGACCGTCGCCGACGCGAGGTCGACGGTCGCGATGGCGTTGTTCTCCTGAATGCTGACGAACGCCCGCTCGCTGTCGGGCGCGACGGTGACGAACTCCGGTTCGATGACCGCCGAGGCGACGGCCTCGCCGTCGCCGGGCGAGACGAGGTGGACACCCTCCTCACGGAGCGCGGCCTCCTGTCCGTCGAAGGCCTCGAACGTCGCCGTCGAGACGTCGGCATTTCGCGCCCCGCGACTCACGTCGATCACGCTGACCGACCCCGCCGGATCGGTCGAGTCGCCCGGTTCGCCCTCGTTGGCGACGACGACGTAGTTCCCGTCGGGGCCGATGGTCACTTTATCGGGGAGCGGGCCGACCGACACGGCGTTGACGAACTCCAGCGACGACGGGTCGTAGAACGCGACGGCGCCGTCCTCGGTCGCCGGATCGGCCTCGATGGCGGCCGCGACGAGGGTCCCGTTCACGTCGACGCTGTTGGTGCCCCCGACCGACGAGACGACATCGCTCTCGGAGCCGACGAGGTCGCTCGCGTTCAACACGCCGGCTTGCGTCGGGGCGGTCGGGTCCGAGAGATCGAGCACCTCGACCTGCCCGGCGCCGGAATTGACGACGAACAGGCGGTTCCTCGGGGCGTGGAAGGCGACGATCTCCGCGCCGCCCAGCGCCTCGCCCGTCGCGTACCGCCCGATCCGACTCAGGCGAACGGTCTCGACATCGTTGCCGCCCCCGCCGAACTGCGCCGCGACACCCGAGGGGATCGCGGCCGCGGCGAACGCGCCAAGCACACTGCGCCGACTGAATCCGTGAGTGTTCAGGACCACACCGGAGTCGGTGGATGGCTGGTTGAAACGTCCTGCTAAGAGCCCTATATACGGGTTCGTATCGCTCCCGACGGTTCGTACGTCCGTCTGCCGGTGCGTCGCTCCCCCTCGGCGCCGACCGTCCCTCACGCTTCGTCGCCGTACGTCCCGACCTCGACCAGATTCCCGTCCGGGTCCCGGACGTACACCGACATGAGCGTCCCGACGGCGCCCGTCCGCTCGACCGGGCCGGCCACGATTTCGATACCGTGCTCGTCGAGGTGGTCGACTACCGCGTCGATCGGCGTCTGGACCACGACACAGAAGTCGCCGCTTCTCGGCGTCGGCGTCTCGGCGACGTGATCCGCGACCCGGTGATCGACGGGATGCAGGTTGACCTTCCGGTCGCCGAACTGGACGGCCCGGCGGTCGTCGCCGAACGTCACCACCTCGGCGCCCAGCGTCTCGTAGAATGCACAGGTCGCCGCGATATCCTCGACAGTGAGGACGAGGTGATCGATGCCGGTCGGCGTCACGCCCGTCGTCGGCTGGTCGGTCATCGACGCCCGTAGGTCGGCCCGGCACAATACGGTTTGGTGTAAAACGCGTTCGCGTCGCAGAGGCCAAACGCTTAGGCGCCGTCCCCGCGTACGACGAGCCATGAGCGAACACTCCCCAGCCCCGGTTATCAAGCGACGCGATGATATCGAGTACGAATCCGTCGACGCCGCCGACGGCCTCTCGAAGGGCGTCCTCCTCTCCGGGGCGGACGGCACACCCCACTTCGCGATGCGGCGGTTCACGATCGATCCGGGCGCCGAAGTGCCGAAACACACCAACGCGGTGGAACACGAACAGTACGTCCTCGAGGGCGAGTACGTCGTCGGCATCGACGGCGAGGAACGCACGGTGTCGGCGGGCGACGCCCTCCTCATTCCCGCGGGCGTCGTCCACTGGTACCGCAACGAGAGCGACGACCCCGGTGCGTTCATCTGTGCGGTGCCGAACGGCGACGACACGATCGAGTTAGCCGAGTAAACGCCGCCGACCGACTGGAGTCGAACGGCTGAAATACCCCGTTGCCGTAGCTGTATCCGTGTCACGGCAGGTCGGACGCGTCGAGACGCTCTTCTTTCACGAGCGCGACGGTGATTTCCTGGTCGCCGTCGTCCGCGACGGGGAGCGGGTGTTCCGGGCCGTTCTCGAACTGAAAGAGACGAGCGCCGGCCCTCGCCCCGGTCGCTTTCGAATCCAGCGCGGATCGAGCGAGGAACCGCGCGACCCGGACCAGTTCGTCGAACTCGCGCGCCGCGCCGAGCGTCTCCGCATCTCCCAGCAGACCTCCGCGGCCGGTCGCGAGCGAATCCAGGAGATGCTCGACGGCTATCAGCTTGACGCCCTCACCGTCCGCACCTGTCGCTACTGTGCCGCCGAAGGTCGGTACTCGCCGATCACGGAGGACACCGCGATCAAGGCCGACCGCGACCACATCTGCCCCGACTGCGCGAAACGCGAACTCGATACGGAACTCGCGTACGCGGGCGGATTGACCGGCGCCGCCGAGGACCGACTCGAGGAGTTGCTCTTGAAGGTTCAGGACCTCGACCGCATCACCAACCTCCTGCAGGGGAACCTCGACCCCGACCTGACGAAGTTCGACGAGATCGGGGCGACCGTCGAGGACGTCGACCCCGTCGAGACGTGTGATCTGGATCTCCACCCCGAGCTGAAAACCCAGCTCACGAACCGGTTCGACACCCTCCTGCCCGTCCAGAGCCTCTCGGTTCGGAACGGTCTGCTCGACGGCGACGACCAACTGGTCGTCAGCGCAACGGCGACAGGGAAGACGCTCGTCGGCGAGATTGCCGGTATCGATCGGGCCCTGAAGGGCGAAGGGAAGCTCCTCTTTCTCGTCCCGCTCGTCGCCCTCGCCAACCAGAAAGAGGAGAACTTCGAGGAGCGCTACGGCGACCTGGTGGACGTGACGATTCGGGTCGGTGGCAGCCGGGTCAGCGACAGCGGCGCCCGGTTCGACCCCTCGGCGGACGTGGTGGTCGGCACCTACGAGGGTATCGACCACGCGCTCCGGACGGGGAAGGACCTCGGCGACGTGGGAACCGTCGTCATCGACGAGATTCACACGCTGAAGGAGGGCGAACGCGGCCACCGCCTCGACGGGATGATCTCCCGACTCAAACACTACTGCGAGCGCCGGGCCGATGGCGGGGGCGAGTACGCGGGCGCCCAGTGGATCTACCTCTCGGCGACCGTCGGCAACCCCGAGTGGCTGGCAAAGAACCTCCGCGCGACGCTCATCGAGTTCGAGGAGCGGCCGGTGCCCATCGAGCGCCACCTCACATTCGCGGACGCCCGGGAGAAAACACGAATCGAGAACCGTCTGGTTCGCCGGGCCTTCGACAGCAAGTCCTCGAAGGGGTATCGCGGGCAGACGATCATCTTCACCAACTCGCGGCGACGGTGTCACGAAATCTCCCGCAAACTGGAGTACGATTCGGCGCCCTACCACGCCGGGCTCGATTACGGCCGGCGCAAGCGCGTCGAGCGTCAGTTCGGGAATCAGGACCTCGCGGCGGTCGTCACCACCGCCGCGCTCGCGGCTGGCGTCGACTTCCCCGCCTCACAGGTCGTCTTCGATACGCTCGCGATGGGCATCGAGTGGCTCTCGGTCCAGGAGTTCGAGCAGATGCTCGGCCGCGCGGGGCGTCCGGACTACCACGATCAGGGCGTCGTCTACCTGCTCGTGGAACCGGACTGCGCCTACCACAACACGATGGAGATGACCGAAGACGAGGTGGCGTTCAAGCTGTTGAAAGGGGAGATGGAGGACGTCCGCACCGTCTACGACCTCTCGGCGGCCGCGGAGGAGACGCTGGCGAACATCACCGTCGCCGGCAAGCGGGCCAAACGGCTCAACGACCGGATGCTCGGCGACGTGCCGACGACACAGGCGGTCGGTAAACTGCTGGAGTGGAACTTCATCGACGGCCTGAAGCCGACGCCGCTCGGCCGCGCCGTCACGCGGCACTTCCTCGCGCCCGACGACGCCTTCGCCATCCTCGACCGCATCCGCAAGGGGATGGACCCCTACGACCTCGTTGCGGAACTCGAACTGCGGGACGACGAGGGCTGACGGGCGGCGGTGCGGGCGCGGCCGGTCGTCAGCCGAGGCGCAACGACTCCATCGTCTCGACCCAATCCTCGGGGAGCGGCCGCGAGGTGCCCGCTTCGGGGTCGACGTACACCTGTGTCGTCTCGGCGGTGGCAGCCACCCGGTCACCTGCTCGGAGTTCGTAGCCGACGACGACACTCGACTCCCCGATGGAGCGGACGCCCATCTCGACTGTCACCGTCCCGTCGGCGAGGGTCACCTCGTGGCGGTAGTCGATTTCGAGGTTGACGAGGACGGTGTCGATGTCGTCGAGGCCGACGCCGAGTACGTCGGCGTAGTAGTCGACGCGCGCCTGTTCGAGATACGTCGCATAGACGGCGTTGTTGACGTGGCCCATCGCGTCCACGTCGCGAAAGCGGACCTGCAACTCGGTCTCGTACTCGAAGTCGGTCATAGGGGGTGGTGAACGACCGGGTAGTTGTGCCTACCGGAGGGAGCAACGTGCGGTCGACACACGCCGGTGTGAGTGTTCGTGTCGTTCCCATCCCGACCCACGGCTCCGACACGCCGCCCTCGCCGTCGTCTCGCATACGTCGCCCACGACCAGCCCCTCGACGGCCGCGATGCGTTCGGCCGTCTCCCGCGCGCGCTTCGTGGCCGCTTCGAGGGCCTCGTCCCGTAACTCCCGGCGGACCGCCTCGTGCAGGTGGAAATCGATCGATCCGACCTTGCCGCCGGCGTCGGTCGCCTCGACGAACACGTCGCCGACCGTCTCGGGCACGCAGTCGACGACGAGTCGCTCCGTCGCGCGGTACGGCGCGTCCGTCTCCGGTTCGAACAACTCGCTGGTGTCGTTGATGGAGCGCTCGACCGTCCGAATCCGGCCGTTCGACACCGATAGCGACTCCTCGACGGTCGCCGTGCGGTCTCGGGCTGTCTCGCGGGCGGCCGTCGCCGAGTCGCCGTCGCCGTTCACCGTCACTTCCACCACCGCCAGGTCCGGCATCGCCTCGCGCCGTCCGGTGCCGTCGGTCGTGACATGATGTGACATAACGTCACACGTTCGGCTCCCGTTCCATCAGTCCCCGTCAGACGCGCGACACACGGCGGGTCCGCACTGGCCGAGATTTATGTCACCGACCCTCTACCGTGTGGCCGATGCCTTCGGACACGCTACCCTCGACCGTCGCCGTCGTCGGCGCCGGGACGATGGGACACGGCCTCGCGCTCCAGTTCGCCCGCCACGGCGCGGGCGTGACGCTCGTCGATCACCGCGAGTCGAACCTCGACGACGCGCGCGCCGGCGTCGACGACGCCCTCGACTTCCTCGCGGCGGAGGGGTTGCTGGACGCCAATCCCGCCGCGGTCCGTGCCCACATCGACTACACGCTCGATACGTCGGCGGCCGTCGCGAGCGTGGACCTCGTCGTCGAAACCGTCTCCGAGGACCTGTCGGTGAAACAGCGGGTGTTCGCCGAACTCGCGGCGGCCGCCCCCGACGACGCCGTCCTCGCGACCAACACCTCGGGTATTCCGATCACCGACATCGCGGCGGCCGTCCCCGGAGCGGCCGACCGGGTCGTCGGCTGTCACTGGTGGAACCCGCCCTACCTCCTGCCGACCGTCGAGGTGGTTCGTGGCGAGACGACGAGCGACGAGACGGTCGACCGGACGGCGGCGTTCGTCGAGGCGGTGAACCGGGAGCCGATCCGCGTCGAACGCGACGTGCCCGGCTTCGTCTGGAATCGGATTCAGTTCGCCGTCCTCCGGGAGTGTACGCATCTGGTGAGCGAGGGTGTGGCGTCGCTCGCGGACGTGGAACGGGCGGTGCGGGACGGCTACGCGCTGCGAACCGCGGTCGTCGGCCCGTTCGAGACCGCCGACCTCGCCGGTCTCGACCTGTTTCGGACCATCGCGGCGGATCTCTATCCCCACCTGAGCGACGCGGACGAACCGGGACCGCTGTTCGACGAGCGACTGGCGGCGGGACGGGGCGGCGTCGAAGACGGCGCCGGCTTTCACGAGTACGACGCGTCGCCCGTGGACGTGATCCGGCGGCGCGACGAACGGGTGGCGGCGATTCGGCGGGCGCTGGACTAGCGCATCTCGTCGAGACGCCGGAACGCGTCTGCGTCGGCGGTCAGCCAATGCGTGAGCCGTTCGATTTCGGTTGCGTCGGCGGGGTAGAGCGTCTGTCGATCGGCGGAGCCCTCGTACGCGACAACGACGGAGTTGAGGCTGTCGTCGTCGCGGGCGAGGGTGGGGCCTGCGTCGGGGATGCCGGCGGCGTCGTCGGGAGTTGAGGTGTTCGACATGACCCATGCGCCGGTCCGTGGTGACGACGTTTAGAGCCTGCTATGTGGCGTACGGGACGGTCGGTGATCCGGGGTCGCCACACTATGTCATCGTTTAACAATGTAGTTCACCCTACCATTTCGACTGGAGATCACCGTTTCAGCGAGAGCACGGTCCGGTCGAACGAACAGACGAGTTCGTCGTCGACGAACGCCTCGACCTGCATGGTGACGACGCCCCGGTCGCCGTCGCTCGTCTCGCGTTTGTCCGTCACTGTGGTTCTCGCGCGGAGGGTGTCGCCGAGACGGACGGGCGCGGGATGTTCCACATCGTCGTACGCGAGGTTGGCGACGATGGTGCCGTCGGTGGTGTCGGGAACCGAGAGGCCAACGGCGAGGCTCATGGTGTAGAGACCGTTGACGATGCGCTCCCCGAACTCCGTCTCGGCCGCGAACTCGGCGTCGAGGTGGAGCGGTTGCTGGTTCATGGTCATGTCACAGAAGCGCTGGTTGTCGCTCTCGGTGATCGTCCGCCGCTTGTCGTGGTCGATGGTCTCTCCCACCTCGAACTCCCCGTAGTAGCGGCCGGTCATGGGGCTACGTCGCGGGCAGTCGACAAAGGGATTGGGCCGTCAGCGCAGTAGCCGCGCGCCCAACCCGATGACTCCGAGACCGGCACCGGCCGCCGCGACGCCGAAAACGGCCCGGACGCCCCACGCCCCCGCGACCGGTCCGAAGACCACGGGCGCGAGGAACTGCCCGACGTATCCGAACGTGGCGACGTAGGAACTGAACTGTCCCTGTCGGTCGGCCGGAACGAGGTCCTCGACCCACAGCAACACCGTAGGGAAGACGAGTCCCTGTCCGAGGCCGAAACAGACGACGGGAACGAGCGCGACGACCCGCGACGACGCGGCCGTCGCGACGGCGAATCCGACCGTCCAGAGGCCGAACGCGGCGAGTGTCAGTTGTCGATACGATAGACGGCGCGTGATCCGGTCGTAGTAGTAGGCGCTCACACCGCCGGCGGTGCCCATGGCGGAGAGATAGAGGCTGATCGTGAGCGACGAGTCGACGCCGACGGTGGAGAGAACGCCCGGGTAGTAGACGACGACGCCGTAGAGCAGGAGGTTCGTCCCGGAAAAGAGGGCGTAGACGAGGAGGAGCACCGGCGTCCCGCCGACCACGCGGTGGAGGGCGGCGAGACCACTCTCGTCGGCGTCGCGGGTGCTCCCGCGGGCCGGCTCCGGCACCGTCAAGAGGGCAACGAGACCGAGCGGGAGTGCGAGGAGGTAGACGCCGAACGGTCCCTGCCACGAGAGGGTGCCGAGGACGCCCCCGACGAGCGGCCACACCGCCGCGCCGAGGCTGTTGGCGCTCCCCCGGAGCCCCATCGCCCGGTCCTTGTGGGTCCCCTCGTAGAGCGAGTAGATCAGGACGGTGATCGAGGTGTAGACGAACGCGACGGCGACGCCGAGGACGGCCCGCGTGACGAGGAGGGCGGGAAACGTCTCGACGACGAGACCGGCGCCCCCGGCGATACCGTAGAGTACGAGGCCGAGGACGTACGGCCGGCGAGGACCGTAGCGGTCGATCGCCGTCCCCGCAATCGGGCTCGTGAGCACGATGAAGAGTCCGTGGGTCGTGATGACGAGGCCGGCGAGCGACTGGGAGACGCCCAGGCTCGTCCCGATCCGATTGACGACGGGACCGAGGACTGCCCCGGCCATCACGGTCAGCGTACCGGAGGCGACGAGGACCCACAGGGCGTGCTCGGGGGTTCGGCGTCCGACCGACAAATCACCGTTTACCATCGACTCGTCACCCGTTTGAGGGCGGCCCCGAAGAGCCTGCGGTCTCCGGCGACTTATGAGGAGTACCGAAGTGCAAGGGGAAAGCCCCGTGCTTTAGCGCGGGGGGATGTCACAGGATCGTCCCGTGTTTCTTTTCGGGTAGCTCCTTCTCGATGGACTCGTAGAACTCGAACCGCGAGACGAGTTCGTCCCGGAGCGTGCTCGGCGGGACGAGTTCGTCGATCACCACCTCGCTCGCCATGCGATGCACGTCGATGTCGCGGCGGTACTCCTCGCGGAGCCGTTCTTCCTCCCGGGTCCGCTCCTCGGGGTCGTCGATGGCGGCGAGTTTGCGGGCGTAGACGGCGTTGATCGCCGCTTCCGGCCCCATGATCGCTATTTCGCCGCCCGGCAGTGCGAGCGTCGACTCGGGAGCGTACGCCGGTCCCGACATGGCGTAGATTCCCGCGCCGTACGCCTTCCGCACGACGACACACTGTTTGGGCACCGTCGCCGACGCCGCCGCGTAGATCATCTTCTTCCCTTTCTCCAGAATCCCCTCCTTCTCGACCCCCGATCCGGCCATGAACCCCGGCGTATCACAGAGATAGAGCAGGGGAATCCCGTAGGCGTCGCAGGTCCAGACGAACTCGGCGGCCTTCTCGGCGGAGTCCGGGAAGATGGCGCCCGCCCGCGTGTCCGGCTGGTTGGCGACGATACCCACCGGCCGGCCGTCGAGGCGGGCGAACGCCGTGACTATCTCGGCGCCGTACGCCGGTTTCAGTTCGAGCACGGAGTCGGCGTCGGCGACCCGATCGATCAGGTCGCGCACGTCGTAGCCCTTTCGGGGCGCCTCGGGGACGACCGAATCGATACCGTCGGGCGACTTTGCGGGCGCGATACCCTCGGTCCGTGGTGGGTCCGCGTCGGCGTTGTCGGGGAGATAGGAGAGCAGGCGGGCGGTCAGTTCGCGGGCGTGTTCCTCGTCCCGGGCGACGAGATCGGCGCTTCCCGACTCGGCGGCGTGGACGGCGGGGCCACCGAGTTCGTCCAGACTGACCTCCTCACCGGTCACCATCTCGACCATCCGCGGCGAGGCGATGGCCATTGCCGATCCCTCGACCATGATCGTGAAGTCGGCGAAGATGGGGGTGTAGGCCGCGCCGGCGATACAGGGGCCGTAGAGGACACAGATCTGTGGCACCCGCCCGGAGAGCATCGAGTGGTTGTAGTACACCTTCCCGATGCCCTCGCGGTTGGCAAAGAAGCCGGTCTGCTGGTCGATCCGGCCGCCCGAGGAGTCCATCAGGTAGAGCGCGGGCTTGCCGTTTTGCAGCGCCCGTTCCTGCATCCGAAGCAGTTTCTCGACACCCCGGCGAGCCATCGACCCCGCCTTGACCGTGTAGTCGTTCGCCATGACGTGGACCGCCCGCCCCTCGAAGGTGGCGGCGCCGGTGACGAGGCCGTCGGCGGGGAGGCGGTCGGAATCACCGTCCTCGCTCTCGTCCACCGTGGACGAGTTCGGATGCCACGCGTCGAAGTTGGCGAACCGGCCGTCCTCGAAGGTCAACCCCTCGAACCACAGATCGAGGCGGTCGCGGACGAACAGTTTGCCCGTCTCGCGCTGTCGCTCGCGGTACTTTTCGGGGCCGCCCTGCAGGATATCCTCGATTTCGTCCCACAGACGCTCCTCGCGGTCTGTGGGGCCGGCGTCCTCGCTCGACCGTGCGCTCACGCCGCCCTCGGGCGGGTCGCCCTCGGCCAGTGGGTCGTCACCATCGTCGGCGAACACCCGAACGCGCTCCCCGAACCGGGTTGCGAGGGCACGGGCGATGGCCTCGGCTTCCTCGACCGTGGAGTCGGCGACGCGAACGTCCATCAGTACGACCTCGGGAACCCCATCTCCTGGCTGATGTGGTTGTACGCCATCTGCTGGGTGACGGGCGCGAGGCGGGTGAGGTTGATCTCGCGCCACCACCGCTCCACGTCGTACTCCGTGGCGTACCCCCACCCGCCGAACGCCTGCATGGCGTGATAGACGGCTTCGATGCCCGCCTCGACCGCCGCGGCCTTGGCGACGTTCGACTCGTAGCCACACTCCTCTCCCTGATCGAACAGCCACGCCGCCTTCTGACGCATCAGCCGCGCCGTCTCGACGTTCGTGTACGCCTGCGTGATGGGGAAGGAGACGCCCTGGTGGGTGCCGATGGGCGCGCCGAACACCTCGCGGTCGTTGGCGTAGTCGACCGCCTTCGACACCGCGAGTTCGGCGACGCCCGCCGCGCCCGCCGCGAAGCCGATCCGCTCGGGGTTCAGCGTCTCGACCAGGTGCCACCACCCTTCGTCTTCCCCGCCGAGGAGGGCCGATTCGGGGACACGCACGTCCTCGATAAACACCTCACAGGATTTCGAGTAGTTTAGGGCGTGTTTCTCGATGGGCGACACCTCGATGCCTGGGTCGTCCATGTCGACGAGAAAGAGGCTCAGTCCCTCCGTCGGTGTCTCGACTTCGTCTCTGGGCGTCGTGCGCGTGACGAGGATCAGGTCGTCTGCGCGGTCGGCGAAGGTGATCCACGCCTTCTTCCCGTTCAGGACGTACTCGTCGCCGTCGCGTTCGGCACGGGTGCCGACGTTCAGCGTGTTCGTCCCCGCGTCGGGTTCGGTGATGGCAAAGGAGAACATCCGGTCGCCGGTCGCCACGCCGGGCAGATACTCCTCCTTCTGGCCCTCCGTTCCGGACTCCCGGAGGGCAACGGCGGCCATGCCCGCGGTGACGACGAGATACCACGTGCCCGCCATCCCACAGCCTCCGGCACACAGCGTCTCCATCGCGAGTCCCATCTCCTGGAGACCCATGCCGGCGCCCTCGTACTCCTCGGGAACGAGGAGGCCGTGAAAGCCCGCCTCGCCGAGTTCGTCCCAGAAGTCGGTGGCGAACTCGCCTCGCTCCTCTTTCTCGCGCCAGTACTCCGGGCCGTACTCGGACGCGATGTCCGCGGCCGTCGACCGGATCAGCGCGTGTTCGGGTGGCGCGTCGAACTCCATACTTCCTCTCCGTGGCCCGGGCACCTATATTTGCGCGTCGGCTTTTTGGATCGTCGCTTCGATCCCTTCCCGTGAACCGAACGACCGAACTCGCGTTCGTCGTGAGCCTCCATTTCGCGCTCTTCGCCCTGCTCGTCAAACCCGTCGACGGCGGCAACGCCGCCGAGGCCGGATGGGAATCGTAGCGGCGTACCGGCGCCGTCGCAGTCACACCTGCTCGCGGGTCCCAAGAACGTAGCCGAGAAACACGATGGCTGCGGTGCCAGCGAACGTCTCGAAGCCCGCAACGGCCGTCGCGAATCCCGACGGCGGCGTATCCGGCGGTGACGTGGTGAATGTCACGATACTGTAATACAGGCTCCGTCTTGGAGCCATCCCGGAGTCCCAGTAGACCGCGGCGGACAGGAGCCACAGCACGACCATCATCGTGGCGATCCATCGCAACTGTATCCCGTACCCGGTGAACAATTGTGACCCGCACGACCAGAGATATGCGAGCCACCCGCGCCCACCTTCTGCTCTTGCCTCCCGGCGCCGAGCTTTGCGTTCCCGAACCCGAGCGGTTCGAGCCCGGCCCGTGAGCCCGTTCGCACTGTAGGCGACCCGAAGCTCGTGGTTCACACGGGCAATACGGTCGTACTGCTGCTGCTCGGATACGTCAGTATCGGTAAGGTCCCGCAGAAGTTGCTCGCTCGGGGCGTCGATCCGCGTGTTCCGGGCAAGTGTGGCGTCGGCAAGGGCAGTGTTATGTAGATACGCGCGGCGTAGGTCCGCAGCAGTGAGGTTTGCACCGGAGAGATCGGCGTCTTCAAGCGTCGCCCCGGAAAGATCGGTGTTTTCGAGATCGGCCCCGGAGAGATCGGCATCGGTGATGTTTCCGCCAGAGAGGTCGGCGTCGTCGAGGTCAGCCCTGGGAAGGTTGGCGTCTTCGAGATTCACACCGGAGAGATCAGCGGCAACGAGCCCCACGTCCTCGGGAAACGAAATCGACGTTAGATCGCTCCTGCGCGCCACCGCACCGTGTAGATCGCCGTTTTCAATCGTTTTCACGAGCTCCGTTTTCGGTTTGTCCGTGGTATCGGCATGCCAGACGCACCGCTCAAACTCCGCTGTCTCCGACTCCCATACCGGGCGAGAACAGCGCCACGATTCGAGATCGAAATCCTTGATAGCAGCCCTACTGATTGGAAGATCACCGCTCGTGACGGTACACGTCTTCACGCTGCGGTCGGTGGGGGAGTCTCCTAGCATGCAGACCCATTCGATCGCCGATTGGAATGTTTTGTCGGTGACGAGAACCTACGTGGAGTCGGACTCTCGACGATCCGCGGCGTAGTTTGCAGTGGCCTCCCGATCGGCATCGATGTACGGTGAGATTCCTCCCCCTGCGTGCACGACAGTATGAGTTACTACGAGTAGTTCTCGCCGCATCGCCGCTGGAAGGGCCCCTTCGGACGGGGTGTCGTTGTGGCGGACTGGAGCCGTGCCCCGCCCCATCCCGAGAAGTCCCGTGCCGTTCCACGATCCCGAGCGTTGATTGTCGTCGGCCGGCTCCGGCGCAGGTTTCAGTATTGAGCGGCCTCCGTCAGGTCCGGACTTGAACCGAAATCCCGATGTTTCGTAGTGTTTACAACAACCACTATCGGGATTCCATCCAGATCGTTTCTATACTACAGTTCGGGCAGTCGCGTACCGTCTTCAGTGGGCCGTTGTCGGACTGTACACCCTCGGGGACGGTTGCGCTTGCGGTCTCACCACAGACGATACATTCGAACTCGACCTGCACGGATCACCCTATGCCAATTAGGATTCATATAGTTGACTGGCTCTGCTGGAGGCCTCACTATAGTAGCGTTTGGAATCGTTCGCACACCTGATCGCGTGCGGTAATTGCTACGAGTCGTCTTCATACTCGTGTGACACGATCGCCACGCCGGCCTCGGTAGTGTGTTCGCCGGCTCCTTCGCGATCTCCACCCCGGCGACGCGTGGTCACGTTTTATATAATTTAAAACCACCTCCGCATGGTGGACATCTATGTATCAGCGGGGTAGATATACGCTAACCAGAATGAGGGGTACGAATCGACCGGCAAGCGAGTTCTCGCCAGCGTATCGTGACGGGAACGGGACTCGGCGATGAGTATTCGAGACGAGTTCCACAAAAGCAGTACGCGTCTGAAGTGGCGGGTGATAGACGCGCTGATAGACCTCAAAGAGCGCCTCCCGTTCGACTCGACGAGCGTGTCCGACCGGTTCGGCTACGTACTCATCTCGTCGGGCATCCTGCTCGTCAGCTTCCTGGCCGTCGGGATGGCGTTACTCCTGGAATATAGCTTCCTGACGTACGACTCGATCGAGATCGTCGTCTACGAGTACACCCTGAACAACTGGCTCCGTCTCGTCGAGACGACAGCGTTCCACACGGTGTTCGTCAGGACGCTGCTCTACTCGGCGGTCGTCACTATCGGGAGCGTCGGTCTCGGCATCCCCTACGCGTACCTCGTGGTGCGGACGGAGCGCCCGCTCTTCCGGTACTTCCTGCTTTTCGGCCTGTTCGTTCCGTTCTTCACGGGCGTCATCATCCGAGCCTACGGCTGGCTCATCATCCTCGGGAAGACCGGACTCGTGAACTGGCTGCTGAAAACGGTGGGTATCGGCACTGTGGGAATCATCGGAACGCCCATCGCCATCGTCCTCGGTCTCCTGCAGTATCTGCTTCCGTTCACGGTGCTGATGCTGACGCCGGCGATCGCGAGCATCGACCCGGACCTAGAGCGGGCGGCGAAAAACTGCGGGGCGAACCAGTTGGAGACGTTCCGCCACGTCGTGTTGCCGCTTGCGCGTCCCGGCATCACCGCGGCGACCATCGTCGCGTTCACCCTGTCGATGGCGAACTACTCCATCCCCGACCTGCTCGGTGGGACGAACAGTTTCGTGGCGAACTTCATCTACAACAAGATATTCGGCACGTTGAACTACCCCTTCGCGGCGGTCCTCTGTCTCGTCCTCGTCGTCGTCGCGTCGGTGTTCGTCTTCGGCGTGTTCAAGCTGTACGGAACTGGGACACTCGGCGTGGAGGTGGATGACGAATGAGCGGTCTCCTCCGGCGCATCGGCGGCGACCACCCGTATCTGACCGCGTTCGCCCTCTTCGAATTCGTCTTCCTCGTGTTGCCGTCGGTCATCATCCTCATCGCCTCCTTCGGATCGGACCAGATCATCTCGTTCCCGCCCACCGACCTGAGTCTCAAGTGGTACGCGTCGCTCCTCGAAGAACAGGATTACATCCAGCCGTTCCTCCACAGCGTCATCGCCGCGACATTCTGTACCGCCATCTCGATTCCCATCGGCGTGATGACGGCCCTCGGCCTGAACCGATACGACATCCGGTTCGAACACGGCATCCAGATTTATCTGCTGTTGCCGTTCACCGTCCCCCTCGTGGTGTCGGGGTTCATACTGCTGTTGCTCTTCGGCCGCCTCGGCTGGATCGGTGACCTGTGGGCAGTCGGGTTGGCGCTGACCATCATCAACATCCCGTTCATGATATGGAGCGTCGCATCGAGCGTCAACGCCTTCGACCCGACGCTCGAACACGCCGCACAGAGCCTCGGTGCCGAGGAGATTCAGACGTTCAGGTACGTGACGCTGCCGGCGCTGATGCCGGGCATCATCTCCGGGTCGCTACTCATGTTTATACTCGCGTTGAACGAGTTCGTCGTCAGCCTCATCATCACGACGACGGCGACGGAGACGCTTCCCGTCGCGATTTACGGCGCGATCCGTGGCAACATCAGCCCGCAGATCGCGGCCGTCGCGAGCATCTACGTCGTCATCGCTATCGTCGCCATCGTCGTCGCGGACCGCCTCGTCGGCCTCGAACGCTTCCTGCACTCCTGATACCCTCGGCCGTGACTGTACGGAACGATCCACACCCCGAGGAACCGGATCGTTCCACGGACGTACAGCCGTCAGTCCGAGCGCGACCCCGAGTCGAGTCGAGTCGAGTCGCTCCCGGTGTCGTGTCGGGGAGGCGTCCCCGCTCTCGTCCGGGGCGTCTACCCCGACACGCCTGCCAGGGCGTCGAGTTTCTCCCGGAGGTCGAAGCGCGTGATCGCCGCCCGAGCACAGCGATTGCCAGAGTCGGCGGCCGCCCGCCGGTCGCCGCCGTCGAGCATCGCGCGGACGAACCCGGCGTTGAAGAAGTCGCCCGCGCCGCAGTCGTCGACGGCGGTGACCGGGTCGGTCCCGACCCACTCGGCGTCGTCTTCGACGAGGAGACACCCGCGTTCGCCGGCCTTGATGGCGCACGCCGACGCGCCGTCGGCGACGAGGGTCGATCCGGCAGTCGCGAGGTCGTCGCAGCCGGCGAGGCGCCGGGCTTCCTCGTCGTTCACGAGGAGCGTATCGACGAACGAGAGCATCTCGAAGAACGTCTCGTGCCACCCGCCGGGCGACCAGTTCGTGTCGAGAAACACGGGGCGGTCGTCGGCCGCGAACTCGCGGGCGACGGCGACGATGTCTTCGCTCCAGAGATACGGGGCTTGCGAGAAGCCGGTGACGAAAAGCGCGTCGTGCTCGTCGGCGGCGGTCACGGGCGGAAGGGTCCCGGACTCGCTGGCACCGCGGTGCGTGACGAACGAGCGATCGGTCTCGAACAGGAATCCCGCCGCAACGCTAATCCGTGTGTCCGACTGCTGGAAGACGCCACTCGTGTCGACGCCCCACTCGTCGAGAAACGAGAGCCAGTGGGTCGAGAGGACGTCGTCACCGACGTTCGCGACGATGTCGGTGGGCGTCCCGAGTGCGGCGAGGCCGAGCGACGAGTAGCCGGCGGAGCCACCCGCCCGAAGGTCGTAGCCGGGGGCGACGACTTCTTCACCCCGGTCCGGATACCGGTCGAGCCCGGCGAAGACGACGTCGACGATGGCGTCACCGATGACGAGAACGGAGGTCACAGTGAACCTGTTTCAGCCACGGTCATAATGGTTGGTCCAGGGCGGGGAGCGCGAGCCGTCAGCGCCCGTCCGGGGCGACGAGTTCGACCGGATGGGTAACGTCGCGAACGAAGAGGTCGGCCATCTGCTCCGTACAGGAGGTGCCGCTCGCGACGAGCGTCCGGTCGGACTCGTCGGCGAACTGGTCGTGGAGGTCCTCGCCGACGTCCAGCGAGAGTTCGTAGTACTCGGATTTGTAGCCGAAACTGCCGGCCATGCCACAGCACTCGACGTCGGAGGTGACGATGTCGAAGCCGAGGTCTTCGAGGACGGCCTCGGTGTAGGCGTCGACGCCCAGCGTTCGCTGCTGGCAGTGGCTGTGGTAGGCGACGGGGACGGTGGCGCCCGCGAGGGCGTCCGCGTCCGCGCCGTTCGACAGCAGGCCGTAGACGTACTCCATGATCTCGTAGCTGTTCTCCGAGAGTCGCGCGTGGGAGTCGGCGTCGAGGAGTTTCTCGTACTCGCGGCGCATCATGGCGAGGTCGGACGGTTCGACGACGACGACGTCGAACCCGGCGTCGAGATAGGGGTCGAGGTCGGCCGCCACCGCCTCGGCGTGGTCGGTGGCCGTCCGTACCATCCCCTGTGAGAGGGGGGCCCGTCCACTCTCGATGGGCGAGCCGAGTTCGACGTGAACGCCGAGAGCCTCCAGCGTCCGGACCGCTGCCTTGCCCCGGTCGGTGAGGACGTAGTTCGTGTAGGCGTCCGGGTAGAGAACGACCGCTCGGTCGGCGGTGGCGTTCGGCGCACGCGGGCGGCGGGATTCGAACCAGTCGACGAGCGTCTCGCGTTCGAACTGCGGCAGGTCCCGGTCGGGGGCGACGCCGAGATAGCGGTCCATCAGGGTTCGGACGGGGCCGAGTTGCGCCACCCAGTTCGACACCGGTGCGGTCGCACTGCCGAGTTTTGCGAGCGTTCCGAAGTTCCCGAAGAACCGCTTCTGCGGACTGACCGTCCCTTCGGCGTCCGGCGTGAGACCCTCGACGAGGAACTCGAACTCCGAGGGGGGCGTCTCGCCGTTGATCCTGTCGCGAACGACGGTGTTTATCCACGGGATGTCTATCTTCACCGGACAGGCGTTCACGCACCGCGAACACCCCGTACAGAGGTCGTTGAACTCGCTTGTGGTCTCCAGCCCTTCGATTCCGGCCTCCCACCCGGTGGCGATGCCGCCAGTGTACGTCTCGCCGCCGAAAGCGTGGCCGCCGACGTGCTGGAAGTTGCCACAGGAGTTCGCACACGCTCCACACCGAATACAGTACAGCGTCTCGCGCAGGTGGTCGTCCTCGCGCATCTCGGTCCGCCCGTTGTCGATGAGGACGAGGTGAAAGTCGCGTTCGCCGTCACCGCTCCCGAGGGGTTCGTCGGGGTTCTCGAAGTCGATAGTGGGCGAATCGACTGGTGGCGTGAGCATCGAGACGTACTGGGAGATGTCCTGTCCCGTCGCCGTCTTCGAGATGAGTTCGACGAAGGGCTGGAGTGTCTCGGCGTTCGGGATGATCTTCTCGATGCCCGCGACGGCGACGTGGGTGTCCGGCGTTACCGCCGACTTCCGGGCGTTGCCCTCGTTCGTCACGAGCGTGATGGTCCCCGACTCCGCGAGGACGAAGTTCGCCCCCGTCATCCCGACGTCCGCGTCCCGGATTCGTTCTCCGAGGTAGTCCCGGGCGAACTCGGTGAGTTCCTCGGCCGTCTCGAAGGGTTCCTCGGGGTCGAACACACGGTTGAACAGTTCCGCGACGGCCTCCCTGGACTTGTGCAGAGACGGCCCGATGAGATGCGACGGAGCCTCGTCCGCGACCTGGATGACGAACTCCCCGAGGTCCGTCTCGAAGACGTCGACGCCCATCGCCTCGAGTGCCTCGTTGACCTCGATCTCCTCCGTCGTCATCGATTTCGACTTCACGAGGGTCTCGGCGTCTTTCGACCCGACGACATCCGTGATGTAGCGGTTCGCGTCGTCGGCGTCGTCGGCGACGTAGAGGGTGCCGCCGTTGGACTCGACGCTCTCGCGGAGAGTGTCGATCAGGTCCGGGAGGTTCTCGATGGCGTCTTCTTTGATCCGCCGGGCCTGCGTCCGGAGGTCCTCGAACTCGTCGAATCGCTCGATGGCCTCGTAACGCCCCTCGTTCAGGTGCGTGACGTTCTCGTGGACGGCGTCCCCCTCGGTTTCGAGGAGGTGCCGAATCCGTTCCGCCTTGCGTCGGCGCTTGCGTTGTGCGCTCATCGGTCGGTGATGAGGACGACTTCGACGTGTTTCGGGCCGTGGACGCCCTCGACGAGGGCGCCCATGTCGCCGGTCGAACTCACGCCCGTGGCGAAGACAGACGACCCGCCGGCGGCAAAGCGGCCGTCGAGGTAGTCGGTGGCCGCTTCGACATCCGGGAGGACGTCGCTCTCGCGGACGACGGCGACGTGTGTCGGTGGATAGAGGCTGACTGGCTCGGTCCCGACCGGGTCGCTATCCACGACGAGCGTTCCGTACTCGGCGACGGCCTTGCCGACGGGTGTGACGCCAACCTCGGCCGCCTTCAGCAATCGAGGGGTCGGTGGCGTCTCGACGACGGTGTCGGCGAGAGAGAGGCCGTCGTGCGCCTCGAAGGGGACGCCGACGGCCGGTTCGGTGACGAGTGAATCTATCGTCGCGGCGAACTCGTCGGCCTCGGTGCGCGTCAGCGACACGCCCAGGTCGGAGAGCGACGACTCGAATCGTCGTGTGTCAGCGGCACTCATGTATCCCGATTCTTGAAGAGCCACTAAGATGTATCTACTCCATATGGCGGCCACCCTCACGCGGCGCGAGCGTCGACCGCGGGACGCCGCTCTGAGAACGGCGGTCGACCCCCGAGATTCGGGATCGGTCGGTCGACCCCTCGCCGCCGTCGGGGGTGTTCGGTGCCCGTCCTGGGAACCAGTCACCGCCGTTGGCGGTGACGTAGTCGCGGCCATGGGGGTCGAACGCGATACCGACAGCTCGGGACGACCACGCCGTGCTCGTCGCGCGATAACTCGAAATCATCCGACTCACGGTGCGGTTTCTCGCCACGGAGCCGGGCCGAGAGCACTGTCCGGAGCGTGCGGGTTTATCAGCGACGCCCCGCAGTGTGGCGCATGGACATCGACGCAGCGCGACTCCGAGACGACGTGGAGACGAACGCGACGTTCGGCGCGGTGGACGCCGAGGACGGACGGGGCCGAACCGTTCTCACGGGGAGCGCCGCCGACAGACGCGCCCGCGAGTACTTGCTCGGGCGACTCGAAGACGCCGGCCTCGACGTTCGTGTGGACGCCGTCGGCAACGTCGTCGGGCGGTGGACGCCGCCTGGGTGTGACCCCGAGGCCGCCCCCGTCGCCTTCGGGAGCCACCTCGACTCCGTCCCGCGCGGTGGCATCTTCGACGGGCCACTCGGGGTCTACGGCGCACTGGAGGGCGTCCGCGCGATGCAAGGGAGCGACGTCTCCCCCGCCCGCCCCGTCGATGTCGTCTGTTTCACCGAAGAGGAGGGGGCCCGATTCGGCGTCGGAACCCTCGGGTCCTCGGTGGCGACGGGCCACCGCGGGACGGCGGACGCACTCGCCCTCGAAGACGACGACGGCGTCACCCTGCGTGAACGCCTCGAAGGGATCGGGTTCGACGGCGACGACGAGGTTGACGCCAGCGAGTGGGACGCGTGGATGGAACTGCACATCGAACAGGGGACGCGACTGACGGCCGCCGGCGCGAGCGTCGGCGTCGTCGAGTCGATCACCGGCATCACGAACTGCGAGGTGACGGTGAGGGGCGAGGCGGACCACGCCGGATCGACGCCGATGTACGAACGCGCGGACGCACTGACGGCCGCCTCGGAGTTCGTCCTCGACCTCGAACGCGCGGCGGAGGAACTCGCGACGACGAGCGAGGCAGCCGTCGGCACCGCCGGCAAGGGATCGATAGCGCCGAACGCGCGAAACATCGTTCCCGAGAGAGTGCAGTACCAACTCGACATCCGTGACGTCGACCGGGGGAAAATGGACCGACTCGTCGAGCGCTGTCGGACGAGTCTCGCACGCATCGAGCGAACTCGGGGCGTCGGAACGTCGCTCACGCGGTACCGGGACAGCCCGCCGAGTCGGATGGCAGAGCGGTGTCTCACGGCCGCGGACGACGCGGCGACGGCGCGGGGCGTCGAGTCGATTCGCCTGTACTCGGCGGCGATGCACGACACGGCGAATCTCGCGGACGTGACCGACGCCGGCCTCCTGTTTGCACCCTCGGTCGACGGGGTCTCACACTCGCCGCGGGAGTGGACCGACTGGGACGACTGCGCGACGGCGAGCGGCGTCCTCGCGGAGGCCGTTCGGGCCCTCGCGTCGACCTGACCCGTCCACGACCCACCATCCGGAGGGTGGCCTTTTTTCTTGGGGTTCGCGGACTGTTGGCTGTGACCCGGTACGCAATCAACCCCCCTCGACTCAAGGACGCCCGCGGAATCGGCTACAACCACGCGATAGTCGACGGCGGAACGTTCTACATGGCCGGACAGGTGGCGATGGACGAACACTCGAACGTCGTCGGCGACGACATCGAGACACAGGCCCGGAAGGCCTACGAGAACGTCGGCATCTTGCTGGGGACCATCGGCAAGACGTACGCCGACATCGCCAAGGTGACCACCCACATTGTCGACCCGAAGGAACACTACTACGACGGCTACAAGGAGGTCTACTGGGAGACGTTCGAGGAACCCTACCCCTGCCACACGGTTCTCGGACACGAGCAGTTGGCCAACGAGGATTACCTCGTCGAAATCGAAGTCGAGGTGCCACTGACGGACGCGGACGTCGACGGCATCGAACCGGACGGCGACGTGATCCGCGAGGTCTGATAGTGATCATCGTAAGTCAGTACTGGTGGGTCGCCGACCCGTTCCGGCGACCCACCGGTAAACAGTTACAATGAACAGTACGACTCGCCGCCCGCCATACGGAGGGGCCGGCGTTTATTATGCAAGCCACGCATCCTCGGGCATGACGAAGGGACCCGAACTCTCGGGACTCGTGACGCGAATGCCGCGGTCGGGAATTCGAGAGGTGTTCGACGCGGCACAGGCGTACGACGACCTCGCGGATCTGAGCATCGGCGAACCCGACTTCGCCACGCCCGCCCCCGTAGCGACTGCCGTCTCCGAGGCCGTCGGGACGGGCGTAAGCAGTTACACCGAGACGGTCGGCCGCGCCGACCTCCGGGAGTCGATCGCGACGAAACTCGCCGACGCGAACGACATCGACGCGGCAGCCGAATCGGAGGTGATCGTCACGCCCGGCGCGATGGGCGCGCTCTTCGCCGCGGTGCACGTCCTCTGTGATCCCGGCGAGGAGGTCCTCGTCCCGGAACCGTACTGGCCGAACTACCACGGGCACGTCGCCAGCGCGGACGCCCGGTTGGTCGCCCTGCCGACGGACGGGACGTTCGTCCCGGCCCCCGAGAGCGTCACGGCGGCGGTGACCGAAGACACGACGGCCATCCTCCTGAACACGCCGGGGAATCCGACGGGGGCGGTCGTCCCACCGGACCGACTGCGGGCCCTCGGCGAGGTGGCGGCCGAACACGACCTGTGGATACTCGCGGACGAGACGTACGAAGACCTGGTGTACGACGGTGCGACCCACCACTCGCTTGCGAGCGACGGGGAGCGGTTCGCACACACGGTGACGGTTCACAGTTTCTCGAAGTCCTACGCGATGACGGGGTGGCGAATCGGCTACGCGAGCGCGCCGGCCCACGTCGTCGACGCGATGCGCGTCCTGCAGGAACACACGGTGTCGTCCGTGGCCGAACCCGCGCAGGTTGCCGCGGCCGCCGCACTCGACAATCGGGACATCGTGACCGACATCCACCGCGCGTTCGCCGACCGCCGGGAGTTGATACTCGGGCGACTCGCGGAGATGGACGGCATCGACCCTGGGACGCCACAGGGCGCGTTCTACGTGTTCGCCGACGTCTCGGATATCGCCGACGACAGTCGGGCGTTCGTCGAACGACTCATGGCCGACGCGGGTGTCGCCGCCGTCCCTGGATCGGTGTTCGGTGACGCCGGCGAGGGCCACGTTCGGTTCTCGTATGCGACCGACGCCGCGACCATCGAGACCGCGATGAACCGACTCGAAGGATTGCTCGAAGCGGTCTGACCGTCGACGACGCGAGTCGTCGTGCCACATATGGAGGTTATATATGTTCTGGGAGGGAGTGATCACTCCGCATATGGGACTACGTGTCGTCATGCTCGATCCGGACTGGTTCGGCGACGTCGAGGCGGAACGTGACCACTTCGAACGACTCCTCGGCGACGGCGTCGTCGTCGAGGCGATAGACTGCACCGACGCCGAGATACCGGAACGGGTCGGCGAGGCGGATTTCCTGCTCTCGCACTACACGAACGTGTCGGCCGAGAGTATGGACGCGACGGGGTGTTCGGTCGTCTCGCGGTACGCGACGGGCACCGATGGCATCGACATCGACGCCGCGACGGAACGCGGCGTCCGGGTGACCCGAGTGCCGACCTACTGCAACGACGAGGTGGGGATGCACGCACTGTCGCTCGCGCTGACGTTCGTCCGTGGGCTTCCGACGTACGACGCCTCGACGGCGGACGGGCGATGGGCGTGGGGAGACGCCGCCCCCCTCCAACCGGTGTCGGACCTCACGTTCGGCCTGCTGGCGTTCGGGAACAAGGGTCGCTCTACCGGCGAGAAAGCGCGCGCGCTGGGATTCGACGTGTGCGCGTACGACCCGTACGTGGCCGACGACGACATCGAAGCCGAGGGAGTACGACCCGTGGACTTCGAGACGTTGCTCGCGGAGGCCGACGTGCTCTCGATTCACACGCCGCTGACCGACGAGACGGCGGACATGATCGACGCCGACGCACTCGACGCACTCGACGACGACGCCATCGTCGTCAACACCGCTCGCGGCCGCGTGCTGGACGAAGACGCCCTTCTAGACGCACTCGACGAGGGGCGACTCCGCGGAGCGGGCCTCGACGTCCTCCGGACGGAACCGCCGGGCGACGACGACCCGCTTCTCGGCCGGGACGACGTCGTCGTGACGCCGCACGCGGCGTGGTACTCGACGCGAACCGCTCGGGAACTCCGCCGCCTCGGGACGGAGATCGCCGTCGCCGCCTACGAAAAACGGGAGACGGACGGCCTCGTCAATCCGGGCGTGATCCGGGACTAACCGCTCACTCGTCGGGGTAGAGCAAGGCGTCACCGATGTCCCACCCGACGGTGACGGGGTCACCCCGTTGGTGGATGACCTGCGTGTCGGAACTCCGGTCGACGATGCGGAGCGTTGGCTCGAACTCGGGAATGGAGACGTGATACTGCGTCCGGTCGCCCTCGAAGGACACCTGGTCGACCGTCGCGTCGTAGGTGTTGTCACACTCGGCGTCGAGTTCGACCTGTTCTGCGCGAATCGCGACGACGACGTCGGAGTGCCCCTCGACGGCGGCGGCGGAAACCCGCATCGTCCCGTCGCCCACGGCGACGGTGGCGGTGTCGTCGGTTCGGTCCGTCACGGTACCGTAGAGGAGCGTGGTGTTCCCGATGAAGTCGGCGACGAACGCCGTTTCGGGGGACGCATACAGGTCCTGTACGGGGTCGAGTTGTTCGAGGCCGCCGTCGCGGATGACGGCGATTCGGTCGGCCATCGAGAGCGCCTCCGTCTGGTTGTGCGTGACGTGGACGATGGTGAGTTCGGTCTCCTCGTGGATGCGGGCCAGCTCCGCTCGCATCTCCTCGCGGAGTTTCTTGTCGAGCGAACTCAGGGGTTCGTCGAGCAACAACAACGTGGGCTCGTAGACGATGGCGCGGGCGAACGCGACCCGTTGCTGTTGGCCGCCCGAGAGAGCGTCGACCGGTTTGTCGGCGTAGTCGACGGGCAAGCGGACGAGTTCGAGCACGTCTTCGACCTTCCGGTCGATGTTCTCGACGCTCTCGCGCCGCATCTTCAGGGGGAACGCGATGTTCTCCTTGACGGTCATGTGGGGGAACAGCGCGTGGCTCTGGAAGACGAGGCCGATGTCCCGTTCGTACGGCGGTTCGTCGGAGACCGGCTGCTCGTTGATATAAATCTCGCCCGTCGTCGGCTTCTCGAAGCCGGCAATCATGTGCAGGAGCGTCGTCTTGCCGGCACCACTCGGTCCGAGTATCGTGATGAACTCGCCGTCGTTTATCGGAATCGTCACGTCGTCGACGGCACAGAGCGAACCGTACTCCTTCGTCACGCCGTCGATACGAACGACGGAGTCGGATGAATCGGTCACGGTTTCGTCGAATTGGTGGGTCGCCATCGTCTGCTGTCGACACCTGTTTGCCCTGAGGGCACATAACACGACCCTCCGCATGGGGGGGCAGTTAAGTTCACGTGAGGAAGTAACGCAGGAGGTTCTTGATAATCTTGTTTTCCGCCCGTCGGAGATGTTCCTCGAACGTCCGCCGGGAGACGTCCATCTCCGCCGCGATGTCGCCGGTGGTCGCCTCTCGTGGAATCTCGTAATATCCCTCCTCGACGGCCAACGAGAGGGCGCGTTTCTGTCCGTCCGAGAGACTCGGCAGCGCGGAATCGAGCATGAGAATCGGAATGTCGGGCGTGATGGAACTGATTTCGCGTTTGGCCTCGACGGTGACGCGGTGGTCGTCGCTGATGTCGTGATAGACCTGGGAGAGTTGCTCTTCGGTGAGCGCGAGGACGCGTGCGAAGAGCGCTCCGTTTCGATACGTCAGCGGTGGGAGCGAGAGACACTGGTGCGGTTGGAGATAGCCTTCGAGGAGGTCGTCACGGAAATCGAGGAGACACGAACCGGTGATGAGAATCGCCTCTTCGTCCTTGTAGACGATCTCCTGAATGCCGATGGTGTCACGGAACGTCTCGACCGGTGCCTCGATGTCGGTCCCACTCACGTAGACGAGGTCACAGTACTGATTGCACCACATCTCGACGCGTACGTCCTGGTTCATCGTCACGTCCGCGTACGGACTCGTGTGGTCGATACGAAGCGTTGCCTCGTACATTGATATCTATTCACACACCCGTTGCACGTTGTAGTATTTATATCCCCCTCCATATGATGACGTTCCGACGGCGAATCACGGCGTGTCGCGGCGAATTATTATATAAATCCCTCGCCATATGTGGGTGCGCTCTTCATCGTGACGAGACGCAAATGGAGCGGACGAGAGATGTTTCACCATCCACGTGACGACACCCCGAGTGAGCGCTGGCAGGCCCTCGACGGCGCACCGGAAGGGACGGAACTGAACGCGAAGGGATGGCGGCAGGAAGCCGCATACAGACTGCTGAACAACAACCTCGACCCGGAGGTCGGGGAGGACCCGGAGAGTCTCGTCGTCTACGGCGGTACGGGTCGTGCGGCGCGCAGTTGGGACGCCTACGACGCCCTCACGGACGAACTCCTCGAGTTGGAGGACGACGAGACCCTCCTCGTCCAGAGTGGGAAGCCGGTCGGCCGGTTCAAAACGCACGAGCGGTCGCCGCGCGTCCTCATCGCCAACTCGAACCTCGTCGGCAAGTGGGACGACTGGGACCACTTCCACGAACTCGAAGCGGAGGGGTTGATGATGTACGGGCAGATGACCGCCGGGTCGTGGGCCTACATCGGCACGCAGGGCATCATTCAGGGAACCTACGAGACGCTGGCGGAGTGTGCGAACCAGCATTTTGAGGGCACCCTCGAGGGGCGGGTCGTCGTCACGACGGGGCTCGGCGGGATGGGCGGCGCACAACCGCTCGCGGTGACGATGAATCGCGGCGTCTGCATCACCGCCGAAGTCGACGAGGCCCGAATCGACAGACGCCTCGAAACCGGCTACTGTCAGGAGAAGACCGACGACGTCGGCGAGGCGATTCGGAAAGCGAGGGAAGCCGCCGAAGCCGGCGAACCGTACAGCGTCGGCGTCCACATGAACGCCGCGGAGTTCTACGAGGCGCTCCTCGAACGCGAGTTCGTCCCCGACGTGGTGACGGACCAGACGTCCGCACACGACGCCCTCGAAGGCTACATCCCGAGCGGATACACGATGGCGGAAGCCGAGGAACTCCGGGAGTCGGACCCCGATGCCTACCTCGAAGCGAGCCTCGAAACGATGGAGCGAGTCGTTGACGGCATCCTCGAACTGCAAGAGCGCGGCGCGATCGCCTTCGAGTACGGCAACAACATCCGGGGACAGGTCAAAGAGTACCGCGATCCGGACGCCCCGTGGGCGCTCACTGGCACGCCGGGGGACGAACGCGACCCCTTCGATTTTCCGGGGTTCGTCCCCGCGTACATCCGGCCCATGTTCTGTCGTGGGCAGGGGCCGTTCCGCTGGCTCGCACTGTCCGGCGACGAGGCCGACATCCACCGAACGGACGAGGCGATCAAGGAACTGTTCCCGGAGAAAGACCGGCTGGTCCGCTGGATAGAACTCGCTCAAAAGCAGGTCGAATTCCAGGGCCTCCCCGCTCGGGTCTGTTGGCTCGGTTACGAAACCAACGAGGAAGGGATCACGGAACGCGCGCAGTTCGCCCTCCGCATCAACGAACTCGTGCGTGACGGCGAGATTTCGGCACCCATCGTCGTGACCCGCGACCACCTCGACGCCGGGTCCGTCGCCTCGCCCAACCGCGAGACCGAGGCGATGCGCGACGGGTCCGACGCCGTTGCCGACTGGCCCATCCTGAACGCGCTCTTGAACTGTGCGGCCGGAGCCGACATCGTCAGCGTCCACGACGGGGGCGGCGTCGGCATCGGCAACTCCCTGCACACGAACAACCACGTCGTCCTCGACGGGACGGCCCAGGCCGCCGAGACCGCAAAACGCGTCTTCACGACGGACCCTGGAATGGGCGTCGTCCGCCACGCCGACGCCGGATACGAGGCCGCCATCGAGGAAGCGGCGCGTTCGAACGTCCACATCCCCATGCGTGAAGAATGACCCGACCGAACACTCGCGCTTCGGCCGTCGGCCGGCGGAGACGGCGATGACGAAAACGACCGTCGTTCACGGCGCACGGCAACTCGTCCGGGTAGACGAATCCGGCGTCGACACCGTCGAAGACGGGGCCGTCGCCATCGAGGACGGCACCGTCGTCGCCGTCGGATCGACGGCGGAGGTGACGCGGGAGTACCCCGCCGAGACGGCCGAGACGGCCGTCGACGCGACGGGGAAGACCGTGCTTCCGGGCTACGTCGACCCACACACCCACGCCGTCTTCGCGGGCGAACGCGTCGACGAGTTCGCCGCGAAGCTCGCGGGCAAGAGCTATCAGACGATTCAGGCCGAAGGCGGCGGCATCTTCTCGACGGTTCGGGCGGTTCGGGAGGCGTCACTCGCGGAACTCACCGACACCCTTCTGGACCACCTCGACGTGATGCTGGCGCACGGCACGACGACGGCGGAGGTGAAATCGGGGTACGGCCTCTCCGTCGAGTCGGAGCGTCGGCTGCTCGAAGCCGTCGCCCGAGCGGACGAACGCCACCCCCTCGACCTGGTGCCGACGTTTCTGGGGGCCCACGCCGTCCCCGAGGGGACCGACCCCGACGAGTACGTCGACGAGGTCGTCCACGAACAGATACCCGCCGTCGCCGACGCCGACCTCGCCGTCTTCTGTGACGTCTTCTGCGACGAGGGGGCGTTCACGCGCGAACAGTCCCGTCGCGTCCTCGAAGCGGGACTCGAGTACGGCCTCGCGCCGAAGATTCACGCCGAGGAGTTCGAACGCCTGGGCGGCGCGCAACTGGCCGCGGACCTCGGCGCGGTGAGCGCCGACCACCTCCTGCGGGCGACGGCCGAAGACGCGGCGGCGATGGCAGCGGCCGACGTGACGCCCGTGTTGCTCCCGGGAACGGCGTTCACCCTCGGGACGGCCTACGCGGACCCGGCCCCATTCGGGACGGCCGGCAGTCGGGTCGCACTCGCGACTGATTTCAACCCCAACTGCTACTCACAGAGCATGGAGTTCGCAATGGCGCTCGCGTGCAACGGGATGCGGATGACGCCGGCAGCGGCGCTCCGTGGGGCGACCCACCACGCCGCCGCCGCACTGGCGCTCGACGACGGGACGGGGACGCTCCGGAAGGGCGCTCCCGGCGACGTCGTCGTCGCGGACGCCCCGCGATTCGAGTACGTCCCGTACAACGCGGGCGTGCGAACGACCGAAACCGTCCTCAAGGGGGGGGAGGTGGTTCACCGTGCGTGACGTCGCCGTCGACGGCGAGACGCTGTCCGTCGAGGACGTCGAGGCCGTCGCCCGAGGGGGTGCGTCCGTGACCGTCCCGGAAGACGCCCGCGAGGCGGTCCGCGAGTCGCGCCGGCGAATCGAAGACATCCTCGAAACCGACGAACCCGTCTACGGCGTCAACACGGGCTTCGGCGAACTCGTCCAGGAACGCATTCCCAGGGATCAGATCGAGGCGATTCAGCGGAACCTCATCCGCAGTCACGCGGCGGGAGCGGGCGAGTCCCTCCCCGAGGACGTCGTCCGCGCGATGATGACGACGCGCCTCAACGCCCTCGTGAAGGGGTACTCGGGCGTACGGGAACGCGTCGTCGACTTGCTCGTCGGGATGCTCAACGAGGGCGTCCACCCGCTCGTGCGGTCGAAAGGGAGTCTCGGCGCGAGCGGTGATCTGGCACCGCTCGCACACATGACGCTCGTCCTCGTCGGCGAGGGGGAGGCCCTCGTCGACGGCGAGCGACTGGACGGGGCGGTGGCCCTCGAACGGGCGGGACTCGAACCCCTCGACCTCCGCGCCAAGGAGGGACTGGCGCTCATCAACGGCACGCAACTCACCGTCAGTCTCGCCGCACTCGCGGTGCTCGACGCCGAACGCGCCTTCCGCGCCGCGGACGTCGCGGGCGCGATGACGACCGAGGTGGCGAAGAGTACGACCGCGTCGTCGCACCCGCGCATCAACGACGTGCGCCCCCACCGAGGGCACCGTGAAGCGGCCGAGAACGTGTTGGCTCTCACCGAACACTCCGAAATCGTCCAGTCACACCGAAACTGTGACCGAGTGCAGGACGCCTACTCGATTCGCTGTCTCCCGCAGGTCCACGGGGCCGTCCGCGACGCGGTTCGTCACCTGCGGGACGTCGTCTCGGTGGAGTTGAACAGTGCGACCGACAATCCCCTCGTCTTCGACGCGGACCACATCGACCCGCGGGCCAGCGGGACCGACGAATCGGCGGTCGTGTCCGGTGGCAACTTTCACGGCGAACCGCTGGCGCTCCCCCTCGATTACGTGACGAGTGCGATGACCGAACTCGCGGCGATTAGCGAACGCCGTCTCGACCGTCTCCTCAATCCGAACGTGCAGGAAGACCATCTGCCGCCGTTTCTCACCGCCGACGCCGGCCTCCAGTCCGGCTACATGATCGCACAGTACGTCGCGGCGGACCTCGTGAGTACGAACCGTTCGGAGGGCCGGCCGTCGATGGACAGCGCGGTCGTGAGCGGCAACCAGGAGGACCATGTGAGCATGAGCGCACAGAGCGCGCTGCGCGCCAGTGACGCCGTCGAACGGACGACGCGCGTCGTCGCGTCCGAACTCGTGTGTGCGGTCCAGGCGCTCGATTTCGTGGAGTCGTACACCCCCGGTGTCGGCACGAAGGCGGCGTACGAGTGCGTCCGCGAGGAGGTCCCGCATCTCGATGCGGACCGACCGATCCACGTCGACATCGACGCTGCCACCGAACTGATCACGTCCGACCGCCTGTTGGACGCCGTCGAAGACGCCCTCGACGAACCGCTTCAATAGGGACGCCGAGTCAGCTAATCACACGATTTTCGGGAGATTTTTAGCGCAATCCATACTGTTTTCCACACATCATCCGATGAATCTCGATGTTACAGGAGCGAGAGGCCGATTGCTCCCGTACCACGAGTGTATATAAATCCGACCACATATGGAGGGTAGGGACGTAACCACTCGTCTCCGTATGAACTACCTACACATGACAAGAGATACCAAACCAAACGGGTCGAAGAGGCTATCGAAACGCTCACGTAGGCGGTTTCTCGCAACCGTCGGTGCGACGACCGTCGCCGGACTCGCGGGCTGTTCCGGCGGCGGGTCGGGTGGCGGTTCCGGTGGCGGTTCCGGCGGTACGTCGACGGGCGAGGCGAACTCGACGCCGCAAAAGCCGAACAGCATCACGGTACGTGCGTGGGGTGGTGCGTGGCAGGACAACCTTCAACAGTACGTCGCCAAACCGTTCACCGAGGCGACGGGCATCAACGTCGAGTTCGACAACTCGACCGAAGAGGAGATGCAGGGGAAGATTCGGACGGCCATCCAGCAGAACCGCAAACCCCCGGTCAACGTCAACTGGTCGCTGGAGAAGACCAGCTATCGCTCCTATCGGATGGGGCTGATGGAGCCGTTGAACCCCGAAATCGTCCCGAACGTGCAAGGGTTGTTGGGTGCGAGCAAACCGCAGGTCGAAGGCGCCGAGTGGCCGTTCGTCAACCTCTACTCGTACACCTACGCGCTGACGTACAACACCGATCAGGTGACGAGCGAACCCAAATCGTGGAACGTCTGGTGGGAAGACCAGTGGGAGAGTTCCATCGGTCTGTACCCCGGCGGCCACGGCGTGACGCCGGTCGTCGCCAAGATGACTGGAACGGAGATGGGCCCCGTCGAGGAGATGCAGCCCGTCTGGGACAAATATCAGGCGCTCAAACCGAACGTCGGGACGATCGGCGACGACTCCCACCTCACGCAGAACCTCCGGCAGGGCGAAGTTTCGATGGCCGTGATGCTTCCGGCGAACATCATCAACGCCCAAGACGAGGGCGCACCCGTCGAGTACACCATCCCCGAGGAAGGCGCACGGGCGGGCCGCGACACGATGTGGATCCCCACGAACCAGGACGAGAAGTACGTCTACTGGGGACAGAAGTTCATCAACACCGCCGCCGCCGCCAAGAACCTCGGCCCGTGGGCCGAGAACCTCGGTGTCGCACCGCTTCACCCCGAGGCGGAGATCCCCGGCTGGATGAAGGAGTCAGTCGCCTTCCCCACCAGCGAAGAGCAGTTCAACCGGATGATAACCGTGCCGCTCGATCTCGTCGTCGAGTACCAATCCAAGTGGGAAAGCAAGGTCAGCGAGATGATGCAGGCCTAGCCGAACGGCGAGCGGACGACCTTTTCGTGTCGGAGAGGCCTCCGTCGGCGGGATAGCAGCCGACGGGTCCGGGCGTCAACGACGCTCGTCTCGACGCTTTCGCTTCCGTGCGAGTTCGTCCACAGTCACGAGTGCGTCTCTCACCGCGGCGGGCGTCACCTCGAACGGTTCGTTGTGAATCGTCTCGAACGGTTCGCACGTCGCCTCCGCAATCGTTCGCAGTTGGTCGTCCGTCGGCGCATCGAGGCCAACGTCGGCCAACGTCACCGGTAGCCCCACGTCGAGCGAGAAGTCGATCAACTCGTGAATCGTGTGGGTCTCACGGCCTTCGAGGACGAGTTGCGTGAGCGTTCCGACGTTGACCTTCTCGCCGTGGGTCGCGTGGTGTGTGGGTTCGACGCGCGTGAGGCCGTCGTGAACGGAGTGGGCGGCCGCGAGCCCCCCGCTCTCGAAGCCGAGTCCGCTCATGAGCGTGTTGGCCTCGACGACGGCGTCGACGCTCTCCGTGACGGCGTCGCGTTCGACGGCGGCAACGGCTCCGCGGCCGTGTTCCCGAATCGTGTCGTAACACGTCCGTGCGATGGCGTGGGCGGTTCGTGTCGAGCGGCCGTCGAAGACGTTCGTGGCGTCGGCCCGATACGCCGCGTCCGCTTCGAACCACGTCGCGACGGCGTCGGCCATCCCCGACCGGAGAAAGCGCGTCGGAGCGCCGGCGACGACTGCGGTGTCGACCACCACGAGGTCGGGGTTCACGCCGTGGAACCGAAAGTCGTCGAACTCGTCGTCTTCCGTGTAGAGTACCGAGAGACTGCTCGTCGGTGCGTCCGTCGAGGCGATGGTCGGGACCGTGACCAGTCGGGCACCGACGTCGCTCCGGACGGCCTTCGCCGTGTCGAGTGCGCGGCCGCCGCCGGCGCCGACGACGACGTCCACATCGCGAGCGTGCGCCGCGATGCGGTCGATTTCGGCGGGCGTACACGACCCCCGAAACGTGACGTGGTCGACGGAGAATCCCTCGGCGTCGAGGCTCGCGACGAGTGGGTCGGCGACGATGTTCATCACCGTTTCGTCGGCTATCAGGACCGCCCTATCGCCCTCGAACGGGAGGTGCGTCCCGACGTCGTCGAGAACGTCGCGTCCCTGAACGTACGCGCTCGGAGCGTTGAACGTACGGGTCACGCCGGACCCTCCGGAAACGAGTCGTCCATACACGGTGTTCTCGACGACGGGGTCATCAAGCTATTCCGGGGTACGGAGGGCGATATATGCGACTGCCGTCGGAAGCGACGGGGCCGAACGGGAACACGACCGGCGCTCATCTGACGGTGTAGCCGCCGTCGATGACTATCGTCTCGCCTGTCATGTAGGACGACGCCTCCGACGCGAGATAGACGACGGTTCCCCCGAGGTCCTCGGGCGGGGCCATCTCTTCCATGAGCATCTCCGACAGCCACGCCTCCTCCATGTCGGGGTTCTCGGCGAGCAGTTCGTCTATCATCTCGGTCCGGATGTACCCCGGCGCGAGCGCGTTCGCCCGGATGTCGTATCCGGCCCATTCGGAGGCGAGTTGCCGCGTGAAGGAGACGACGCCGCCCTTCGAGGCGTGGTAGACGACCTCCTCCTGCGGGTAGTTGGCGACGAAAGCGGACATCGAGGCCATGTTGATGACGTTGCCGCCGTCGCCCTCTATCATCGCCCGTCCGGCGTGTTTCGTACAGAGGAACACGCCCGTCAGGTTCGTCCGGAGGACCTCGTTCCACGTCTCCAGCGACATCTCGTGGGCCGGTGCCGTGCGGGCGATGCCGGCGTTGTTCACCAGTACGTCGATAGCGCCGAACGTGTCGAGCGTCGCTTCGACCATCGCCTCGACGGCGCTCTCGTCGGTGACGTCCGCCCGGACGGCCAGCGTTTCGACGCCCGTCGCATCCGCGATCTCGTCCGCTGCCCGTTGCCCGTCGGCTTCGCTTCTGCTCACGACGCACACGTTCGCGCCCGCTTCCGCCAGCGCTTCCGCGAGTGCGCGGCCGATGCCGCGGCTCGCGCCCGTGACGATTGCCGTCTCTCCGTCGAGTCGGAACTGATCCAGTCCGATCATACACTGGGGCTTGCTCCAGAGCGTAATAATTCAGTGACACCGAATGGAGGGTGGGGCCGTTCTCCGGCGGACCGGGGCGACACGGAGTCGTCACTCGAAGCGGGTGCGGACGCTTTCGGCGTGAGCCTCGAGGCCCTCCAGTTCGGCCAGCGTGACGATGGTGTCGGAAATCGAATCGAGTACGTCGCCGTCGAGTCGCTGGACCGTTCGTGAACGGACGAAACTGTCCACCGAGAGGCCGCCCGTCGTCCTGGCGGACTGCGATGTCGGCAGGACGTGGTTCGTGCCACTGGCGTAGTCGCCGGCGGCGACGGGACTGTACTCGCCGACGAAGACGCTCCCGGCGCTGTCGATGTGGTCGAGCGTCTCGTCGTCGTCTGCGGTCATCACCACAAGGTGTTCGACGGCGTACTCCTCGGCGAACGCCGTGGCGTCGGCCATCGAATCGGCGACGAAGACGCCGCTACTCTCGTTTGCTAACGCCTCCTCGATGACGTCCGTCCGGTCACGTTCCGGGGCTTGGCGCTCGACTTCCGCGACGACATCCTGAGCGAGCGTTTCGTCCGGCGTCACCGCGACGGCCGACGAGTGGGGGTCGTGTTCGGCCTGCCCGACGAGTTCCGCGGCGACGTAACGGGGGGTCGCCGTCCCGTCGGCGACGACTAACACCTCCGTCGGCCCGGCTATCATGTCGATCGCCACGTCACCTCTGACCTCGGCTTTCGCCGCGGCGACCCATCGATTCCCCGGTCCGACGATCTTTTCGACGGCCGGTATCGTCCCCGTCCCGTGAGCGAGCGCCCCGATGGCCTGAGCCCCGCCGACGCCGTACACTTCGTCGGCACCGGCGAGTCCGATAGCCGCGAGCGTCACCGGGTTCAGTTCGTCCGCCGGCGGCGTCACCACGACGACTTCCTCGACGCCCGCCACTTTCGCGGGGACGACGGTCATGAGTGCCGTCGAGGGGTACGCCGCACTGCCGCCGGGAACGTACGCCCCGACGCGCCGAATCGGTCGAAACTGGCGGCCGAGAATCGATCCGTCGAACGAGTCGGTCCAGTCGGTCCGAACCTGACGCTCGTGGAACGCCCGGATTCGCTCTGCGGCCGCCTCGATGGCCTCGCGTATCTCCGGATCGACGTTCGACGCCGCCCGTTCGGTCGCATTCGTGATGTCGAATTCGTCGACATCGACGCCGTCGAACTTGCGACTGAACTCACGAAGCGCGTCGTCGCCGTCGGTCCGAACCTCCTCGACGATGGCCCGCACGTCGTCGCGGATTTCATCGATTCCGGCGTCTCGGTCCAAAACGACCGCCCGTTCGGACGGGGTGAGGGCGGAGAGCGATTGTGTCTCCATGGCGGTTATCGTACGCTCGGGTTTCTGTATTAAACTTCACCCGCCATGTGGGGTCGCGTTAACTCCGGCATCGGTTCCACCAGACGGCGAGGGCTTGGAGCGACGAGACGCTCGCGCCAGTACTCGGGGCCGTACTCGGACGCGACGCCTCGGCCCTCGACCGGATCAGCGCGTGTTCGGGTGGCGCGTCGAAGTCCATAGTGGCCCCCCGTGGCCCGAGAACCTATATCTGCGGTCGAAGTGGTCGTCGGGAGGTTTTTGCGTCGCCCCGATCCAGACAGCACATGACCGACGTCGACGGGGACGACGCCCAACCGAGCGATCGGTTGCGCGCCCGCGCCGCCGAGAGCCGAACGAAGCTCTGGTTGCTGCTCGAGGCCGACCGTCGTCTCGTCGTCGCGGGGCTGTTCCTCGTGGTGGTTGCGGTGTTGGTCGCGGTGGGGGTGTCCCTCCCGGCCGCCGAGAATACGCTCCGCACCACCGACTCGATCGACACGCTCTTTCAGGGCTTCCTCACCGCCACCATCACCGGCGTCACGCTGGTGTTGACGCTGAACCAGCTCGTGCTCTCGCAGGAACTCGGCGCGGTAGGCGACCAGCGCGAGCGGATGGCGGGCGCCCTCGAATTTCGCGAGGATGCCGCCGAACTCATCGAGGCGCCGGTCAGTCCCGCCCGGCCCTCGCAGTTCCTGCGGGCGCTCGTGCAGATGGCCGGTCGGCGTGCCGCCAACCTTCGGGACGCCGTGGACGAAGGCCACCCCGCCCACGCGGCGGTCACGGACCTCACGGGGAGTCTGATCGGGAACGCCGAGAGCGTCACCGACGACCTCGACGGCGCGCAGTTCGGCGAGTTCGACGTGCTCTCGGCGGCACTGAACTTCAATTACTCGTGGAAGATATTCACCGCCCAGCGCATCCGCGCGGATCACGACGCTCTCGACGACGACGCCGAGGCGGCGCTCGACTCGCTGGTCGATACGCTCGAACTGTTCGGGCCGGCACGCGAACACTTCAAAACACTGTACTTTCAGTGGGAGCTCATCAATCTCTCGCGGGGCATCCTCGCGGCCGCCCTCCCCGCGCTCCTCGTGACGATCTGCATGGTCGCCTTCTTCGACCGCACGGGCGCCACGGCCCAGTCGCTGGGTCTCGTTCCCGTGGTCGCCTTCACGTCGACGGTGGCGATCCTGCCTTTCCTCGTCCTGTTCGCCTACGTCCTTCGGATCGCGACGGTGACGAAACACACCCTCTCCATCGGCCCGTTCATCCTGCGCGAGACGGAGCAGGTGGAGGAAGTGACGTGGGACGACACCCAGTCCCGTTAGCCTTTAGCCACCGGCCGTATAAGCCCGCGTAATGACTGCGCAGGCGCTCCAGCAACGTGATCTCGCGGTCGTCATCGGGCTGGAGGTCCACGTCCAGCTCGAAACCGACACGAAGATCTTCTGTGGCTGTTCGACCGAACCGGCCGAGGACGAGGAACCGAACACCCGGACCTGCCCGGTCTGTCTCGGCTTGCCGGGGGCGCTTCCCGTGCTCAACGAGGCGGCCGTCGAGGCGGCGGTCAAGATCGGGAAGGCACTCGACGCCGAGGTGGCCGAGGACACCCGCTTCCACCGGAAGAACTACTACTACCCCGACCTGCCGAAGAACTTCCAGATCACGCAGTACGACGCGCCGATCTGTGCCGACGGCTCGCTCGAAGTGGGCGTCGAGGGCGAGCGCCGCGACATCGGCATCGGTCGCGCCCACCTCGAAGAGGACCCGGGGAGCCTCCAGCACGAAGGCGGCAACATCGAGACGGCCAGTCACACGCTGGTCGACTACAACCGCGCGGGCACGCCGCTGATGGAGATCGTCACCGACCCGGACTTCCGCGGTCCCGGCGAGGTGCGGGCGTTTCTCGCCAAACTGGAGGAAGTACTCGAGTATCTCGGCGTCTTCGACGCCTCGCGCGACGGCAGCCTCCGCATCGACGCCAACATCTCCCTCGTCCCCGCCGACGAGATGGACGACGACGGCGTCGTCGACGACTCGACCCTCGCCGCGGCCAACCGGACGGAGGTGAAAAACATCTCCAGTCACAAGGGGGCGGAGAAGGCGCTGGCCTACGAGGTGACCCGCCAGAAGAACGCGGTGAAGCGCGGCCGCGAGGTCGAACAGGAGACCCGTCACTGGGACGAGTCGCGGGGCATCACCGTCTCCATGCGGTCGAAAGAAGAGGAGAAGGACTACCGCTACTTCCGGGAGGCCGACCTCCCGCCGCTACAGGTGGCCGACTGGAAAGAGCGCATCCCCATCCCCGAACTCCCCGACGCCCGCCGCGAGCGCTTCCGCGAGGCGTACGGCCTCGATACCGAGGCGGCGTCGAAGCTCACGTCGACGAAGGAAGTGGCGGACTTCTTCGAGGACGTGGCCGACCGCTTCGATCCCGATCTTGCGGCGACGTGGGTGGCCGACGACCTGCTGGGCGAACTCAACTACCGCGACATGCGGATCACCGACGTGACGGATCGCCTCGACGAGTTCGCCCGCCTGATCGAACTCGTCGCCGCGGACGAGATAACCGAAAAAAACGCCCGCGAGGTGGTCCTGCGGGCGATGCTCGACGAAGGACTGCGTCCGGACGAGGTGGTCGAGCGCGAGGGTCTGGGGAAGGCGGGCGACGACGCCGTCGAATCCGCCGTCGAGGCGGCCATCGATGAAAACCCCGACGCCGTCGAGGATTACCACGCTGGCGAGGGCGGCGCCCTCAACTTCCTCGTCGGGCAGGTCATGAGTAAGACGGGCGGAAGCGCCGACCCCGCCGCCGTCAACGGCCTGCTTCGCGAGCGACTCGACGATTAACGGCCCAGCACCGGCTGCTCGAGTGCGACCACCTCGGCCATGATGGCCTCGACGTGGTCGTCCTCCACACCGTTTTCCTCCAGTGCCGACCGCAGGTACTGCCCGACGCGTGGCGGTCGACCGTAACGGAATCGATCGACGCCGCCTCGCCCAGTGCGGCCGCGAGACAGTCGGCCACGCCGCGGAGTTCCAACTGCACGTGAATCCCCGAGGCCATGCATCCTGCCAATTTCCGCCGGCTGATAAACGCGTTCGTTCGGCACGGCACGCCCGACGGTCGCGCCCCCGTCGCCACTGCACGCCGTCGCCGTCGGTCACTCCGATCGGCCGTCGTCCATCAGAGACGAGACGACGAGTCGCTTGATCCCGCGTCGAAGGAGGCCACTGGCCGCGGGCTGAGAGATACCCAACTCGGCGGCGACATCGCCGAGCGTCGCGTTCCGTGGCTCTTCGAAATAGCCCATCTCGCACGCGACGAGCAGCGCTTCCCGCTGGCTATCGGTCAACCCGGCATCCGTCTCACCCAAACTGGCGTACTCGTTTACGCGCAGTAACTCGATGTCGATGTCGTGCTGTTGTGCGTAGTCCCAGAGGTGGACCAGATCGGTTCGCTCGGGTATCCACACCGTCAGCACCCACGCGCGTCCATCGTTTTCCATGTCGAGGATGACGCCATTGGCGGCCGAAATCACCGGCGAGAGGAGCTTCGCTTCGTCGGTATACTCGAAGCTGTAGATCGCCCTCTCGTCTCTGGTTTCGATGACTCGTTCGAACTCGCCGACGGTCCGATCCTCTCGTAACCCGTCTTCGAACCGGGAAAAATCCGAAGACTTTATATGATAGAAGAATTTCCCCGATGTCGGGTCCGTTCCCGCCTCCGACACCGACTTGACGTTCGCAGTTCGGTCGTGAGCGACGGTCTCCGTGAGCACTATGTCGGGATGCCGGGCTCGGACGACCGCTTTGATATCGGCCATTGTTCTGTAGGGCAGTAGTTTTTATCGCGGTGACTCCCGCAATCAAGCACTTCGAGACGCCCGGGGATTATTTACGTTGCGATGCTCGTAACCGGCGCCGTCGCGGTGGCCGTGTGGCGAGTTATAGTAGCGTTTGGAACTGTTTGCACACCTGATCGCCAGACTGCGTTCGATCAGGTGTGCAATGACTTACAAAGGCTACTATACCCGAGGCGCGCCGCTCTCCCGGTGACTTAGATTTGGTGGCTGAACAGCGTCGCCCAGAGGGACTCGAACCGACTGGTCGTGAACGACGGGGTGACTTTGGCGGGGAGGTAGAATTTCGATTCCGTAGCTACATCGTGATCGTCGGCACGGGATCTCTGTACCATACGGCCGAACGAAAGGCCCGTGACCGCATCCGTCTGTAGCTTAATCGTATAAGCTATTTATGCCGGGGCCGGAATCGGTCCCGGATTTCTGCCCACGTCGCCCGGTGAGACCGACGTGCCGCCGGCATGGGATCAGTTCACACGACTCACGTCCAGCGATTACGGCCACGAAAGCTTTAGGCGGGTGGTCGGCCTACGAGTCGGCGATGAAACGCGGCCCCGAACTGATCGTCACGGAGAAGGACAACGCCGCCCGCCGGATCGCCGACATTCTGAGCGGCGGGAGCGCGGATAGCGACCGCGTCAACGGCGTCAACGTCTACAAGTGGGGCGGCAAGCGGTGTATCGGGCTCTCGGGCCACGTCGTCGGCGTCGACTTCCCGCCCGAGTACAGCGACTGGCGGGACGTGGAACCCGTCGAACTCGTCACCGCCGAGGTGGAGAAACGGCCGACCCAGGAGAACATCGTCGCCGCCCTGCGGCGACTGGCGCGCAACGCCTCGCACGTCCACATCGCCACCGACTACGACCGCGAGGGGGAGTTGATCGGCAAGGAGGCGTACGAACTCGTCCGCGAGGTGAACGAGGAGGCACCCATCGACCGCGTGCGCTTCTCCTCGATCACCGACCGCGAGGTGACGGAGGCCTTCGCCGACCCCGACGACCTCGATTTCGATCTCGCTGCCGCGGGCGAAGCCCGACAGATCGTCGACCTGATGTGGGGGGCGTCGCTCACCCGCTTTCTCTCCCTCTCGGCCCGCCAACTCGGCGACGACTTCATCTCCGTCGGCCGGGTCCAGGGGCCGACGCTCAAGCTGATCGTCGACCGAGAGCGCGAAATCGACGCGTTCGACCCCGAGGACTACTGGGAACTGTTCGCCGACCTCACGAAAGACGACGAGACGTTCGAGGCGGGCTACTTCTACCTCGACGAGGACGACACGGAGGCGGACCGCGTCTGGGACGAGGAGACGGCCGAGGCCGTCTACGACGTGCTCTCCGCGGCGTCGTCCGCGACGGTCGAGGAGGTACGCCGACGCACCCGCACCGACGACCCGCCGGCGCCGTTCAACACGACGCAGTTCATCCGCGCCGCGAGCGGGGTCGGCTACTCCGCACAGCGCGCCATGAGCATCGCGGAGGACCTCTACACCGCGGGCTACATCACCTACCCGCGGACGGACAACACGGTCTACCCCGAGGATCTGGAGCCCCGGGACCTGCTCGACGCCCTCGCGGCCGGCCCCCGCTTCGGTGACGACGCCGCCTCCCTCCTCGACGCCGACGACATCACGCCGACGGCCGGCGACGAGGAAACGACCGACCACCCGCCGATCCACCCGACCGACGAACTCCCCTCGCCCTCTGATCTCTCCGAGGACGAGTGGGAAGTGTACGAACTCGTCGTGCGGCGCTTTCTCGCCACCGTCGCCGACGCGGCGACGTGGGAACACCTGCGCGTCGTGGCGACGGTCAGCGGCGAGGAGATGGACCCCTCGCTCAAGGCGAACGGCAAGCGGCTAGTCGATCCGGGCTACCACGCCGTCTACCCCTACCGCTCGACGACCGAGAACTACGTCCCCGACGTGACGGAGGGCGAGGAACTCGCGGTGACCGAGACGCGACTGGAGGCCAAACGGACCCAGCCGCCCCGCCGGTACGGCCAGTCGCGGCTCATCGAGACGATGGAAGACATGGGTATCGGGACGAAGGCGACCCGCCACGACGTGATTCAGAAACTCTACGACCGGGGGTACATCGAGGGCGACCCGCCGCGGCCGACCCGTCTCGCCCGCGGCGTCGTCGAGGCGTCCGAGGAGTTCGCGGACCTCATCGTCACCGAGGCGATGACCGCGCAGTTGGAGGCGGATATGCAGGCTATCGCCCGTGGCGAGGCGACACTGGAGGACGTGACCGACGAGTCACGCGAGATGCTCGAACGCGTATTCGAGCGCCTCACCGAGTCGCGGGAGGCGCTGGGCGACCACCTCCGCGACTCGCTGAAAGCCGACAAGACCGTGGGACCGTGTCCCGAATCGGATCACGACTTGGTGATCCGGCGGAGTCGCCACGGCTCCTACTTCGTCGGCTGTGACGGCTACCCCGACTGCACCTTCACGCTTCCGCTGCCCTCGACCGGCAAGCCGATTCTGCTGGACGAGACGTGTCCGGACCACGGCCTCGCGGACGTGAAGATGCTCGCCGGCCGCAAGACGTTCGTCCACGGCTGTCCGCTGTGTGCGGCCGAGGCCGCGGAGAAGGAACCCGACCTGATCGTCGGTGCCTGCCCCGAGTGCGGCGAGGCGGCGGGCGGCGAACTCGCGATCAAGCGGCTCCGATCGGGTGGTCGGCTCGTCGGTTGTACGCGCTACCCCGACTGTGATTACTCGCTCCCCATGCCCCGTCGGGGCGAGGCCGAACTCACCGACGAGACGTGCGAGGAACACGGCCTGCCGGGCATCCGCATCACCTACGAGGAGGACCGCGAGCCGTGGGAACTGGGATGTCCGATCTGTAACTACCGCGAGTATCAGGCCAGGCAGGCGGGGACGGAACTGGAGGCCATCGACGGCATCGGCGAGAAGACGGCGGCAAAGCTGAAGGATGCGGGTGTCGAGGACGTGGCCGGGTTGAAGTCGGCCGAACCCGACTCGCTCGCGGACGAAATCGACGGCGTCGGGCCGGACACGGTGCGGAACTGGCAGGCCGACGCGGACTGATACGGATTAGTGTAACTGTTCACCGGTGGGTCGCCAGGACGGGTCGGCGACCCACCGGTAATGACTTACACTAAACCGTATGACTGCGGAGGTCGTCCGACCCGGGACTCCGACGCGCGAGTCGGACCCTTTTTATCGACGCCGGGGAGTAGAGTGTCCCAATGACCGCGCCGTGGGACGACTGGGATCACGTCCTCAAGGTTGACCCCGACAAGGAACTCGTGGACGGCGAGACCTTCGAGGACGTCTGTGCCACCGGTACCGACGCGATCGAGATCGGTGGAACGACCGGGATGACCAGAGAGAAAATGGAGACGGTCGTCGAGGCCTGCAGCAAGTACGGCGTCCCGCTGTACCAAGAGCCGTCGAACCCGGCAGTCGTCATCGACGACGACGCTCTCGACGGCTACCTGATTCCGACGGTGTTCAACGCTGGCGACAGTTTCTGGGTCACCGGCGCGCACAAGGAGTGGGTGCGAATCGAGAACGGTCTCGACTGGAGTCGCACGCACACGGAGGCGTACATCGTGCTCAACCCGGACTCGTCGGTGGCGGAGTACACCGACGCGAACTGCGACCAGTCGCCGGACGACGTGGCCGCGTACGCCGCGGTCGCCGAGAAACTGTTCGGACAGGAGATCATCTACATCGAGTACTCGGGGACGCTCGGCGATCCGGAGACGGTGCAGGCCGCAGCCGACGCTCTCGACGAGTCCACGCTCTTTTATGGCGGCGGCGTCGGCGACTACGACACCGCCTACCGGATGGGGCAGTACGCCGACGTGGTGGTCGTCGGCGACTTGCTCCACGACGAGGGCTGTGCGGCCGTCCGCGAGACGGTCGAGGGCGTGAACGACGCGCACGCTGGCGACTGATAGTGTTTATTGTAAGTCATCACCGGTGGGTCGCTACGACGGTACGAAGTGGGTCAAGCCGGATCGGCGCCGGTCGACTCGGCGGCGCACGGAGCGTCGACGGTCGCCCCCTCCGCCGGCCGCGCCGCGTTCCAGACGGCGGCGGCGACGAGGCCGCCGTAGAACTGGACGGCCGCGACGAGGAGGGCGCCGACCCCTGGGACCGCCGTGGCGACGGTGCCGAGGACGGCGGCGCAGACGCCCGCACCGACGGCGACGAGCGACGCTCGGAGCCACGCCCGGAGTGTCGCCATCGAGCGCACCCGCCGACCGATCCGACCGAACGCGAACGCCTCGGCCACGTCGTCGCTCGTCGCGTACGCGGTCACCGCGACGGTCGCGGCGTAGCCACAGACGGGGAGAAGCGCCATTCCCGCGACTGCGGCGACGGCGGCGGCGGTCAGGCTAGTCGGATCGACCGCCCCGAGGACGCTCGTCGGTCGAACGAGCAGGGCCGTCCGCCACCCGGCGTACGCCGAGGTTAGGCCGGCCGCCCCAGCCGCGATCGGCGCCGCCGCGGGGAGGTGGTACGCGGCGACGACGCCTGTGGCCCGCAGCCCCGTCCGGGTGAGCGATTGGAGGTCGGTAAACGCCGGTAGCGATCCCGCCTCCGCCCGAAGCAGACGGACGGCGTACCCCGCGAGGAGGACGCCAGGAACCACGAGTGGCACGGTTGCGACGAGTAATGCGCCGACGAGGACGGTGTGTGCCCAGCCATCCGTTTCGAGCGGCCAGCGAAGCGTCGAGTCGAGGTCCCTCATTCCAGGGTGGAGTGGCCTCGGCATGATATATAAACGCTCGTGGCAAGCGGGGGTGGGTGCGGCGTAGTCATACCCACGCCGCGGTGGGGTGTGATTTCGCTCAGAAGATGTCGTCCCGACTCTCGTCGACGACATCGAGGAAGGGTTCGACCTCCGCAAACCGTGAGCCGCGCGTGAGCGTCTCCGTCGACGGGTCCCAGTCGACGAGGTCGTAGTCGTCTAGTTTGGGGAGGTGGTTGTGGCGGAGTTCGAGTTCGAGGAGGTCCGGCTCCTCACCGTCCTCGGTGCGGAGGATGGCGCCGAGTCCGCCCTCGGTTCGTCGCTCCGGGTCGGCGAGGACCCACAGGATATACCGGCGGTACTCGTGGCTGAGAATCTCGAACAGCTCGTTCAGTGAGTCGTTCGCCCCCTCGTCCGATTCCTCTGTCATTCCCGTGATTTCTTCCCCCGCCGAACGTGGGTTCCCGCGCGACGCCTCGCGACCGGTGGCGCACCGATTGCGCGCTCCGCCGGGAACGAACGTACAGCGTTCGTACGTTCTACTGTCGAACCGGACGGAAGTAGCTGTTGCTGTCTCCGCCGATCCGGAACGCCACTGGCCGCCACGGGGTTTTTTTCCTCACCCGCCGAAGCGCGGACGATGGAGATAACCGACGTACGCGTCGAACGGATCGAAGTCCCGCTTTCCCGACCGCTGGGCGTCTCCCGTGACCGCTCGATGTCCGCCCGAGGGGCGGCGTTCGTCGTCGTCGAGACGGACGCGGGGATCACGGGCATCGGCGAGGGTGTGGGGCCCGAGTCGTACATCGTCGAGCGCATCGTCGAGGAGAAGTACGCGCCGCTGCTGATCGGAGAGGACCCCCTCGACATCGAGCGGCACTGGCAGTCGATGGTGACCGACACGGTGTACAAAGATCGGAAGGGACAGGGCCTCTCGGCCGCCAGCGGCGTCGATATCGCTCTCTGGGACATCGCGGGCAAACACCACGGCGTCCCCGTCTACCGGCTGCTCGGCGGGCCGATAGAGGGGTCGCTGAAACCGTACGCGAGCGACCTGTTCTGGCAGGACCCCGAGACGATGGCCGAGCGCGCGCGGTCGTACGTCGACCGCGGGTTCGCGGGCGTGAAGACCCACCTCGGCCGCGGTATCGGCGCCGACGAGGAACGGGTGGCGGCGATGCGCGACGCCATCGGCGACGCGGCACTGATGGTCGACATGAACTGTGGGTACGACCGCCCCGAGGCCCGTCGTGTCGGGCGAATGTTGGAGGAGTACGACGTCTACTGGTACGAGGAGCCCCTCAGCCCGTACGACGTTGACGGCCTTACCGCCCTGCGCGAGGAGCTCTCCGTCCCCATCGCGTCCGGAGAGAACGAGTATACGAAGTGGGGCTTTCACGACCTGTTCGAGGCGGACGCCGTCGACTACGCGATGCCGGACGTGATGCGCTGTGGCGGCATCACCGAGGCGAAGAAAATCTGCGGGCTCGCGGAGACGTACAACACGGTCTGTACGCCCCACTGTTTCACCACGGGCGTCGGCCTCGCGGCGACGATGCACGTGATGGCGGCGTCGCCCGCCTGTGAGTGGTTGGAGTTCGATCCGACGGATTTCGAGGTGTACGAACCGCTCTTCAAGACGCCGCCCGAAATCGAGGACGGCCGGATCGCGCTGCCGGAGGAACCGGGACTGGGCGTCCACCTCGACGAGGACGTGATCGGGGAGTACCGCGTCTGATCGGAAACGGGCGCGTTTAAGACGCGCGATACACACGAACGGGTATGGAACACCGAACCCACACGGCCGACGTCGTCGCCGGAGAGACGGCGACGGTCGCCGGCTGGGTCCACGAGATCCGGGACCTCGGCGGCATCGCCTTCCTGATCCTTCGGGACAAGACCGGCAAACTCCAGGTCAAATTCGAGAAAGACGAGATGGACGAGGACCTCGTCGAGACGGGGCTGGGCGTCCACCGCGAGAGCGTCGTCGCCGTCACCGGCGCGGTCGAGGAGGAATCGCGCGCGCCCACGGGGCTCGAGATGGTGCCCGACTCGGTCGACGTGTTGGCCGAGGCCGACCCCGAACTCCCGCTCGACCCCTCGGGGAAAGTCGACGCCGAACTCCCGACCCGGCTCGACAACCGGACGCTCGACCTCCGCAAGCCCGAAGTGAAAGCCATCTTCGAGATCCGGAGCGAGATCCTGCGCTCGGTGCGGGAGTACTTCCGCTCGGTCGGCTCGACGGAGATCAACACGCCGAAAATCGTCGCCACCGGGACCGAGGGCGGCACCGAGCTCTTCCCGATCACCTACTTCGGCAAGGAGGCGTTCATGAACCAGTCGCCACAGCTGTTCAAACAGCTGATGGTCGGCAGCGGGCTGGAACGGGTCTTCGAAATCGGCCCCATCTTCCGCGCGGAGGAGCACAACACGCCCCGCCACCTCAACGAGGCGACGATGATCGACTTCGAGTCGGCCTTCGTCGACCACCACGAGGCGATGGACGTGTGCGAGGGGACGCTCAAGGCGGCCTACGAGGGCGTCGCCGAGAACTGCGCCGAGGAACTGGAACGTCTCGGCTACGACGACTTCGCGGTTCCGGACGCCGACTTCCCCCGGCTCACCTACGAGGAGGCCATCGAGCGCATCAACGCGACGGGCGCACTCGACGAGCAGTTGGTGTGGGGCGACGACCTGCCGACCGAGGCCGAGAAGGCCCTCGGCGACGACGTCGGCGGCCACTACTTCATCACCGACTGGCCATCCGAGATCAAGCCGTTCTACATCCAGGATTACGACGACGACCCGCAGCTGTCGAAGGGGTTCGATCTGATGCACCCGCGGATGGAACTCGTTTCGGGCGGGCAGCGCGAACACCGCTACGACGAACTCGTCGCCGGCTTCGAACAGCAGGGACTCGACCCCGCGCAGTTCGACTACTACACGAAGATGTTCAAATACGGGATGCCGCCCCACGCCGGGTGGGCCTACGGCGTCGAACGGCTGGTGATGACGATGCTCGACTTGGGGAACATTCGGGAGGCCGTCATCTTCCCACGCGACCGGCAGCGACTGAGCCCATAGGGCGACGCGGTCCGGGAGCGTGGGTGCAGGGAGTGGAGTGCAACGGAACGACCGTGTTCCCACGCGACCGGCAGCGACTGAGCCCGTAACCGCTAGTTTCCCTGAATCGCGTCGATGACCATCGCCGCGACGACGACGGCGTCCCGCGGAACGTCGCCGGCGTCGTCGATAGTGATGTCGTACGTGTCCCGCAGGGAGAGTTGGCCGTCGATGCGTCCGACGTGTCCACCCTGGGCGTCGGTGATTTCGTACTTATGCGGGATGAGTTCGCCGAACGGAAGGAGGTTCCGCGCGAGCGTCACCACGGCCCCGCGCGAGGTGATCTTCGCTAACGCCGCCTCCGTCTCGCCGTCACGAATCGTCCAGGTGTCCCGGAGGAGGGAATAATCGTTGTCGAGGATCGCCACCCGCTTGCCGGTCTCGGCGTCGACGATAGCGTAGTTCCCGGCGATGTCGAGAACCCCACCGGCCTTGACGGTGAACACTTCGTTCCCGTCGGCGTCGACGAAGGGGAACTCCTCTTTCAGTTTGAACAGTTTCTGTTTCGCCCGGAGGACGAGGGTGCCGTTCTCGTCGTACGCCGCGTACTTGTTGCGGATGAGCGACTGCTCGACGGTGTACCGATTCCCGCGCAGTTCGATGGCCGAGAAGCCGCCGTCGTCGACCGACATACACCAACCTGTCGGCGCTATCGGTTATTAATGGTGGCCTGCAGGGCCGCCCGCGCAGTTTCGACAGGGCTTAACGACTCCCTGCCAGTCTCGAAGACATGAGCGAGGAGTCACGGGGCGACGACGCCACCGCGTTCGTCCCCGGCCACGTCACCGGCTTTTTCAGCCCTTGCCCGGACGACGATCCGGCGCGGGCGGGGTCGCGCGGCGCCGGCCTCACCCTCACCGACGGCGTGGACGTGACCGTCAGCGCGACGGGCGACCCGGGCGCCGTCCTCGACGGCGAGCCAATCACGATGCCGCCGGTCGAGACGGTGCTCGACCGGCTGGGCGTGGCCGACCGGGCGCGGGTCGTCGCGGAGAGCGACCTGCCTCTGGGGACGGGCTTCGGCGTCTCCGGGGCGATGGCGCTCGGGACGGCGCTGGCAGCCAACGCCCGCTTCGACCGTGACCGCTCGGCGAACGACCTCGTGACGCTTGCCCACCGCGCGGAGGTAGAGGCGGGGACTGGCCTCGGCGACGTGGTGGCACAGGCTCGGGGCGGCCTCCCGATCCGGCTCGATCCCGGCGCGCCGGCGTACGGCCGCCTCGACGGCGTGCCCGCGGCCCCTCGCGTCGAGTACGTCACCTTCGGTGACCTCTCGACGGCGTCGGTGTTGGCGGGCGACACCGACCCCCTCGTCGCCGCGGGCGACGCGGCGCTTTCCCGGCTGATCGACCGGCCGACGCTCGCAACGCTCGTCGACGAATCGCGGCGCTTCGCCCGCGACGCCGGCTTGCTCACCGATCGGGTGCGCGAGGTCGTCGACGCCGTCGTCGACGCCGGAGGCGAGGCGTCGATGGTCATGCTCGGGGAGACGGTCTTCGCGCTCGATTCGGGCCTCACGGACGCCGGCTTCGACGCCGAGGCGTGTCGGACGTGTGCCGCCGGCGCGCACCTCCGGGGCTGATCGGGGCGTTTTTTACCCGTCACGGCTACCGACGCGATATGGCCGAGGGCGACGACATTCCGGCGACCCACCCCCGCCACGACTCGCTGGTGACGCGCCACCGCATCGAGGCGGGCGTCGAGGCCGGCATCACGAGCAAGCAGGGCCTCATCGCCGAGGGACGGGGCGAGGCGTTCGACTACCTGCTCGGAGAGCGGACGCTCCCCTCGGCGGACGCGGCGGCGCGGGCGGCCGCCGCCCACCTCCTGCTCGCTCGCCATCCCGTCATCTCGGTCAACGGGAACGCTGCGGCCCTGGTGCCCGACGAACTCGTCGCCCTCGCGGCGTCCGTCGGCGCCGACCTGGAGGTGAACCTGTTCAGCCGGACCGACGAGCGGATGGCCGCCATCGCAGACCACCTCCGTGACCACGGCGCGAGCGAAGTGAAGGGGCTCGACGCCGATGCGCGGATTCCTGATCTCGATCACGAACGGGCGAAAGTCGACGCCGACGGCATCGCCGACGCCGACGTGGTGCTCGTCCCCTTGGAGGACGGCGACCGGGCCGCGGCGCTCGCGGCCCTCGGCAAGGTGGAACTCGTCGTCGACCTGAACCCGCTCTCCCGATCCGCGCAGGTGGCGGACGTGCCCATCGTCGACAACATCCTGCGTGCGATACCGAACGTCACCGCCCACGCCCGGGAGTTGGCGGGTGCGGACCGTGCGGAACTCGAACGGATCGTCCGCGAGTTCGACGCGGCGGCGGCACTCGACGACGCCGAGCGGGCGATCCGAAGCGGCGACCTCATAGACCGCTGACGAAGATGTCGATCCACCGTCGCGGATCGGGTCGGCGCCCGACCTCGACCGCTTCGACCCACTTCACCCACTGGAAGCCGCGTCGATCGGGGGCGACGAGCCGAATCGGGTAGCCGTGGCCGTGATCGAGTCGGTCGCCGGAGAGGTGGGTGGCGAGCAGGGCGTTTCTCGCCTCGTCGAGCGGGAGGCTCCACCGGTAGCCCGTCACGGAGCGGACGGTGACCCACGCGGCGTCGTCCGTGACCCCTGCCTCGTCGAGCAGGCCGCCGAGCCTGACCCCGCGCCAGTCTCGTTCGGCGTACCAGCCGCTCGTACAGTCGAGCAGCGCCCGGCGCTCGGCCGTCGCATCGAGGTCGTCGAGCTCCAGTTCGAGCGGTCGGGCGACCAGTCCATCGACCGAGAGCGTCCAGGTCGCCGGGTCGACGGGGTCGGGGTCGTCCGCGACCCAGCTGGTGACGGGCAGGTCGGCGTCGGCGTCGAGCGCCCGTGACCCGGTGAATCGGCGGGTCGCCGCGGGCGTTCCGAGTCGGGCCGCCAACCACCGCAGGAGCGCCGAGGTGACCCCCGCGGCGGCGACGAGGCCCGCGTACTGGAGCGCCACCCGTCGCTCGCGCACGTCGACGCGGCGGAGCGGGCGGTAGCGGGCGCGCAGGTGGACGAGCAGGACGGGAACGAGCAGCAAGCCGAACAGGATGTGGAGGTTGAGGAGGGTCCAGAACCCGAGCGGGACGGTGACGCCGACGGCCCACGCGACACCCGTGCCCGCGGCGGCGACGGCGACGGCTGCGAGGAGAATCGAGAGCGGTGTCGCGTGGTCCCACGCCCGCCGGTCGCGGACCCGCCCGGCGACGCGACGGAATTTGAGGGCGAGAAGCGGGGGGATCGAGAGGCCGGCGACGGCGTGAATCCAGAACAGCGCCGCGCCGGATGGGTGGCCGACCCAGAAGCTCGTGATCCCGGTGGCGACGGCGAGGCCGACCAGCGCGAACAGCGACCAGTCGACGAGCCGCGGCGGGGGCGAGCGGCCGAGGCGCACCCGGAGGGACATAAGGACTGGTATCACCCATCGGGCAAAGAACCCGTCGCGGCCTACGCGTCCGCGATGGCGCGTTCGATGCGATCGAAGCCTTCTTCCAGGCGGTCGAGACTGTTGGCGAAGCTCAGGCGGAGCCAGCCCTCGCCGACGTCGCCGAATCCGTCGCCGGGGGCGAGGACGACGCCGTACTCCCGGAGGAGGTGTTCGGCCATCTCGAGACTCGAACCCGGCAAATCGGGGTCGAGGAAGGCGTAGAAGGCGCCCTCCGGCCGGGGGCCGGTCAGCCCGTCGATGTCGGCGACGCGGTCGACCACGTAGTCGCGGCGTTCGCGGAAGGCGTCGTACATCTCGGCGGCCGCGTCGTCACCGTCGGTGAGGGCGGCGATAGCGGCGTGTTGGCTCACGCTCGGCGCACACGACGTGGTCGACTCGCTGACTTTCGTCGCCTGATCGATTATATCCGTCGTCCCTGCGAGCCAGCCAACGCGCCACCCCGTCATGGCGTAACGCTTCGAACAGGAGTTGACCGTGAGGACGTTCTCGGGGTTGCCGGTCATGGCGGCGACGCTCGTGGGGTCGCGGTCGTAGGTGAGGCCGAGGTACACTTCGTCGGCGACGACGTAGGCGTCGTTCTCGGCGGCGGCGTCGACGACGGTTCGCACGGCCGCGGGGTCGAACGTCCGCCCCGTTGGGTTGTTGGGCGAACAGAGGATCACCAGAGCGGTGTCGGGACCGATGGCGTCGACGAGGCGGTCGGCGTCGAGGGCGAAGCCATCCGCGGCGGGCATGGGGACCGGACGGGGGACGCCGTCGGCCAGCCGTGCCTGTACCCAGTAGTTCGGGAAGCCCGGCGTCGGGAAGACCACCTCCTCGCCGGGCGAGACGGTGCTCACGGCGGCGAGGTGAAGCGCCTCCATCCCGCCGATCGAGACCATGATCTCGTCGGCGTCGACCCGGACGCCGTAGTCGTCGTCCATGTGGGCGGTGATCGCGTCGCGAAGCGCCGGGAGGCCGGCGTTGGTGGTGTAGCTGGTGTGGCCGGCACGCGCCGCCTCACAGGCCGCCTCGGTGACCGCCTCCGGCGTCTCGAAATCGGGGACACCCACTTCGAGTCGAACGAGGTCCCCGTCCATCCCCTCCGCGATGTCGAACATATAACGGATGCTGGAGCGGTCGACGTTGCGGACGCGGTCGGTGGGACCGAGAGTCATACTGGGCGGTCGCCCGGCGGTGCGAAAAGGGGTTCGATCCCCCCGTCAGCTACATCCCACGGCGCGGCCACACTGTGAGTGATGCGACTCCGACCGACCTACTTTTTCGGCGTCTACCACTGGCGCGAGCGGCTGTCACGGATCGCGCTCTCGGCGCTGCTGATCTGCGCGGCGGCCGCGGTCGTTCGGCGTGGTCGTCGGCTCGTCCGACTCGCCGCAGTCGCCGTCGGCCTCGGTGCGGCCTACCGCGGCGGCGACGCCGCCCGTCGCCTCCTCACGCCGCCCCCGTGGGCGCTCGACCGCGCGAAATACGACGGGCTGGCGTCGGTGCTTCCGCTCGACGATATCGACCGCCACCTCGACGTGGGCTGTGGCTCCGGCCGGTCGCTGGTCGGCCTGGCGCCCCACCTGCCAGACGGCTGTACGGTGGTCGGCCTCGACACCTTCGACGACCGGGTGATCCTCGGCAACGGCCCGGCGTTGGCGCGGCAAAACGGTGCCCGCGCGGGCGTCGATGTATCGCCCGTCGCCGGCGACGCCTCCCGCCTCCCCTTCGCCGACGGCCGCTTCGACGCCGTGACCGCCTGTCGGGTCGTCCACGACATTCCCGAGGATCGGCGGGCGGCGGCCGTCGACGAACTCCGGCGGGTGTGTGCCGACGACGGGGTCGTTGGCCTGCTGGAACTCCCGATCACGCCCGAGGGCGTCGACGATTACGAGGCGTACTGGCGGCGGTGTCTGGAGGATGCGGGGCTTCGCGTCGAGCGTGTGACACGGGTCGAGCGCCCACGGCGGCCGGGAAAGCCGTACGTCGCCATCGCCGCGACGCCGCGGTGAGTGGTCGACCGTTCGAACTGGGAGCGTCTCGCCGTTTCCGATACGGTTTCTTCTACGGTGGGCGCCAGGACGGTCCGGCGACCTATCGGTACACAGTCACGAGAGTCCGTCCGAGACCACGGCCCAGTTGAACCCCTCGATCGACGATCGGTTTCGGCGGCCGTGCTGACTACGGGGCGCGTACTCGACACGGGCAGAGCCGAACGCGGAGTCGGCTCACGTGACCGGCCGGCGATGTATCTATCCGTTCAGTCGAGTGTGACGCTGACTCCGGTCTCGTGTCCGACGTTGTCGGTGACCGGACACCGCTTTTCGACGGCCGAAAGCCACGCGTCGAGGTCGGCGTCGCCCTCCGTCTCGACCGAGAGGGATACGTCCAGTCCTTGTAACCCCGGACGGTCATCGGACTCCTTGCCCAGATACTTCGCGTAGTTCACGTCCCCTTCGACCGTCGCCTCGAGTGAGACGATGTCGATATCCATGTCGCGGGCGACCATCGTCCCGGTCGAGTTGAGACAGCCCAGGACGGATCCGAGGAGATACTCGACGGGATTTACGTCGTGTCCGACGACGAACTCCCCGTCTTCGGTCGTCACTCGGCTCCGGTGCGGACTGACACGCGACGCACTGACCTCGTAGTGGGTTAGTTTGGAATCGCCCATACGACTGTTTCTCCGTTGAATACGGTATAGTTTGGGACCGGGGAAGTGTTGACGACACTGAGCCGCCTCGAAGAGCGAGGACACGGGATCTCCCGCCCCTATATGAATGGGTTATACGAATAAGCTACAGAGACATACAGTCACCGATGTGCCATTCGGAGGGATGGCACGTACACACGATGACGGCGACCGAGCCAGAACTACCGAAGTACCGCTCTCCCTCTCCGAGGCAGTCGTCACTGCATTCGACGCCAGTCGGTGCAGGCGTCTCTGGACGACGGTAGTCGGCCATTGCGCTGGAGCACCGCAATAGATCAACAATGACGAGTAATCAACACCACCCGAACCACCCCAATATCGACCAATCGGATCGCACCGTTCCCAGAAATCTCCGTCAGACGGGCGACGCGGACGTCGACCTCCTGATATCGACCCGCGTTCGGCAGTCTCCGTTCTGGCACCTCTCCGTCGAGGCGGGGTGTCGGCAGGCGACGGTCTACAATCATATGTACCACCCGCGGGCGTATATCGACCCCGACGAGGGCGGGTTGGACGCCGAGTACGGTCTGTTGGTCGACGAGGTGACACTGATGGACGTCGCGGTCGAGCGCCAGATCCGTGTCCAGGGGCCCGACGCCGAGGCGTTCGTCAACTACGTCATCACGCGGGACGCGACCGAAATCGAGTCGATGCGTGGGAAGTACGCCATCTGCTGCAACCGGGACGGCGGTATCCTCAACGACTTCGTTCTGTTACGACTCGCCGCCGACGAGTTCTGGTTCTCGATCGCAGATGCCGACCTGAAACAGTGGCTGCAAGGGGTCACGGTCGACTCCGAGTTCGAGGTCGACATCGACGAGATCGACGTCTCGCCGATGCAAGTTCAGGGGCCGAAATCGCCTGCTGTGATGGAATCGCTCGTCGGAGACGTGATCGAGGACATCCCGTACTACGGACTGATGGAAGCCACGATCAACGACATCCCGGTGCTGGTGAGTCAGACCGGCTTTTCCGGAGAGGCGGGATTCGAGATATACGTCCGTGAGGCGACGAAAAACGCCGAAGCAGTGTGGAACCCGGTCCTCGAAACGGTCGAAGCCCACGGCGGTGGCGTGACGGGGATATCGCATCAACGACGGATCGCTGCCGGGATCATGTCGCTGGGACAGGACATGGACGACGAGACATCGCCGTTTCAGGTCAACCTCGGCTTTCAGATCCCCGACGACAAGGACGCGGACTACGTCGGTAAAACCGAACTGGAACGCCAGCAGGAAGCCATCGAGAACGGTGAGTTCCCGTTCACACACAAACTGGTCGGCCTGAAGATGGCCGGCGAACCGATCCGGGACTACGCCCCCGACTTCTGGCTCGTCTCGGATCCGGAGACCGGCGACGAGTGTGGCTACCTGACCTCGGCGTGGTGGAATCCGGAACTCGAGACCAATATCGGCCTCGGATTCGTGCCCGCCGAGAAACTGCAGGCCGCGACCGACGTTCCGCTCGACGACTCGGTGTACGACGCGGACGTGGATCTGGAGTTCGAAGTCCACCTCCCGGACGAGTTCGCCGAGGAGGCCGGCGAGCCAGTGTATGCGACGGTAGCGAAGGTTCCGTTCAAGCAGTCCGTCAATCCAAGCGCTCGCGAACAGGCCAAGATTCACGCCAGGGACGATATGAACGATTCGGAGTCCCGGTCGTCCGACAATCGAGAATAGATCCCGAACTCACGGACTGGCTACGTACGCATACCCGCGCCAGTCGTCGCGTCGGTCGGCACCTCGCCGATGGGCCACACGGATTTCCGGTGTTGCGATCGGTTCTCGGTCGCTCTCGCGGAGGCGTTCGACGACCTACCCCCCATCGGGCGTCGACGAGTAACGTTCCAACTGTCTGCACGTCCGATCGCGAGACTGCGTTCGATCGGGGCGTACACTGACTTACAGAGGCTACTACAATCGTCGCACGCCGAACCGGCGGGCTTTAGGGTCGCATCCTCCTGTGAACGCGTATGAGCCACGAGGAGTTCCCCACGGATCGGCCGGCGGTGGTGACCTGCGGGTTGCCCTATGCCAACGGCGACCTCCACATCGGGCACCTGCGGACGTACGTCGGCGGCGACACCTACGCTCGCGCCCTGCGCAAACTCGGGCAGAAGACGGCCTTCGTCTCGGGGTCGGATATGCACGGTACCCCCGTCGCGGTCAACGCCGAACAGGAGGGCGTCTCGCCGGAGACGTTCGCCCTGGAGTGGCACGAGACCTACGAGGCGACGTTTCCGAAGTTCGGCGTCGACTTCGACAACTACGGCCACACCCACGACGCGACGAACGTCGAGACGACGACCGACGTCGTCCGGACGCTGGAGGAGAACGGCCACGTCTACGAGAAGGAGATCATGGTGGCCTACGACCCCAAAGAGGAGCAGTCGCTCCCGGACCGCTACGTCGAGGGGACCTGTCCCTACTGCGGCGCCAAGGCACGCGGCGACGAGTGTGACGAGGGCTGTGGGCGCCACCTCGAACCCGGCGAAATCGAGGGCCCGGTGAGCACCATCACGGGCAACCCCGCCGAATACCGGGAACAGACCCACAAGTTCTTCCGCGTCTCGGCGTTCCAGGACTACCTCGCCGAGTTCATCGACCGCCTCGACGGCACGTCGAACGCGCGGAATCAGCCCCGTGAGTGGATCGAGGGGGAGCTCCGTGACTGGTGTATCACCCGCGATATGGACTGGGGGATCGACTATCCCGAAAGCGAGGAGTCAGGCTCCCCGGAAGACACACGGTCCGGTGATGGCGAGGGCGCGGACGACCTCGTCCTCTACGTCTGGGTCGACGCGCCCATCGAGTACATCTCCTCGACCAAGCAGTACACCGACCGGGTCGGCGCCGACGCGTACGACTGGGCGGAGACGTGGCGTGAAGGGGGAGAGATCGTCCACGTCATCGGCCGCGACATCATCCAGCACCACACGGTGTTCTGGCCCGCCATGTTGCGGGGAGCGGGCTACAGCGAACCCCGCGCGGTGATGGCAAGCGGGTTCATCACCCTGAATGGCAAGGGTTTCTCGACCTCCCGGAACCGTGCCGTCTGGGCCGACGAGTATCTCGACGAGGGGTTCGATCCCGACCTCCTGCGCTACTATCTCGTCACCAACGGCGGGTTCCAGCAGGACGTGGACTTCTCGTGGGAGCGCTTCCGCGAACGCGTCAACAACGAACTCGTGGGCACGGTCGGCAACTTCGCGTACCGCGCGCTGCTCTTTGCCCACCGGGAGTTCGGCGGGACGCCCGAGACACCCCTCTCCGACGAGGTGCGTGAACGCATCGAGGTGGCGCAGGCGGACTTCGCCGCGGCCGTCAACGACTACTCGGTTCGGGAGGCGGGCGACGCCGCCCGCGCCCTCGCGGGCTTTGGCAACGAGTATATCCAGCGCAACGAGCCGTGGAACCTCGTCGACGACGACCCGGAGCGGGCGGCGCAGGTGATCCGCGACTGCGTCCAGATAGCGAAGGCAGTCGCCGTCCTCTTCGCGCCGGTCGCCCCCGGCACCTGTGAGCGCCTGTGGTCACAGGTCGGCGGCGAGGGATCGGTCCACGACGTGACCGTCGACGCGGCGCTCGAATCGCCCGCTTCGGATCTCGACGAACCGAGCGAACTCTACGAGAAGATCCCCGAAGAGCGCGTCGAGGAACTGAACGCGAAACTGGAAGCGCGCGTCGCGGAGGCGGAGGCGGACACCGACGACGGGAGTGATTCGGACACGACGGAGACGGATATCGACTTCGACCCCATCGAATCCGACCGTATCGACTTCGAGACGTTCCAGGACCTCGACATCCGCGTCGGGGAGATCCTGGAGGCCGAGGGCATCGAGGGCGCGGACAAACTCGCCCGTCTCGTCGTCGACATCGGCGTCGAGGAGCGCCAGATCGTCGCGGGCATCAAACAGCTTCACGACCTCGACACGCTGCCGGGGACGCGCGTGATCGTGCTCGCCAACTTGGAGCAGGCGGAACTGTTCGGCGTCGAGTCGAACGGGATGGTGCTGGCGGCGGGCGAGGCGGCCGACCTGCTGACGACGGTCGGCGACGCGGTGCCGGGCGAGCGGGTTCGATAGCCGCGTCGCCCGCCTTTTTCACCCACCCCGTCGAAGGGCGGATATGCGACGTGCGAAAATCGTCTGTACGTTGGGCCCCGCGTCCGACGACAGGCACACGATCCGCGAACTCGCGGACGCCGGGATGGCCGTCGCCCGACTCAACGCGAGCCACGGCACCCACGAGGACCGCGCGGCGGTGATCGAGCGCGTCCACGATGTGGACGCCGCCACCGACGATCCGCTCGCGTCGATGCTCGACCTCCAGGGACCGGAGGTCCGAACAGCAGACATCGACGAGCCGATCGACCTGCCGGCCGAGTCGACCGTCCGGTTCGTCGAGGGCGATACGGCGACCCCCGAGGAGGTCGGCCTCTCCTACCCCATCGCCGCCGTCGAACCGGGCGACCGTGTCCTCCTCGACGACGGCCGGATCGAGACGACCGTCGAATCGGTCGACGGCGAAACGGTGACCGCCCGGGTCGTCTCCGGCGGCGAGTTGGGGAGCCGCAAAGGAGTCAACATCCCCGGCGTCGACCTCGACCTCGAGGTGGTGACCGACCGCGACCGGCGGGACATCGAGGTGGCGGTCGAGGGCGACGCCGACTTCGTGGCGGCGAGTTTCGTCCGCGACGCCGACGATGTCTACGCGGTCACCGACGCCATCGAGAACGCGGGCGGCGACATCCCGATCGTCTCGAAGATCGAGCGGGCGGGTGCGGTGGAGAACATCGACGAAATCATCGAAGCGTCCTACGGCGTGATGGTCGCCCGCGGTGACCTCGGGGTGGAGTGTCCGCTCGAACACGTCCCGATGGTACAGAAGCGGATCATCCAGGGCGCACAGGACGCGGGCGTTCCGGTCATCACGGCGACCGAGATGCTGGATTCGATGGTCCACTCGCGGCGGCCGACGCGGGCCGAAGCCTCCGACGTGGCCAACGCCGTCCTCGACGGGACGGACGCGGTGATGCTCTCGGGTGAGACGGCCATCGGCGACCACCCGGTTCGCGTCGTCGAGACGATGGATCGCATCGTCCGCGAGGTGGAGGGAAGCGAGGAGTACGCCGAGACGCGGGAGGGTCGGGTACCGCCGGCGGCAGCAGGATCACAGACGGAGGCGCTGGCGCGGGCGGCCCGGTTTCTCGCCCGCGACCTGGGCGCTGCGGCCATCGTCGCCGTCTCGGAGTCGGGATATACGGCGCGGACGACGGCGAAGTTCCGTCCCGGCGTGCCGGTGGTGGCGACGACACCGCGGGATCGGGTGCGCCGGCAACTCGCGCTCTCGTGGGGCGTCGACGCCCAGTACGCCGCCTATCGCGAGGACATCGAGGGGATGATCGACGCGGCGGTCGACACCGCCATCGCGGCCGGCGCGGCCGAGAGCGGCGACACCGTGGTCGTGCTCTCGGGGATGATGACCGAGCTCGAGGGGACGAACACCACGAATATGCTGAAAGTCCACATCGCCTCGGAGACGGTGGCGACGGGGCGAAGCGTCGCGCGCGGTCGGGTGTCCGGCCCCGTCTTCCGTTGCCCGGACGGCGACCTCTCCGAGGCGCCGTCGGGGGCCGTCGTCGTCCTCCCGGCCACCTTCGACGGGGAGTTCGTCGGCGACACCGGCCGGATCGGCGGCATCGTCGACGCCCGGCCGGGGATGACGAGTTACGCGGCGCTGGTGGCGCGGGAGCGCGGCGTGCCGATGATCAGCGGTGCGCCCCTGCCGGACGACGTGGTCGAGGGCGCGACGGTGACGTTGCACGCCGACCGGGGCGTCGTCTACGAGGGCGACGTGACGCCGCGGGAACACCAGCGGTAGCCAGGCCGGTATCCCTTTCCGTCGTTACCCCCTACCGACGCCTATGAGTGCGCTGTCCGACGACGAACGCGACGACGACGAGTCGCCCTGGCGGTTCGCCCTCGACGAGGTCGGCGAAGACGCCGAGAAACCGGAGTCGGAGGTCATCGAGCCCGAACGGCTGGAACTGGAGCACGTCGCCTTCGTCCTTCTCGGCGTTGCGCTCTCGGCGTTTGCCTTCTACGCCGCGTTCGGCAGCCTGTGAGATATAGTAGCGTCTGGACCTGTTTGCACAGCCGATCGCAAGACTGCGTCCGATCGGCTGTGCAATGACTTACGAACGCTACTATAGCCGTCGGGACCGCGGCCGACAGTATAAACGCCTCCGGCCCAAACGTCGGCGCATGGCCGTATCGACGGGCGCCCTCCAGATGGGGTTGGGACTCGGGCCGGAGACGCTGCCCCTCCTGCTGATCGTGGCCGGATTAGGACTCTCCATCGCCGAGGCGATGGCCCCCGGTGCCCACTTCGCGGTTCTCGGGGTGGCCTTGCTCGCTGCGGGCATCGTCGGCTTCCTCCTCGGGCCGCTGGCCGGGCCGCTCGTCCTCGCGGCGCTCGTCCTCTTCTTCGGGAGCCTCGCGCTCGTTGGCTACCGGCGGTTCGACTTCTACGGCGACGCGGGCGCGGGGCAGACGAGCGATTCGGCGTCGCTCCGCGGCCGCACGGGCCGGGTGACCGAGCGGGTCACCCCACAGTCCGGCGGCGTCAAACTCGACCGCGGTGGGTTCAATCCCAACTACGCTGCCCGCTCCATCGACGGCGAGATTCCCGTCGGGACCGAGGTACTGGTGGTCGACCCCGGCGGCGGCAACGTGTTGACCGTCACGTCCTTAGAGGACGTGCAAGACGACATCGACGCGGAACTGGCGCGGGGGCGGGCGGCGATGGACGCCGAGACGGAGGGCGACGAGTCGACCGGCTCCGACCCCACACGCGAGGACGAACCGGAGCGGGCGTAGCGCCCCCGCACCGTGGCGTTTAAATCGCGGCCGCTCCGAACGGACCACAATGGCTTTTGAGGAGCTGCTGAGCGATCCGGTGATCCAGAAGTACCTCCACGAACTCGTCGGACCGACGGGGATGCCGGTCGCGGCCGCGCCGCCGGACGGGGAGGTGACGGACGAGGAACTCGCCGAGGAACTGGGCCTGGAGCTCAACGACGTGCGCCGCGCCCTCTTTATCCTCTACGAGAACGACCTCGCCAGCTACCGCCGCGTCCGCGACGAGGACTCGGGGTGGCTCACGTACCTCTGGACGTTCGAGTACGAGAACATCCCGGAGAACTTAGAGGAGGAGATGTACCGCCTGCTCGACGCCTTAGAGGAGCGACTGGAGTACGAACGGACCCACGAGTTCTACCTTTCGGAACCGGCGGGCATCCGCTTCGAGTTCAGCGAGGCCATGGAGTTCGACTTCCAGTGTCCGGAGACGGGCGCCCCGCTCGAACCGATGGAGAACGACGACCTCATCGAGGCGACCGAACGCCGCATCGAGGAGCTTCGGAACGAGCTCAACGTGGAAATCACCCGCTGATGGTCGTCCTCGCAACCAAATGTTACGTCGAGGGGTCGGCTCGGGAACGGGCACTCGACGGGATGAACGCCCTCGTCGACAACGCCATCGGCGGCCTCGACGTGGAGTGGGAGGTCGGCGTCCGCCACGACGACTTCGTCTCGGTGACGGTCACCGGCGACGACGCGGTGGTCGCCCGCAACGTCCTGGGCGAGGAGTGGGGCGAGATCGGCACCGGGTTCGAGGACGGCGAACTCTACGTCGGCACGCTCGAGTCGTGGGACGAGAACGGGTTCGTCCTCGACGCGGGCGAGCGGGTTCGGATTCCGGCCGACGAGTTGGGGCTCGGGCCGGGGTCGCCGTCACAGATCCGGGATCGGTTCGGCCTCGTCCAGCATCTGCCCCTCCGGTTCGTCGCGGGCGAGCCGCCACGACTGGCGGACGCGGAGCGCGACCGCCTCTTCGAGTGGACACGAAGCGACAACGGACGCCTGAACGTCAACAGCGCGACCCGGGGCGAAGTGCGGGCGACGCTGAATCGCGCGGGTCACGCCCGCGATATCGTCACCGTCGAACGGCTGGGCTTGCTCGAACAGAGCGTCGTCTGCGCGGAGGGCACCGACCCGCCGGGCTTGCTCGCCAGCGTCGGCGAATACTTGCCCGCGGAGCTCAAATGTGTCATTCCCTGAGTGATGAACCGTCGGTACCTGCTCCCCCTCGCGCTCGTGGCGCTCGTTCTCACCTCCGGCTGTCTGGGCTTTTTCGGCTCGCAGTCGGTTTCCGGCGACCGGCTCGACGAAGACCCGCCCGAACCGTACGTCTGGGACAGCGGCGTGAACGCCCACATCACGATCACGGAGAACGCACGGTTTCAGGCGGTCTATCGACTGAATCGCTCGTCGGTCGAGCTGTTCCGCCGCGACGGCTTCGGCGGCCGTAACTCCATTCCCGTCTCGGCGGTGCGCTATCGCTACCCCAACGGGACGGTCATCTCCGGCACCGAGCTTCGAGCACGCGGCGGCGCCGTCGACCGCTCGCGTTCGCGGGTGTCGGTCACCCTCCCGTCGGGCGCCGAGGGTGGAAAACTCGCGTTCACCTCCTCCAGTACGCCCAAGCGGTTCAGCCTCCCGACGTTCGTCAACGGCTCCTACGCGGTCGTATTGCCGCCGAACCGCCGCGTCGAGGTGTTCCCATTCGGGAAGGTCAACCCCGGCGGCTACACGGTCGAGAGCGACGGTGACCGGCGGATCATCCGGTGGGACAGCGTCGAAACCGACTCCATCTCCGTCCAGTTCTACCTCCAGCGCGACCTGTTCATCTTCGGCGGTGCCGCGGCCGTCCTCGCTGCCGTCGGCGCCGGGGGCCTCTTTTATTACAAGCGCCGGATCGAGGCGCTCCGCGAGCGACGCGAGGAACTCGGCCTCGACGTCGACACCGAGGACGACGAGTTCAGCGACGACCCGCCGCCTGGGATGGGGTAGCCCCCACGGGACGCGACTGTTTTCAACCCGGCCCCCCTACCCGTTCGCATGCGAGTTGCGGTCGTCACCGTCGGCGACGAACTGCTGTCCGGGGACACGGTCGACACGAACGCCGCGTGGCTGTGTGACCGCCTCGACGAGCGTGGCGTGTCGGTCGAGCGAGTCACGACCGTCCCGGATCGGGTCGCCGACATCGCCCGCGTGGTCAACGAGTACCGCGCCGAGTACGACGCGGTGATCGTCACCGGCGGCGTCGGGCCGACACACGACGACGTGACGATGGACGGCGTCGCCGCGGCGTTCGGGCGCGAGGTGGTCCCCAACGCGGACGCGGAGGCGTGGCTCGACGACCACGGCGACTACGCCGTCGCCGACCTCACGGCGGGGACGACCCACCTCCCTGCGGGGGCGCGGATGCTCCCGAACCCCGAGGGGGTAGCGCCCGGCGCGGTCGTCGAGAGCGTCTACGTCATGCCCGGTGTGCCGACGGAGATGAAGGGAATGTTCGAGACGGTGATCGGGGAGTTCGAGGGCGACCCGACCTACGTCGAGGAGGTGCGGACGAGCGAACCGGAGAGCGCGCTGCTGGACCGGATCGAGGCCGTGCGCGAGGCGTTCGACGTGACGATCGGGAGCTATCCGGGCGAGGAGGTGCGGCTGAAAGTGATGGCCGCGGACGCGGAGACGGCGGCGGCGGCGGCCGCGTGGCTCCGCGACCGGGTCGACGCCTAACGGTTCAGATACAGCAGCCAGAGGACGGTGACGAGGAGGCTGACGAGCAACACGACGGCGCCGGTTTCCGCGATGGGGAGGGGTTCCCCGGACTGAAGCGGGAGCATACGCGCCCCTATCGGCGGCAGTCGCTTAAGTGTTGATTCCCGCGAGCCGCGACCCTTTTCACCGCGCCCGCGTAGCCACACGCATGCGACTCGGGTTCGTAGTCAACCCCATCGCCGGCATGGGCGGACGGGTCGGCCTCAAAGGCACCGACGACAAGGTCGAGGAGGCACGCGCCCGCGGTGCGACGCCACGCTCGCCGCCCCGCGCCGAGCGTGCCCTCGCGGCCATCCGGGAACGACTCCCCGACGTGACGCTGTTGACCTGGGGCGAGCCGATGGGGGCGACGCTCGCGCGCGAGGCGGGGTTCGATCCCGAGGTGCTCGGTCATCCCGAGGGCGACGAGACGACGGCGGCCGACACCCGCGCGGCCGTGTCGGCCTTCCTCGATGCCGAGGCCGACCTGATCTCGTTCGTCGGCGGCGACGGCACCGCCGCCGACGTGGCCGACGCCCTCGAAGGAACCGACACGCCGATGCTGGGGATTCCCGGCGGCGTGAAGGTGTACTCCTCGGTCTTTGCCGTCTCGCCGGAGGACGCCGCGGACGTGTTGGCCTCCTTCGAGCGGACCGAGCGCCGGGAGGTCATGGACATCGACGAGGACGAGTACCGCGAGGGGTCGGTGATCCCCGAACTCCGGGCCGTGGCGTGGGTGCCGGTTGGCGAGGACCTGCAGTCGTCGAAACAGACCGGGAGCGGGAACGTCGAGGCGGTGGCCGAAGGGGTCGCCGCGGAGGTGGAGTCGGGCGTCACGTACGTCCTCGGTCCGGGGAGTACGGTCGGTGCGGTCAAGGAAGCGCTGGGCTTTGCGGGGTCGCCCCTCGGCGTCGACGTCTGGCGCGACGGCGCAGTGCTCGCCCGCGACGCGACGGAGGCGGAGATTCTGGACGCCCTCGGCGACCGGAACGTCATCGTCGTCTCGCCCATCGGCGGGCAGGGGTTCATCTTCGGCCGCGGGAACCCACAACTCTCGCCGGCGGTGATCCGTCAGTGCGAGGTTCAAGTGGTCGCCTCGCGGTCGAAACTCGACGACATCGGGGCGCTCCGGGTCGACACCGACGACCCGGAACTCGACGCCGACCTCCGTGGCTGGACGCGGGTCCGGGTCGGCCGTTTCGAGTCCCGGCTGTTGGAAGTTCGGTAAAACCGCCACACCTCAACATCATTCATGAGGTATAATGACGCATAGTCAAGATTAAGGTCGCTGGAACAGATACGTGTGGTATGGAAACACGCAAAGTGCAACGGTTGGGCCCTTCGACGCTGGCGATGACCCTCCCAGCCGAGTGGGCCAAGGAACACGACGTCGAGAAGGGCGACGAGGTGTCCCTTCGGATGGGCGGAAAGGGGACGCTGACGGTCCTCCCCGAGTCGGCGAGTACGGAGGGGGCAACGGCGACGATTCACGCCGACAACCTCGACTCCCGGGCGCTCGAACGCGCCATCGTCGCCCAGTACGTCCTTGGCCGGCGCGTCATCCACATCGAGAAGTCGGAGGGCGCCCTCGACAGCGAACACATCAACGCCGTCTACCGCGCGGAGACGCAGTTGATGGGTCTCGGAGTCATCGAGGAGACGCCCGAACGCATCGCTATCCGGTGTTCGGTCGATCCCGAGGACTTCACGCTCGACAACCTCCTCGAACGCCTCGAAAACACGGGGAGTACGATGCGTGGCGAGTCGATCAAGGCGATCGCCCACGGTAACGCCGATCTGGCCGAACGGGCGCTGAACCGCGAACGGCAGGCGAACAAGATTTTCGTCCTCCTCCTGCGACTGATTTTCATGGCCTATCAGAACCCCAACCTCGCGCGGGCGGTCGGCCTCGAATCCGGGTTTCCCCTCATCGGCTACCGCTCCGTCGCGAAGAACCTCGAACTCACCGCCGACAACGCCGAGGACATCGGAAACATCGCGCTGGACGCCACGAACAACACCCTCGACGTCGACGGGTCGACGATGCGACGCATCCGCGAGTTCACGGATCAGGTCGACGAGATTACCGTCACGGCGGTCGAGGCGGTCGTCGAACGCGACTACGACAAGGCCATCGCCGTCGGACGGATGTACGAGGAGATCACCGACCGCGAGATGGAACTGATCCGGAGCCTCCCGGATATGCCGAAAGTCGAACTCCTGCGGACGCGGGAGGTACTCGTGAGCCTCCAGCAGACCGCGCAGTATGCGATGCGAAACGCCGAAATCGCGGCGAACCTCGCGCTCAACGAGGAATCCGACCACGTCACGATCGAGTAGCCCCGTTTCGACTGCTATCGAACCGGCGCGTCCGGCACCGTTCGGCCCGGCCCCCGGATGGAGAGCAGACCGCCGTCGTCGGTGGGAGTCGGCGTCGGCGTCGGCGTCGCGGTCCCGTCGTCGCTCGGTGTGGCTGTCGGCGTCGTCGTTCCGTCGTCACCGTCGAGGAGGCCGTCGTCGTCGGTGGGTGTCGGCGTGGGCGTTGGCGTCCCTGCCGGCGTCTCGGTCCCATCACTCTCCGCTCCCGATCCGTCGTCGGGCTTGTTGTCGAAGATGTCCGTCTCGATGGTTCGGGTGTAAGCCAGCGGATCGAGCGGCACCTCGATCGTCCCCGTCGGGAGTCCGAACCGCGCCGAGAAGTCGATACGGAGGTCGGTCGTCTGGTCGTTCTGCAGGTGGCTCACCCACCACTCGTCGATGTGCTGGTTGTCCAAGGTCGTCGTCGCCTCGATGCTCCGGGTTTCACCCGGCGGAATCACGCCCTGATCTTCGGTCGTTCCCGACCCCATCTCGATCCCGTTCATCGTCGCCCGGTAGCCGAGTTCGGAGACGGGAATCGGGTAGGCGTTGGGGTTGTAGACGACGAATCGCATGTCGATGTTCGTCTCCGCGGCGCTCACCTCCCCCCACTGCGCGCTGGTCTCGCGGATGACGAGGAGGGGGCCGCCGGTCGGCGACGAGCCGACGGGACGCTCCTCCGTGGAGTTGAACGCGGAGATGATGTCCGTCTCGATCTCCCGGGTCACCTTCGGGGCGCCGAAGGAGGTGCCGAGCGCCGCGGAGTGTACGTCGGCGTTGATGGCCAGGGTCGTCCGCTCGCCGTTGCGGACGTGGCTCACCCACCAGGTCGGGATGCGTTCGTTCGCGAGGCGGGTCGACATCGGGACCGTCGACTGCCCCTGTGGGATCGAGAGGCCGCGTTTCGTCCCCGTCGCCATCCGGATGCCGTTCATGTCGATGGCGTAGTCGACGGTGAGACCGCCCAGCGTGGCGCCGACGGGGTTCGGATTCCGAACCTGCAGGTCGCTCTCGACGATGGTTGCCGTCTCGTTGACGGCGCCGAAGCGGTTGTCGACGCCGGCGACGGACGGTTGGCTGAAAACGAAGACGGCGACCCCCGCGGTGAGGATCAGGGCGACGGCGGCCAGCGTCACCGCTCGTCTCGTCGTCGACACGAGCCAGCGGAGCCGGGAGAACATATCGGCCCGACGGGTGTCGGGGAGATACGGTTTGTGGCTCGGCGACGGCCGCTTCGCCCGAAATCGCCCACGAGACTTTTTAACCCCTCGGTCGTAACCCGCAACCGCTCCGAATGTCTCGACACGCAGCTAGACCGCCCGGTGACCGGGCCGACCTCGACTGGTGTCACGAGGCGGTGCAGGGCGTCTCCCGAACGTTCGCCTTGACCGTCGACGTGCTCGACGAACCGATGGCGTCGTACATCTGTATCGGCTACCTCCTCTGTCGCGTTCCCGACACCATCGAGGATGCGGACCACATTCCCCCGGCCGACCAGGCCCGTCTCCTCCGCGAGTACGACCGGGTGCTCGATCCGGACGCCGACGCCGACGCCGACGACTTCCGGGCGTCGGTCGACGAGTGGCTCCCCGACCCGGACGAGCGATCGGAGGACTGGACCGTCGTCGCCAGCACGCCTCGGGTCGTCCGTACCTTCGAGGCCCTTCCCGCGGACGTGCGCGCGGCGGTGACGCCACCCGCCCGCGAACTCGTCCAGGGGATGGCGATGTTCGTCGAGCGCTACGCCGACGAGGGCGGACTCCGCATCCAGTCCCGCGAGGAACTGGAGGAGTACTGTTACTACGCCGCCGGCACCGTCGGCAACCTGGTCACTAACCTGCTGGCGCGGGGCGACCTGAGCGACGGGCGCCGCGCCCGACTCTACGACACCGCCGAGGAGTTCGGCCTCCTGTTGCAACTGGTCAACGTCGCCAAGGACGTCTACGACGACTACACCGAGGAGGACAACGTCTACCTGCCCGCCGAGTGGTTGGCCGCCGAGGGCGTCCCGCAGGACGAGGTGCTCGCCCCCGAACACGAGTCGGGTGCGGCCGCCGTCGTCCGGCGCACCGCCCGCCACGCACGCTCCTTCCTCGACGACGCCCAGACGTATCTGGAGACGGTGCCGACGACCGACGGCAACACCGTCGCGGCGTGGGCCATTCCCTTCCTGCTCGCGGTCGGGACGCTCCGCGAACTCCTCGCGCGCCCCGAGGACGCCCTCTCCTCGACCGGCGTCAAAATTTCGCGCCAAGAGGTGTTCGCCGTCGTCACCGAGATGACGGGTGCCTCCTCCGGTTCGCTCGCCGACCTCCGGGAGGATATCGCGGGCCAGCCGTACCACCGGACGCGTGGCTCCGCCGACTAGGTCACCACCGCGTACGTCATCAGGAAGCCGAAGTAGATAGCCACCAGCCCAGCGAGCGCGAGGAGTCTGAACCGACGGAGCTCCGCGACTTCCTCTTCCAGTGCCGTCTCGTACGCCGCCCGTTCCGTCTCGGACAGCGTGTCCTCGTGGTCGAGGCCACGGTGAAGCGCCAGATGCGTCTCGTCGGCGAACGGCCGCCCGCAACGGTCACAGACGACGGGCGTTTCGTCGGCCGGCACGTCCGTCTCGGGGGTTGGTTCCGTCATGATCAGGAGGCGATGAAAGGCGGTGCGACGTACGGTTCGGTGACGATCCAGAGGCTGAGCATGGTGTACCCGACCATGACGGCGGTGACGCCGTACTGGCTCCGGACGGCCTGTAAGCGCGACGGAAAGAGGTCGTAGGCGGTGGCGTGGGCGACCCAGACGGCGAGCAGGTGGCCGAGGAGGACGAACGCGAGTTCGAGGCCGCCGAACCAGGCGGGGAGGCCGGCTAGCTGTGGCGGCGACGGCGGCGGGGCGAGTGGCGACGCGGCGACGGCGGCGACCGTCGGCGAGAGTACGAGCACCGTCCCGAGGTTGTGCGCGAGGTGGTAGCCGGCGGCGATGGGAAGTAGCGACGGCGCGAAGCGGCGGGCGAGATACGTCGTGGAGAGGTACGTATCCGCGCGCCGACGCCCGAGGCGGGCCGACGCCCGGTAGGCGAGATAGAAGCCGGCGACGCCGACGAGGTACGCACCGAGGTAGACCAGTAGCGGCGGGACGCCGACGCCGACGGCGGCGCGAACGCCGCCCGCCCACGGGCCGGTGGCAACGAAGCCGTCGTAGGTCGTGACAAAGAGGAGGGTGACGACGAAGGCCACGTCGTCGCGGCCGTCGAGAATCGTCCCGGGGAGCGCGCCGCCGGGGAGGCGCAGGCGGAGCCGACCGTCCTCGACCCCGACGGGGGCGAGGTGGCCGTAGAACCGGAAGACGCGCGCTAGGGGGTCGACGTGTTCGAACCAGCTGTCGGGGCCGACGACGACGGCGCCGGCGACGGTGACGACGGTGTACGCCCCGAGCACCGCCGCGAGCAACCGCGGGTCGTCGGCCAGGGGGGTCACGACTTCGATCCAAACGAGGAGGAGGAGGCCGGCGACGCTCGGCCACGCGCCGAGACGGTCGGGGTAGGGGCGGTCGAGCGACGGGAGCGCCTCGGCGAGCGTCCGGAAGGGGTTGAGCGTCGGCCAGGTGTTCCCGAAGAGGTACGTCGAGGCGACGTAGCCGCCCCACCAGACGACCCAGACGACGAGGATGGCGAGGTTTCGGACGCCGTCGGTGCGGTCGAGGGCCCCGACGAGGAGTGTCAGGGCCAAGACGCCCACGGCGGCGAGGCGGACGAGCACGCTGAGGACGCGCCCGGGGTCGGGGAGCGACCGCCCCCAGTCGTGGACGGCGTCGACGAGGCGGCGGTCGGTGACGAAGCTGGCGAGCAGGAACGAGACGCCGACGACGCCGCCGCCGGTGAGCAAGAAGAGCCACATCGGGACGGCGATCGGATCGCGCGTCGCGCGGAGGCTCCCGCTGTGGGCGGCGGCCACCCCGGCCCACGCCGAGAGGCCCAGGGTGGCGGCGAGGGCGAGTCGCATCGCCCGCCGACTGCGGGGGACCGGGACCATTATCCCTCGCTTGGGGCGTCCCCGAGGAGTAGCTTCCGGAACCGACTCACCGCGTCGGTTGGGAGGATTTTTGGTAGTTGAATCGCAACGGGGGGGTATGAGTACGGATCACGGTGACGATCACGGACACGGACACCACCTTCCGGCCGTCGAAGACTGGCCACGAGGGTTCGGCGAGGCAAGCTGGTGGCCCTTCATTACGGCGCTGGGTGGCGCCGGTATCTACGCCGCTGCTGCCCTCTTTATCGTCGCGGGCGGTAGCGAGTCGACCATCAACCCGATGTTCGCGCCGCTCGCGGCGGCCGCGAGCGTCGGGACCTTCCTTCTCGGGCTGTACGGCTGGCTGTACCACGCCTTCGTCGCCGAGTTCTGGTCGCGCGGGACCAACGAGACGGGCGCGAACGCGCTCCGCTGGGGGATGATCGCCTTCCTCGGCTCCGAACTCGCCACCTTCGGCGCCGTGTTCACCTACTACTTCTTCATCCGAGCGGGGACGTGGCCGCCACAGGAGCTGCCGCACCTGACCGGCTCGCTCGTCATCATCAACACCGCCATCCTGGTGGCCTCCAGTCTGACGCTCCACTGGGCCCACGTCGCCATCCGCAAGAACGACCGTCGGAAGTTCGTCCTCGGACTCCTGGCGACGCTCCTGCTCGGCATCGTCTTCATCGGCGGGCAGGTGTACGAGTACTACGAGTTCATCGTCCACACCGAGTTCACGGTCACGTCCGGCGTCTTCGGCTCGGCCTTCTACGGCCTGACCGGGCTCCACGGGCTCCACGTCTCGCTTGGCGGCGCGCTGCTGGCTATCGTCACCATTCGGGCGCTCGCGGGGCAGTACTCCGCCGAGCGTCACGTCTCGGTCAGTACCGTCTCGATGTACTGGCACTTCGTCGACGTGGTCTGGATCTTCCTCGTCGTCGTCCTGTACGCCGGCGCGTCGCTCGGAGCCTGATACGGGCCGCCGGAACCGGCTTCGAACGGTCCGAACGTGTCGGCGTTCGGCGCCGTGGATTTATGTACTCTCACGCGACAGTCGTGAGCATGGACGACCTCGATACGCTCGTGTCGTCGCTGACGCCCCGTGAGGAAAACGACGAGATCAAACTGTACCAGAACACCGTCTCGGTCGCGTGTCCGGTCTGTGAGGAGCCGTTCGACGATCTCGTGGTGTGTAAGAACCAGGCGACAAGCCTCGAACAGATCGAACCGCTCGACATCTGTGTCTCCGTCTACGAGGGGAGTCCGCTCCTGTTTACGCACAAACACTGATCCCCTGTCCAAGCACGTAAGGGGCCACACGCCCAGTCCGGGATATGGCACGCGAAGTCACCCACACTGCGACCGGCCCGAAAATCATCACGTTCGAGGACATCGACGACGAGAAAGGCGACGTGGCGGTCTGTCTCTGTGGTCTGAGCGAGTCCTACCCCTTCTGTGATGGCTCCCACCGCCGGACCGAGGACGAGGACCCCGACGAGCGCTACAAATACGTCGACGGGGAGCGGCGGCGGGTGTCCGTCGAGTTCGAGGAGTGATACCGCTGGCCGCGAGTCGACCGGATCGTTCACCGCCCCGTGGCACCGTCGGCGTCTCGGCTCCGGCCCGCCGGTCGTAACGGACGACGACGCGCGAGAGGCGCCGGAAACTATTTGACTCGCTTTCGTGCATCCCTACACAAATGGACGGTGAGATTCTCGACGTGGTGACCGAGTGGGGGACCCGCCCCGTGGCGGACGGCGTCAGCGGTCTGTACGAGTTGGCCGACGGGGAGTTCTCCGGCGCCGTCACCGACGGGACGGCGTGGGCGTTCGTCCTCAACGGTCGCTTCGTCGGGGTGTTCGACGGCACCATCGAGGACTTCGAGGACGCCTCGCTGACGGCCTACACCGCCCCAGATATGGCACTGCCGCTCCTCTACGCCATGCAGGCCCGCGGCGGCGAGGTCCGTGGACGGTACTACTCGAACGACACGCCGCTCTCCGAAATCGACGGGACGCTCTCCTCGGGCAACTTCGTCGGCTACGTCGAACTCTCCGAGAACGTGCTCTCGGGCGACTACTACGTCGTCTACTACGGCGGCCGTGCGCTCCCTGTGGCGTACGTGGGGAACAACCGCCGCCTGCTCTCCGGCGACGAGGCGTTCGAACGCGCCGCCGACGAGGTGGGTATCTACGCCGTCGTCGACGCCGATATCGAGGTGGTCGACCTACCGGAGCGGCCGGCAGGGATGGGGGCGGTGGCGTCCGAATCGGAGACGGCTGATGCCGGTGACACCGACGACACCGCATCCCCCGCCGCCGGCGTCGGCGCCGACGCATCGACCGCGACCGACACCGACGACGGGGCGGCGGGCGCCGACACGGCCGCCGCCAACGACGGGGAGGCGCCACCGTCGACCACAACCACGGAAGACGAGTTCCGCTCTCTGGGCGAGCTATCGGGTGTCGACGACGCCCCGACGACCGACGCCGAGGCGTCGACGACGGGCGCCGACGCGGAGTCGTCCGAGACGCCGAGCGAATCCGCCGAGACGGAGGCGGCATCGTCGACGGCCGACACCGAAGCGACGCCTGACGCCGAGGGCGACGAGGTAGACGCCCCGACCGACGACGTGGTGATCGGTGACGCGACGGCGGACGAGTCGTCGACCGACGCCGACGCGACGGCCACGCCCGAGGAACTCGACCGCCTCCGCAGCGAACTCGACGCCCTGCGCGCGGCGAAGGCGGAGATAGCGTCGGAGCGCGACCGGATCGCCAGCGAGCGTGACGACCTCCGCGCGGAGGTCGATCGCCTCCGTGATCGAGTCGCGTCGCTGGAGGCGGAGATCGAACGGCTCGAACGCGAGGCGGACGGTGCCGACGACGCCGGTGCGGCGCCAGCACAGGAGCTCTCCCCCGCCGAGGCGCTCTCGAAGACGAACCTGTTCGTCCGATACGAGGACAAGGCGGCGGGGACGCTCGAACGCGCCGCCGAGGGCCGGATTTCGCCGGCCGAGCTCCGCGACAACCTCCGTCTGAACTACCACACCGAGTTCGAGACGGGCGGCGTCACGGTCGACGGCCAGCCCTTCGAGCCGTTCCTCCGTGGGACCCCCGAACACCGCTTTGCCGAGTGGCTACTGACCACGGTCACCCACGAAATCCGACGGACGGACACGCGGGCCGAGCTGTCGAAACTGTACGAGGCCATCGAGTCCGTCGATCGGATCGACCTCGACGGCGAGGTCGACGTGGCGGTCGAGGACGCGGAGGGCGAGGTCGAGACCACGACGATGGCGTTCGACGTGGTGTTCCGGGACAAGATGGGCGATCCGCTGTTCGCGGCGGCCTTCGACGACTCCCGCGATCCGACCCGTGCGGAGACGATCCGGTCGCTCCTCGACGGAGCGCGGTCGGTGAGTCGGGCGGTCGAGTCCTTCGCCGCCGCGTTCGTCGTCACGACGAGTTTCTTCGACGCCGACGCGATGGAGGTCGCGATCGACGCCACCCGGGGCGGGCTCTTCAGCCGGAGTTCACGGAAGAGCTACGTCAAACTGTCGCGCAAGTCCGGGTTCCATCTCTGTCTGGTCGAGGCGCGAGACGAGGACTTCTTCCTGAGCGTCCCGGAGCTCTAGCTCTGAATCTCGGCTGTCTCCTCGATCTTCATGGTGTCGAGTTTCTCGACGATCGCGTCGATCTTCTCGTCGAGTTCGTCCACGAAGTCAGCGGTGTCCTCGGTGGTGATCGCCCCCTGGCTCGACGGTTCGATGAGGTTCTCCTCTTCGAGGACACGGAGCGAGTACCGGACCTTGTGGTGTGGGTACCCGGTTTCGTTCGACATCTTCACGATGCCTATCGGTTCGTTCCCGATCACCATCTTCAATACCTGCAGATGGCGTTCGAGCATATCGACTTCTTTCTCGAGCCTGTCTATCATGACACTTGTTAACTTGTCGTTGCGGGTTTTAAAAGTTGCTGTGAGACCCGGTCGACGGAAACCAGTCACCTGAGACTCGGGTTGAGAGTAGTTAACGATTCGGGTCGCGGTGGTTCGTGTGGCGGGCGTCTGATAGTGTTTATTATAACTGGTTACCGGTGGGTCGCCAAGACGGTCCGGCGAGAGGCGACGGACGGGTCGCCGAATCGTCGTGGAAGCGACCGCACGCGGGCAGTCGGTCGCTCCAGCGACCGTGAGAATATCGTAATCGGTTTAGCGAGTGGGGTGGAATCCCCGGCCGGATATGACTGTCACTATCGTCGGGTCCCAGCTCGGCGACGAGGGCAAGGGTGCCCTCGTCGACCTGTGGGGTGGGAGCGCCGACATCGTGGTCCGGTACCAGGGCGGCGACAACGCCGGCCACACCGTCGTCGAAGGCGGCGAGGAGTACAAACTCTCCCTGGTGCCGAGCGGTGCGATTCGCGGGAAGGTCGGCATCCTCGGGAACGGCTGCGTGGTCAACCCACGGACGCTGTTCGACGAACTCGACACGCTTCACGAGCGGGGACTCGACCCCGACGTGCGCGTCGCGCGCCGCGCTCACGTCATCATGCCGTACCACCGCGTCCTCGACGGCATCGAGGAGGAGGCGAAAAGCGACGACGACCTGGAGGCCGGCACCACGGGGCGTGGCATCGGCCCCACCTACGAGGACAAGGTCGGTCGACGCGGGATTCGCGTCGGCGACCTGCTCGACCCCGACGTGCTCCGGGACCGACTGGAGTACGTCGTCCCGCAGAAGCGCGCGCTCGTCGAGGACGTCTTCGGGATGGAACCCGGCGAGGAGTTCGACATCGACGCCCTCCACGAGGAGTTCGCCGATGTCGGCCGCCGACTCGACGCGGCGGACATGACGGTCAACGCGGGCGATTTCCTCGGCGACGAACTCGACGACGGTGCGAACCTGCTGTTCGAGGGCGCCCAGGGTACCTCGATCGACATCGACCACGGCATCTACCCCTACGTCACCTCCTCGAACCCGACCGCGGGCGGCGCGTCGACGGGGACGGGCGTCGGGCCGACGGTGATCGGGCAGGGCGAAGTGGTCGGCATCGTGAAAGCCTACCTCTCCCGGGTCGGCACCGGGCCGCTCCCGACCGAACTCGACGGCGAGGATGAGGATCTGGCCGACTACATCCGCGAGAAAGGCGGCGAGTTCGGCACCGTCACCGGCCGGCCACGCCGGATCGGCTGGCTCGACGTGCCGATGCTCCGCCACGCTTCGCGGGCCAGCGGCTTCACCGGCATCGCGGTCAACCACCTCGACGTGCTCGCCGGTCTGGACGAGGTGCAGGTCGGCGACGCCTACGAACTCGACGGCGAGCGCGTGGAGACGATGCCCGCGACGACCGAGCGCTGGGCCGACTGCGAGCCGATCCTGAAGGAGTTCGAGCCGTGGCCCGAGGTGGACTGGGGCGGCGTCGCCGACGACGGCTACGACGCCCTCCCCGACGCGGCACAGGAGTATCTCGACTACCTGAGCGACGAGGTCGGCGCCCCCGTCTACGCCGTGGGCGTCGGGCCCGACCGCGCCGAGACCATCGAACTCGTCGATCCGTTCGATCGGGACTGATAGTGTGTATTGTAACTGGTTACCGGTGGGTCGCCGGACCGTCTTAGCGACCCGCCGGTAATGACTTACAATACACACTATGACTCGTCAGCAGGGCAATCGTTTTAGCCCCCGCTCGTGGACGTACACGCATGGTGACCACGACCGAGCGGGACGGCATGACGTGGTACGAGTGTGAGATCTGCGGGATGTTGTTCGACGCCGAGGAGGACGCCAAACAGCACGAGGAGACGTGTGACGACGACACCGCCGATCCGTCCTACCTGCAGTAACCGTCGTCGACGAGCGATCCGTGTCGCGCTCCCACTCGCGACGGCGCTACTCCGCCGCGACCAGTTCGTACGACTCCTCGCCCCAGTCGTCCTCGACGAACACGAACACTCGCCCACGGGCCACGTCGAGGTCGGCCTGAATCCGACACCGCATCCCGTCCGGCGTGGCGACGGTGACGCCCGGGAAGATCTCCTCCGCCTCGCCGCCGTCGAGGACGATCCGACCGACGCCGGTCGACTCCAGAATGTCGTCGTGGGTCTTGCGGTCGTTGACGTACATCATCACGCCCTCGGTCCCGTCGGGGTCGGTCACGAGGACGTGGACCTCCTTACCCGGCGCGGCCGTGAGCGTCTCCTCGGCCTTCCGCGGGACGCCCCGATACAGCGTCGTTCGGCCGTCGAGATACTCGACCTGTACGCCCTCCTCGAAGAACTCGACGGGGAGCGTACTCGGCGCCACGTCGCTACGGATGCTCATACGCCACCTAGCCACCCGTGTGGCAAAAGCGTCGCGTCATAGGGATACGGTTATATCGCCCCCACCCTTTCGACCGATCGTGTCCGTTTCGAATCCCGCCTGGCGCACCGCCGCCGCCACCGGCATCGCGTATCTCGTCGCGCTCGTCGCGCTGTTCGTCCTGCTTTTCGTCGGCCCGTACGTCGTCTTCGGCGCCGTTTGAAAAGAGCCGCGTCGACTACGCGAACGCGCGGGACGCGCCGTCGTCGTCCGTCTCGGCGCTGATCTTCTCCCACGCCGACACGAAGTCGTCCATGTAGATTTCGGTGCGGTCGTCGCGGATGGCGAACATCCCGGCTTCGGTGCAGATCGCCTTGATGTCGGCGCCGGAGGCGTCGGCAGCCATGTCGGCCAGTTCCGTGAAGTCGACGTCGTCGGCGACGTTCATGTTGCGGGTGTGGATCTGGAAGATGATCTCGCGACCCTCCTCGTCCGGCTTGGGCACCTCGATGAGGCGGTCGAACCGGCCGGGGCGGAGGATGGCGGGATCGAGCATGTCGAAGCGGTTGGTCGCGGCGATAATCCGGACATCGCCCCGCTCTTCGAAGCCGTCCATCTCCGAGAGGAGTTGCATCATCGTCCGCTGGACCTCGGCGTCGCCGGAGGTTTTCGAGTCCGTCCGTTTCGACGCGATGGCGTCGATTTCGTCGATGAAGAGGACGGCGGGTTCGTTCTCGCGGGCCACCTCGAAGAGGTCGCGGACGAGTTTCGCGCCCTCGCCGATGAACTTGTGGACGAGTTCCGAGCCGGCCATCTTGATGAAGGTGGCGTCGGTCTGGTTGGCAACCGCTTTGGCAAGCATCGTCTTCCCCGTCCCTGGCGGGCCGTGGAGGAGGACACCCGACGGCGGCTCGATGCCCACCTGCTCGAACATCTCGGGGCGGTCTAGGGGCATCTCGACTGTCTCCCGGACCTCCTGCATCTGTGCTTCGAGGCCGCCGATGTCGGCGTAGGTCACGTCGGGGCTGTGGTCCACCTGCATCACGCGGGCCCGCACGTCCGTCTCCTTATCGAGCCGTTTGACGATGGAGAGGGAGTTGTTCACCGCGACGCGCGAGTCGGGTTCGAGCTCCGATTTCATCTCCTCGGTGACCTCGGTGAGGGCCTCCTGGTTGTTGCCGTGCTGTTTGATGATGACGCCCTCGTCGTTTACCTCCTGTACCGTCGCGACGAACAGCGGCGACTGCTTGAGCTTCTTGTTCTCGTGGGTCAGCCGCTCCAACTTCTGCTGGTACTTGTTGTTCTCGGCGTTGGCGTCCAGCAGTTTGTCGCGCATCTCCTCGTTTTGCCCCTCTAGCACGTCGAGTCGCTCGCGGAGGGCCTCGATTTTTTCCTGCTGCGACGTCGCCTCGTCGTCGTACGGGAGGTCGACATCGTCCACAGTGTCGGTCATTACCCGTTTTAAGAGGCTGATTCATAAGAGACTTCGGGTGGCTGCGGAGTTCGCCGTGGTCCGTCCACTGGAAATAACTGTGAAGCATCAAAATCGATAGCAAATATTATCATCTTGTATGCGTGAGAACGATACAGGATGAGTACGACCGAAGCAGTCACCCGTGACGAGGGCGCGGATCGGTGGGCCGACGTGCGCGACCTGCCGCCGAGTGCGAAACTCGTCGCGAAGGTCCTCGACTACAACGAGACGCTGAGCCAGAGTCAGTTGGCCGAGGAGACGCTGTTGCCGCCGCGGACGGTCCGCTACGCGCTGACGCGACTGGAGGACGCCGACGCCGTCGAATCGCGGTTCTCCTTCTCCGACGCGCGCAAGCGCCTCTACTCGCTGAAGATTTAAGAGCGGTGACGCGGCCACCGGGAGGCGTGACCGACGCCGATACCGACACGTCCGTCCGCGCGGCGCTTCGCGCTCTCGCGACCGACGACGCCGACGCCCCGGCCGTGGACACCCCCGCCATCGACGAGGCCGCCGCCGCCCTCGACGACGTTCGGGACGCCGCGGCGTTCGTGGCCGAGGGCGGCCTCGCCCGACTCCGCCGGGACATCGAACGCGCCGACCGTGCCGGCGACGCGGCCGCCGCCCGGCGTGGACGGGACACCCTCGCCGCCATCGAGCGGTGTCGACGCGCCGCCGCCGACCACTTTCGCTCCGGTCGCGGAACGGTTTTGAGCGACGGGACACAAGAGCGGTCAGGATGACACGGGTGATTCACACCGGCGACACCCACGTCGGCTACCGACAGTACCACTCGCCGGAGCGCCGGCAGGACTTCCTCGACGCGTTCGAGGCGGTGATCGACGACGTGATCGCGGGCGATATCGAGGCCCTCGTCCACGCCGGCGACCTCTTTCACGACCGCCGGCCGGACCTCCCCGATCTGCTGGGCGTGCTCTCCGCGCTCCGCCGCCTCGACGCCGCCGACGTGCCTTTCCTCGCGGTCGTCGGCAACCACGAGGCGACCCGCGGGAGCCAGTGGCTCGACCTCTTCGAGGATCTCGGCCTGGCGACCCGACTCGGCGACGAGCCGACCCTCGTCGGCGACACCGCGTTCTACGGCCTGGATCACGTCCCCCGCTCGCGTCGCGACGACCTCGACTACGACTTCGCTCCCCCACCGGCCGACGCCGCGGCGACGGCCCTCGTCGGTCACGGCCTCTTTACCCCCTTCGCCCACGCCGACTGGGACACCGAGGAACTGCTCGACGCCGCCACCGTCGACTTCGACGCGGTCTTGCTCGGCGACAACCACGTCCCGGACACGGCCCAGGTGAACGACACGTGGGTCACCTACTGCGGTTCGACCGAGCGAGCGAGCACGGACGAACGCGACGCCCGCGGCTACAACCTCGTCGAGTTCGGCGCCGACGCGGGCGGGGACGCGGCGGTCGATATCCGCCGTCGCTCGCTCGACACCCGCCCGTTCGCCTTCGTCGACGTGGAACTGTCCGAGGGCGAGGGTGTCGAGCGCGTCCGCGATCGCGTCCGCGAGTACGACCTCTCGGAGGCGGTGGCGGTGGTCTCCATCACGGGCGACGGCGACCCCGTCACGCCCGCGGCCGTCGAGGACGCGGCCCTTGACGAGGGCGCCCTTCTCGCTCGCGTGACGGATCACCGGGCGGTCGGCGGCGACACGGCAGCGGCGATACCCGACGTCGACTTCGCCGACCCCGACGCGGCGGTTCGTGAGCGCGTGCGCGAGATGGACCTCTCCGACCTCGGTCGGCGCCTCGACGAGACGATTCGGGACGACGCGGTGGCCGACTCGAACGTCCGCGAGCGGGTGGCCTCGGCCGTCGGTGACGCCGTGGACGACGGGGCGCTCGAGGGGTCTTCGGCGACGGACGCCGAGTCGACGACGGACGACGACGGCGGCAAACGGGATCAGGTCTCCATGGAGGACTTCTCGTGAAGTTCGACCGGATTCGACTGCGGAACTTCCGGCCGTACGCGGACGCCGACCTCGACTTGCGCGACGGCGTGACGGTCATCCACGGGCTCAACGGGAGCGGGAAATCCTCGCTCCTGGAGGCCTGTTTCTTCGCGCTCTACGGCTCGACGGCGCTTTCGGGGACGCTCGACGACGTGGTGACCAACGGCGCCGAGGAGACCGAGATCGACCTCCGGTTCACCCACGCCGACGCGGCGTATCACGTCCACCGCCGCCTCCGGGCGTCGGGCGAGCGGACGACGACCGCCGACTGCACGCTCGAGGGGCCGGACGCGACGGTCGAGGGCGCCCGCGACGTGCGGGCGTTCGTCGTCGACCTGCTCCGGATGGACGCCGAGGCCTTTGTCAACTGCGCGTACGTCCGCCAGGGCGAGGTGAACCAGTTGATCAACGCGTCGCCGGCCCAGCGCCAGGACGTGATCGACGACCTCCTGCAGTTGGGGCGGCTGGAGGAGTACCGCGAGCGGGCCGGCGACGCCCGCCTCGGTGTCGAGGACGTACGCACCGGGAAACGGGCCGAACTCCGGAAGGTGGAGTCACGAATCGAGGAGAAAGAGGGAAAGAACCTCTACGGCGCACTCGACGATCTGGAGTCGACGCTGTCCGAGGTGGATTCGAAGATCGACCGCTACGAGACACAGCGCGAGAAGGCCGAGGAGACGAAAGCGGCGGCCGAGTCGACCCTCGAGGAGTACGCGGAGAACCGCGCCGAACTCGACTCGATCGAGGGGGATATCGAGGAGCTGGAGTCGACGATCCGGGCGGCCGAATCGGAGCGCGAGACGGAGCGCGAGCGGATCGTGGCGGCGCGCGAGCGGATCTCGGAGCTGGAGGCCGAGCTCGACGACTGCCTCGACCCGGCGGGGCTGGACGCGGCGACCGAGGCGGCCGTCGAGACGCGGCGCGCCGAACTCGACGAGCGCGAGGCCGAGTATCGCGAGGCCCGAACCGAGGCGAACGCCTCGGCGACGGGGCTCCGGAACCAGGCGACGAACCTGACGGAGAAGGCCGACGACTTGGCCGAACGGGCCGACCGGGCGGCGGAGCGCGCCGACGAGTTGCGCGACGACGCCGACGACGCCGAGGCGGCGGCCACGGAGCGCGAGGAGCGCGTCGCCGAACTGGAGCGCGAGGCGGCGACGCTGGCCACCCGGTTCGAGGACGCGCCGGCCGACCGCGGCGAGGCTGCGGCCCGCCGGGCCGACTGCCGCGAGCGGCGTGGCGAGATCCGCGAGCGCATCGCGGAACTGGAGGCCAAACTGGAGTCGGCAGAGGAGCGCGTCGCCGAGGCCGAGGCGCTGCTGGCGGCCGGCAACTGCCCCGAATGCGGCCAGCCGGTCGAGGACGCCCCGCACGCCGATCCCGCACAGCACCGAGAGCGCGTCGCGGAGTTGGAGGCCGACCTGGCCGACGCCCGCGACGAGGCGTCGGCCCTCGACGATCGGATCGACGCCCTCGACGACTTGGTCGACGCCGAGGATCGACTCGCCGAAGTCGAGGCGGAGCGCGACCGACTCGGCGAGCGGGCCACGGAGAAACGCGAGGAGGCGGCGACGCTGCGCGAACGGGCCGAGGAACGGGCGGCGGCGGCGACGGACCTGCGCGAGCAGGCGGCCGAGACGCGCGAGGTGGCCGCGGCGAAACGCGAGGAAGCCGAGGCGGCCGCGGAGCGCGTCGAGTCGCTGACCGCCGATCTGGAGTCGATCGCCGACCGCCGGGAGCGGGTCGACGCCGTCGCGGATCGACTGGAGCGGATCGCCGACCTCGAAGACGAGATCGAGCGCCGTCGCGAGCGCGCCGAGAGCATCGCGGAGACCAACGACGAGCGTCGGGAGCGGTTGGCCGAGAAACGGACCCGCCGCGACGAACTCGACGCGGCCGTCGACGAGGACGCTATCGAGGCCGCCCGCGAACGGAAGGCGAACGCCGAGGAGTATCTGGAGAACGTCGACGCGGAACTCGACACGCTCGCGGAACGACGCGACGGGATTCAGACGAAGATCGGCGGCGTCCGGAGCGAGATCGAGACACTGGAGTCGCTGCGGACGGAGCGCGCGGAACTCGCCGAGCGGGTCGCCGCCCTCGACGACCTGCACGCGGAGGTCGAACGGCTCGAAGCGACCTACGGCGACCTGCGCGCGGAACTCCGCCAGCGCAACGTCGAGACGCTCGAACGCCTCCTGAACGAGACGTTCGACCTCGTCTACGGCAACGACGCCTACGCCCACCTGCGCCTGAACGGCGAGTACGAACTCTCGGTCGTCCAGAAAGACGGAAGCGAACTCGACCCGACCCAGCTCTCGGGCGGGGAGCGAGCCCTGTTCAACCTCAGCCTCCGGTGTGCGATCTACCGGTTGCTGGCGGAGGGTATCGACGGCGCGGCGCCGATGCCGCCGCTCATCCTCGACGAACCCACCGTGTTCCTCGATTCGGGGCACGTCTCGCGGCTGGTCGATCTGGTCGCCGAGATGCGCGATCTGGGCGTGGCCCAGATCGTCATCGTCAGCCACGACGAGGAACTCGTGGGCGCGGCCGACGACCTCGTGCGCGTCGAGAAGGACCCGCGGACGAATCGTTCGACGGTGTCCCGGTCGGAGACCGACACGCTCGATGCCGCGGCGGTGGCCGGGGAGTCGGGCGACTGATCGCTCGGCTGACTACTTCCCGCCGGCACGCAGCCGTGCCACGGCGTCGTGTGTCGTCTCGGTCGCCTCGTAGCCGCGCTCGCCCGCGACGCGTGCCTCGTCGATCAGGCCGGCCGCCCGGAACTCCGCCAGCAACCCGTGTAGGTCGCTCTCACAGAGGTCGTATGCGTCGAGGAGGGTTCGTACACCGGTTGGCCCCCGGTCGACGAGTTCGACGAGGAGGCCGAGTGCGCGGTCGTTCGGCGTCGCGGTGAGGACGCGCCGGACTGGGCCGGGAACCGCTTCGGCGGCGGTCGAGAGCGGCGACGCTTCGCCGACCGTGAGGTCGGCGTTCGGCACGTAGCGCTCCTCGCCGGTGTCGGGGTCGCGAACGAGGCTCGACTCCGACGACCGCTTCACGAGCAGGTAGCGCCGGCCCTCGTCGTCCCGGACGGTTCGCATACAGGTTGGGAGCGGCGCCGCGGAGTTAGGCGTTCCGCTCGGGGTCGGCGTCGTCCTCGCCGGCGTTGTGACGCCGGTCGAAGGCGCGGTAATGCTGGGACACCCGGAAGCCGGCGAGGGCGCCGAGGGCGACGGCTGCGCCGCCCCACAGCCACCACCCGCGGAAGTAGACGAGCATCGGGCCGAGGCTGAGACCGAAGAGGGCGACGTTGGCGAGGACGACGCTCCGCCAGAACGTCTCCAGAATCTCGGGGTCGACGTCTTTCTCCTCTACCGACGGCGTCGGAATCCGTGGTAGGTCACGCTCCGGGTCGCCCCAGCGCGACTCCGGGTCCGTCTCCTCGGGTTCGTCGGGCCACGGATCGAACACACTCTCCGAGAGCGAACGGGACGGCAAAAGGGTTCGGTTGGCGCGTTAAGCGAGTTCGCGTATCGGCACAGCGGCCGACGACTCCACCCACGCGAGCGGGTTCTCCGCGTCGTACAGTACGGTTCCGTCCTCCACTTCGTAGGCTTCGACGGTGTCGATACCGTCGTGATCCGGACGCCGCGTGTCCGCACTGTCCCACCGGCCTGCGTCGACGTGGTCGGACATCGTCACGGACCGTGGTACGAAATGACATGGTATATGTCTTGTTGTCGTGGCAGGAGTTCCGCGGGCGAGTGGCGGGGTTTTTACCGGGGAGTGCCGAAGGGGCCGGCATGACTCAGACCGAACTCACCGGGTCTTGGGAGACGGCGGATTCCGAGAGGCCCGACGCTGAGGCGGTCGCCGTCGCGGGCGACGCCGTGCAGTCGGTCAGTGAAGTGATCGACGCATCGGAACTGAAGTTCCCCGATCCCGACGGGACGGTCGACCTCGCGGTCACGCAGGTCGACTACACCGTCGAGGGCCAGGGTAGCGACGAGTACCCCGTCGTCCACCTGTTCGGTCGGACGCCGGACGGCGACGCCGAACACGTCCGCGTACTGGGGTTCGAGCCGTACTTTTACGCGCCGACCGCGAGTCTCGACGACGACGACCTCGACCGCGACGTGATCACGCGGACCGAAGACGGCTACGAGAGCATCCGTGGCGAGCCGCTGACGAAAATCTGCACCCGGACGCCCCGCGACGTGGGGCAGATTCGCGACGAGTTCGACCACTTCGAGGCGGACATCCTCTTTCCCAACCGCCTGCTGATCGACAAGGACATCGGCAGCGGCGTTCGGGTTCCGGTTCGACGCTTGGAGAGCGGGTCGATACAGGTTCCACACGACGAGATTCGGGCCGTCGAGGTGCCGACCGACCTCCGGGTCAACACCTTCGACATCGAGGTCGACGACCGCTCGGGCTTCCCGGAGGACGGCGAGGAGCCGATCATCTGTCTCACCAGCCACGACTCGCGGCGTGACGAGTACGTCGTGTGGCTCTTCGATCCGGATACGGGGGTCACACCACCGGAGGCGCTTGACGGGTACGAACCCTTCGGGGACGAACTCGAAGCCGACGTGCGCGTCTTCGAGACCGAGGAGGCCATGATCGACGCGTACGTCGAATACGTCGAGAGCGAAACCGATCCCGACGTAATAACGGGCTGGAACTGTCTTCCCGGCGACACCCCGGTCCTTTTGACCGATGGCACGGAGCGTAAAATTCGCGACATTCAGATCGGCGACACCGTCGTCGGCAACGAGGACCGACGAACGACCGCCGCGGAAGTGACTGACAAGTGGAAGAGTGAAAAACCGGTTCTCGAGTTCACTCTCTCCGACGGGACTTCACTCCGGTCGTCGAGCGAACATCAAGTCATGGTCGGCGACGACGACTCAGTCGACTGGAAAGAAGGCGGGGATATCGAACCGGGGGAGTACGTTCTCAAACCTAGAAAACTGACCGTTGAAGACGAATCCGTCCCGGTGCTCTCGGAGTTGGTTCCAATCGAAAACCAGCGATTCGCCGATGCGGATTCTGTCAAGGCGTTCAAAGAGGCGCTCCCGCACGGCGCCGTCACCGACCTCGCGGACCAGTTCGACCTCGCGACGGGAACGCTCTACCACCCGCGGACGGATGTGTGGACGCCGAAACGATGTTCGATCGCTGCCGAGAAGTACGATATCCCGCTTCCGGATGGAGGCCGGACGTATCGTCGTACTCGTGCCGACCTCGACAGGCGACTCACCGAACGGGAGGCGTATCTCGCTGGACTCGTCTTGACGGACGGGACGATGTCAGCCGAGGGCGGGATTCGGTTTTACAATACTTGCGAGGAGCTACACAACCAGTTCCCTGGTGAGAACAAGCTACAGCCGGACGGGACGGGGTGTTATAAACAGAACGTCCTCGACTACGCGATGTTGCATGCGTTCAACGGGCTGGGAATCCCGTTCGGTGACAAAAACGACGGCCCTGTCGATCTCTCGACGGTGTACGAACTGCCCGAGGAGTACATTGCCCGGTTCCTCGCGGGCGCCATTGATGGCGACGGCAATGTTTCGAACTCGGTTACGGTCGCAGCTGAAAACCGGTCCATCGGCAAGTGGTACGCCAAACTGTTCCGACGGCTCGGCGTCTACGCCCAACAACGAGAGAACGTCGTTCGAGTTCCCGATGCCGAGCGCGACATTGAGCGACTGAAGCGAACTGTTCTCCCGCATATGTGTCACCCGGAGAAATCACGGGCACTTTCGAACCTCAGTGGCGGAAAAAGCGGACGAACGGAGGACATCCCGTACGCGCTCTTCGAGGCCGAATCGGGCAGTGACGCTCGGCGCATCGCTCGGGACAAGCATCGGCGAGGAATCGCACTCAAGCGTCACGAAACAACCGTCGAGGCGTGGGAAGAGTACGTCTTCGTGGCCGTCGAGAACGTCGAGCAGGTAGGAACCGAAACGACGTACGACATCGAGACGACCACACACAACTTCATCGCTGACGACTGTCTCGTTCACAACTGTGACGACTTCGACGCGCCGTATCTCATCGACCGGATGGAGGAACTGCAGGGTCGCCACCACGATTACGACCTGAACCCCGACCGCCTCTCGCGGGTCGGCGAGGTGTGGCGGAGCGACTGGGGTGGGCCGACGATCAAGGGCCGGGTCGTCTTCGACCTGCTCTACGCCTACAAGCGCACGCAGTTCACCGAACTGGAGTCCTACCGCCTCGACGCGGTGGGTGAACAGGAACTCGGCGCCGGCAAGGAGCGCTACGCGGGCGACATCGGCGACCTGTGGGAGGAGGACCCCGAACGACTGCTGGAGTACAACCTCCGGGACGTGGAACTGTGTGTCGAACTCGACCGCAAGCGCGACATCATCTCCTTTTGGGACGAGGTGCGGACGTTCGTCGGCTGTAAGCTGGAGGATGCCCCGACGCCCGGGGACGCGGTGGACGTCTACGTCCTCCACAAGGTCCACGGGAACTTCGCCCTTCCCTCGAAGGGCCGGGCGGACGCCGAGGACTACGAGGGCGGGGCCGTCTTCGACCCGATCACGGGGGTCAAAGAGAACGTAAGTGTTCTTGATCTGAAAAGTTTGTATCCGATGTGCATGGTGACGATCAACGCCTCCCCGGAGACGAAAGTCGATCCCGAGGGCTACGACGGCGACACCTACCACGCCCCCAACGGCACCCACTTCCGGAAGGAACCGGACGGCGTCATCCGGGAGATGGTCGACGAGTTGCTGGAAGAACGGGAGGAAAAGAAGGCCGAACGGAACGCCAACGACCCCGGCAGCGAGGCGTACGAGCAGTACGATCGGGAACAGCAAGCTGTCAAAGTTATTATGAATTCTTTATATGGGGTGTTGGGATGGGATCGCTTCCGTCTCTACGACAAGGAGATGGGCGCAGCCGTCACGGCGACGGGACGCGATGTAATTGAATACACCGAGCGGGTCGTAAACCGAAATGACAAAAAAGTTATATATGGCGATACTGACAGCGTTATGATAGAATTGGGGGCGGGTGTCTCCACTGAGGACGCAATCGAGCAGTCCTTCCAAATCGAGGAACGCATCAACGACTCCTACGACGAGTTCGCACGCGACGAACTGAACGTCGCCCTAGACGAGGGCGAAGAACACCGCTTCCAGATCGAGTTCGAGAAGCTCTATCGACGGTTCTTCCAGGCAGGGAAGAAGAAACGCTACGCGGGCCACATCGTCTGGAAGGAGGGCAAACACGTCGACGACATCGACATCACGGGCTTCGAGTACAAGCGCTCGGACATCGCGCCGATCACGAAGGAAGTCCAGCGTCGGGTGATCGAGATGATCGTCACCGGCGACGACGTGGACGACATCGAGGAGTACGTCTACGACGTGATCGAGGATTTCGAGGCGGGGAACGTCGACTTGGACGACGTGGGGATTCCGGGCGGCATCGGCAAGCGTCTGGGCGCCTACGACACCGACACGGCACAGGTCCGGGGCGCGAAGTACGCGAACCTCCTTCTCGGCACCAACTTCCAGCGCGGGAGCAAGCCCAAACGCCTGTACCTGAAGAAGGTTCACCCGGACTTCTTCCGCCAACTGGAGGAGGAGGGCCGCTTCGACCCACAGACCGATCCGCTCTACGCCGAGTTCAAGCGTGATCCGGACGTGATCTGTTTCGAATACGCCGATCAGGTTCCGGACGCGTTCGAAATCGACTGGGACAAGATGCTGGAGAAGACGCTCAAAGGGCCGATCGAGCGGATTATCGAGGCGCTCGGCCTCTCGTGGAACGAGGTCAAAAGCGGGCAGCGACAGACCGGACTCGGCCAGTTCTGAAACTCTCTTTTTCGCTGCGAAAATAATAGTTATCGAAGGAAGAACTCGAAGGGGGAGAATGCGTAAGCATTATGCGTCTAACAACCTACCTTCACGGTAGGGTTATGGCAACACTACAGATCAACAATCTTCACGCGAAAGTCGCAGAAGAGGGCGGCGAAACCATCCTTCGCGGCGTCGACCTGGAGGTCGATTCGGGCGAGATTCACGCCCTGATGGGACCGAACGGATCGGGCAAGTCGACGACGGCGAAGGTGATCGCCGGCCACCCGGCCTACGAGGTCACCGACGGGGAGATCACGCTCCTCCTCGACGACGAGGACGTCGCCGACATCGACGAGGAGGTACCCGCCGAGAAGCGCGAGTGGGACCTGCTCGCCCTCGAACCGAACGAGCGCGCGGCGCTCGGCATCTTCCTCGGCTTCCAGTATCCGGCCGAAATCGAGGGTGTCACCATGACGAACTTCCTCCGACAGGCGCTCAACGCCAAATCGGAAGAGCGCGAGGAACTGTTCGAGAACGAGGAGGAAGCCGAGGCCGACGCGGACGAGGAGTCGGGCTACGACACCTCCCCGATGGAAGGTCCCGCGGACGACGGCGACATCGGCGTCGCCGAGTTCCAGCAGCTCCTGAAAGGGAAGATGGAACTGCTGGACATGGACGAGAAGTTCGCGCAGCGTTACCTCAACGCCGGCTTCTCCGGCGGCGAGAAGAAACAGAACGAGGTGCTCCAGGCCGCGATCCTCGAGCCGGCCATCGCCGTGCTCGACGAGATCGACTCCGGGCTGGACATCGACCGCCTGCAGGACGTCTCCGAGGGGATCAACGCCCTCCGCGACGAGCAGGGGACGGGCGTCCTCCAGATCACACACTACCAGCGCATCCTCGACTACGTCGAACCGGATCACGTTCACGTGATGATCGACGGCGAGATCGCACAGAGCGGCGGTGCGGACCTGGCGAAGAAACTCGAGGACGAGGGGTACGACTGGGTCCGCGAGCAGGTCTACGAGACAGCGTAATACGGCTGCAGCCACAACACCAAACCATGAGCTCAGATCAAGATCACCTACAAGAGACCGACACCGAAGCCCGCTTCGAGTTCAAGAAGGAGGAGCGGTCCTCCTTCCAGGCCGAGAAGGGGCTGACCGAGGAGACGATCCGCGTCATCTCGGAAGACAAGGGCGAGCCGGAGTGGATGCTGAAGCGCCGGCTTCGCGCGCTCGAACAGTTCCAGAAGATGCCGATGCCGACGGATTGGCCGGGCCAGCCCGACCTCTCGGAGGTCGACGTCGACCAGATCATCCCGTACATCCGACCGGACGTCGAGACGCGCGAGAGCGTCGACGACTGGACGGACCTGCCCGACGACATCAAAGACACCTTCGACAAACTGGGCATCCCCGAAGCCGAGAAGAACGCACTCTCCGGCGTGGGGGCGCAGTACGAGTCCGAGGTCGTCTACCAGAATATGCAGGAACAGTGGGAGGAGAAAGGCGTCATCTTCTGCAACATGGACGAGGCCGTCCAGGAGCACGAGGACCTCGTCCGCGAGCACTTCATGACGAAGTGTGTCCCCCCGAGTGACAACAAGTTCGCGGCGCTCCACGGCGCGATCTGGTCCGGCGGGTCGTTCGTCTACGTGCCCGAGGACACGGTCGTCGAGATGCCCGTACAGGCGTACTTCCGGATGAACTCCGAGGGGATGGGCCAGTTCGAACACACGCTCATCATCGCCGAGGAAGGGTCGGAAGTCCACTACATCGAGGGCTGTTCGGCCCCGAAGTACTCCGCGTTCAACCTGCACTCCGGCGGCGTGGAAGTGTTCGTCGGCGAGGACGCTCACGTCCAGTACTCGACCGTGCAGAACTGGTCGAAAAACACCTACAACCTGAACACGAAGCGAGCGCTCGTCGAGGCCGACGGGCGCATGGAGTGGATTTCGGGATCGATGGGATCGAAGGCGACGATGCTGTACCCCGCCTCGATCCTCAAGGGCCGTGGCGCCTCCGACAACCACATCACCATCGCCTTCGCGGGCGAAGGGCAGAACATCGACACCGGGGCGAAGGTGTATCACAACGCCCCGAACACGAAGTCGACCATCGAGTCCAAGTCGATCAGCAAGGACGGCGGCCGCACCAACTACCGCGGACTGGTTCACATCGCCGACGGCGCGTCGGACTCCTCGACTGCCGTCGAGTGTGACGCACTGATGTTCGACAACGAGTCCACCTCGGACACCATGCCGTACATGGAGATCAACGAGTCGAAGGTCGACGTGGCCCACGAGGCGACCGTCGGAAAGATCGGCGACGAGGACATCTTTTATCTCCAGAGCCGTGGCCTCGACGACGACGACGCCAAGCAGATGATCGTCTCCGGCTTCATCGAGCCGCTCACCGAGGAACTGCCCATCGAGTACGCGGTCGAGCTCAACCGTCTCGTCGAACTCGAGATGGAGGGGAGTCTCGGATAATCATGAGTACGCAGGTACCAGCAGACCTCTCGGAAGCGACCGTCCACGAGATTGCCAACAGCCGCGACGAGCCGGACTGGCTCCGCGAGACGCGGCTCGCAGCGCTCAAGGCGATGGACGATCTGGCGATGCCCGACGTCATCCAGACGCCCGGCCGCCGGTGGACGAATCTCGACCAGCTCGACTTCGACGAGCTGGCCGATCCGCTGACCCAGTCGGACACCACCGAGCGCGTCACCGACGAGGGCGTCGAGGTGCTGCCGTTCACCGAGGCGGTGGAGGAACACCCCGAACTGATGCAGTCCACGTTCGGCTCCGTCATCGATCCGGAGACGAACTACCTGACTGCGCTGTCGGTCGCGCTGTTCACGACGGGCACGTTCATCTACGTCCCCGAGGGTGTCGACGCCGAGGACGTGACCATCCGGACGGAGATGAACTCCCGGTCGCTGTTTAGCCACACGCTGGTCGTCACCGAGGACTCGTCGTCGGTGACGATCCTCGAACGGATCAGCTCCGGCGACGAGGCCGTCGACGGCGAGCGCTACTACAGCAACCTCGTCGAAGTCGACGCGGGCGAGAACAGCTACGTCCAGTACGGCTCCCTCCAGACGCTCGACGAGGACACGTACAACGTCACGCTGAAACGCGGCGACGCCGACACGTACTCGACGATCAACTGGATCGAGGGGAACATTGGCTCGCGGCTCACCCGCTCCGACGTCGAGACGGTGCTCGACGGCGACGGCTCGGAGAGCAAGATCGTCGGCGCCTTCTTCGGCCACCACGACCAGCACTTCGACGTGAACGCGCGGGTCTGGCACCGGGCCGAGCACACGACGGCCGACCTCGTCACCCGCGGCGTCCTCGACGACACCGCCCGCTCGGTGTACGAGGGCGTTCAGGACGTGGGGCGCGAGGCGTGGGACACCAGTTCCTACCAGCGCGAGAACACGCTGATGCTGAGCGACGACAGCGAGGCCGACGCCTCGCCGAAGCTCATCATCAACAACCACGACACCGAGGCCTCCCACTCGGCGACGGTCGGACAGGTCGATCAAGAGGACCTGTTCTACCTGACTTCCCGGACGATCCCCGAACGGGACGCCCGAAACATGCTCGTCGAGGGCTTCTTCGTGCCCGTTTTCGAGGAGATCGAGGTCGACGAGCTCCGTGAGGACCTCGAAGCGCGGATTGCGGCCCGCCTGCGCGAGTAGGTCCCTCACAGGGAACCGCTTAAGTTCCTTTCTCCCCGAGGTAGCGTATGATCGTCCCGGCCACACGCATCGATCGGAGGTGTCGACCCCCATGAGCGTCAGCCATCGGGTCGGCTCCGACCACCAGCTCGCGCGACTCCTCCAGATCGGTATCGTTCTGGAGGAGGTCGTCGAGGCGCGAGCCCACCACCACTACCAGTCGCTCGCCGACGAGTCGGCGCTCGATCCCGAAATCGAGGCGCTCCTCTCCGATGCAGCCGAGGAATCGGCCGACCACCGCGACCGGCTGGAGGCGTTGATCGCCGACCTCGACGCGGAGTCCATCCCGTTCGAGGACATCGAGGCGCTCGTCGAGGCACAGTACGCCCAGACGAAACCCGAGGATTTCGACGGGGTTCTCTACGACCAGCTCTGTAACGAGGAGACGGCGTACAAGTTCTACGACGACCTCGTCACCGCCATCGAGGAGAGCGAGGCGCGGTTCTCGGTCGATCGGACCCGACTGGTCGAGACACTGCGAGCGATTCGCGAGGAAGAGGCCGAGGGCGTCGAAGACGTGACGAACGTTATGGAGACACGGGAATGAACACGGCAGATCAGTATCTCAAGACGATTTACCTGATTCAGGAGATGGAGGACGGACCGGCGTCGACCGGGTCGCTCGCGGACATGCTCGACGTGAGTCCGGCGAGCGCCAACGAAATGATCGGCAAACTCGAATCGCGTGGTCTCGCGGATCACGAGAAGTACAAGGGCGTTCGCCTCACCAAGGAAGGAATCGTCCGCGCTCGCGACGCACTCCAGACGTACTGCATCATCGAACGCTTCCTCGCGAACGTCCTCGACGTGGAGGATTTCCGGGGCGAGGCACGCGAACTCGAAGCGGTCATCGACGACACGGTGGCCGACCGCCTCGATACGATCATCAACCGCAACCCGAACTGTCCGGACTGCTTCGACGCGGAGACTGACGCCTGCGCGGAGTTGGACATCGAGTGCGAGAAGCCGGCGGACTGAGACGGATAGATTTTCCCGCTCTGCCAGTACGATACTCCAAATAGCAGGCGGCGGCAACAGACGGTATAGACTGTCCGTCGTGCGATAAAACGCTCGCATCCGAGCGAGGGATTCGCCAACATCACGCTACAGCGCACGACATACCGCTTCCGAATCGGACTTGTAAGGATGTGGTTCTGACTTTCAAAAACCCCGACAAAGCTCACCGGCTGTCAAACGTCATAACTCTCTGTCGTTCGTGTCACCAGCACGTGGAGGCTGGCAATATCCCCACTCCTTCTCAGGACTCAGAAGGATAATTTATTATGTGTCGGCTGGTTACCTGACGCCGCGGGTTCCGGTTGCTGAGGACTCACGAGCAGTCCCGTGGTGTAGCGGCCAATCATCTGGGCCTTTGGACGTGTTCGGGGATTGCCCCGCACGGAAGACAGCCCAGGACGGCGGTTCGAATCCGCCCGGGACTACTACATCTGTGGCGAGCCGAACGGCGAGCCACGAATTCGTGACGGAGACCGGATTCGAATCAGAGGGTGGTGCAAAGCGTCACGACCCCACCCGCAAGCGCGAGGGCGTCAGCCCGAGCGTGGGGTCGTTCACATTGGGATAGCTAGACAGACGGTCTCGACTTCGGGGGCCAACGAAATCACCTGTGCCTTCCGTTGCAGTTCTCCTCGACGGTTCTCGATCCGCTCTTCCAACTTCGAGAGTCGATCCCGCTGTCTCCGGATCGCGAGGTCCATATCCGATCCCGCTTTTGCTTTCCGCTCGTCGTCCGCGATGAACGTCTCGATCCGCTCGCGTTCGGCTTCCGCGTAGGCCTCGAGATCGTCGAGTTCTTGCTGTGTCTCCTCTCGACGGCGCTCCCGGAGTTTGTCGCGCCGTGACTCGATGCGTCGACTGACGTATCGATCGGCGGACGAACGCAGCTCGCTCCGGTTCGCAAGTAGCATTCGCACACGGTCTCTCTCGGGGGTGCCCTTGATTCCCGCGACTTTAGGCGTGGGAGGAGGTCAAGGTGACGAAGTTCAGCACGAACTCCTGTGGGAGGACGCCACCGTGGTAGAACCGAGCGTCGGGGAGGCCCTGATTACGGAACCGCTGGATCGGGTCTGCGAGGATGCTGACTCCGGCGTCTTCGTCGAGATAGCCCAGATGGGTGTCCTCGTCGAGCAACGCCCCCGGTGCATCGTCGTCGAGGTTCTTCCCTGCGATCCACCGGCGAGTCACCGTCTCCGCTTCGTCGGGCGGGTGTAGGTCGTCGATGTCGACGTGCCTCGGGAGCGAGACGAACCCATGATCGGAGAGGATGTACGCACGGTCCCACTCTCCTTTCCGCAACTTCTCGCAGATGATGCGAGAGATGGCGTCAATTCGGTCGCTGAACAGCTCCTCGAAGTTCGTCAGCTCCTGCTCTCCGGTCTCGTCGATGTCGTTCCAGTAGTACGCGACGCGGGTGTTGCTCCAGCCCATCTCGTCGTCTTCGTCTTTCACGATGTAGCTCCAGCCGTCGTTTTCCAGGAGCGTCTTCCGACGGTAGTTGCTAATCGCCCGTCCGTTACGCTCGGGGATCAGCTCTCCGTCCTCGAAGTCGATATTGAAGCTAAACTTGCTGCCGGGCGTGAGCGCAGCCTTCCCGAACTCGGTGTCGGACGGAAGTGTTCCAACCCACGTGCTTTCTTCGACCTCGAGTGTGGGTATCTCACGTCGGATGGACTCCGCGAGTTCGTGCGCGAGGTCGAAGCGCAACGCGTCGATGATGAACAGGGCGACGCTCTGGCCGCTCTGGATGTGCTCTTGCTCCTCGGCGAAGAACTGGTGGGCGTGATTCTCGCCGACGAACGGAGATTCGGCGTCGATCCGGTCGACGACGAGATCGCCGAGATCGGTGAGATATTCGAGATACTTCGACTCGACCAGCGAGGATCGAAGATCGTCGAGCGTGGCAGTCGCCGGGTGCTCTTCGGGGAGTTGCTCCTCGGGGTCACCCGAGACGACGAGGTTGAATACCGCGTTGTCGATTTGCCAGGTTCCCTCGTCGATGTCGCCGTAGAGGTCGACGACGTCGCTCGTGTCGCCACGCTCGTCCCAGGTCTGGAGTTCGCCCGCGAGCGTCGCCACGTCGATGGCTTGCTCCCAGACGTTCGTCCACGGGACCTCACCGTACGTCGATTCGAGACGGTCGTGACGCCGCGTCGCGTTGGTGACACACGTCTCGTAGTCGCCACTGTGGAACGACTGGGTCCACTCGTCCCAGAGCCGATGTTCGATCGAGGCATCGACGGGGCAGTCGGCGAGGGCCCACGGGTCATCGTGGGTACGGAGGACCTCGTGCCAGAATCGCTGATTCGGGTCGAGATAGACGCTCGCCAGTTCCGCTTTCCGTTCGGTCTTGCTCAGCACCGACCGGAGCTCGGGTCTGGAGATTCCGAACGCTGTACTCCGTTCAGGCTGGTACTCTCGTGGCAGCAGCGACGTATCGAGGCCTTCGTCGACGAGCCACTCGGCGACCGCCCAGCGGCGCGTTCGTTCGACGATGGCCCCCGCGTCGGATTCGCCCTCGACGGCCGTGACGCCGTCGTCGACGAGCAAGTCCCGGATCTTCAGGAGGTCGTCGCCGTTCGGGAGGTTTCGGGTGCCGTGTTCGAGGACGAACTGGACGGGGTCGTCGTGACCGTCCAGCACGATTTTGGTCTGGAGCCCCTGAATCGACGGCAGGCCGCCCTCGCCGTTGAGCTCCTGAAAGAGCGTCTTCGCGATCTGCTCGCGTTCGCGCCCGCCGGCGTCCTCGTAGGCGACGCGGATCGACGCCGCTTGTATGGAGTCTCTCTCGAAACAGCGGACTGCAAGCTTGCCGATGTGCTGTTCGACGACGCCACCGGTGTTCTCGATATCTCTGAACCAGTCCACGTCGTCGCTGTGGGCCCGTGGGACGTACCAGACGGTTCGGTCGCGGGGCGCGTCGGCGCGTAGCTCCAGCGGCGTCCGTTCGGCTGCGTGGAACGCACAGCCCAGCGAGTGGCTCACGCTCTCGACGATGTCGCGGAGGTAGCCGCCGTCGTCCCACCAGATGACGACCGGATCGTCGTCGGCTGCGTCGTCGATGGCCGTCTCGATGGCGTCTTCGGTACACTCCGGGAGGGTCTTGGTTGCAGGCATGGTTACAGGACGTCGTCGTCGACGGTCTTCGGGACAATCTCGGCGTCGGCGAGCGGCGCGATGTTGATCTCGACGCCGTGTTTGTGGTTCGGTTGGTCGCCGGCCGTGGTGATTTCCGAGAGCGCGCGGTCGGCCCAGTCGGAGGAGATGTTGCTCGCGATCACGTCGCACGTGTCCGCGACCCCCTTCGCGAGCGCCTCGTACTCGTCGAGACCGCTCGCGAGTTCGGCACAGAGACGCTGTCGGTGCCCTCACCGATCCGTGTCCGATCGGCGTCCTCGAACCGGTCGTAATCGTACGTCGTAAAGAGGATACCGTTGCGTGCCATCCTACGATGACCTCCCTTCGACCAGTACGATGCCGCCGTCCTCGACGCCGTCCAGTGTCTCCCTGACCTCGCGGATTCGGGCCAACAGTTTCTCCGACTCGTCGAGGAGTTCCGTCGCCCGTTCATCGGTCGGCCGGTCGTCCGTGTCGACCAACTCCGTCACGTCGTCCGTGACGGCAGCGTTCGGAAGCTCCTGTCGGAGCTCCTCCGCGACACGCTGTAGCGCCGCCCACACGTCGTCGTCGGCCCCGGGCTGTTTGGGGTCTGTCGCTTCCTCGATGAGCTGTCGAACTCGCTGGATCGACGGCGGGCGCGAGGCATCGAGTACCGTAGCGACCGACTCGGTGGTCGGCGACTCCCGGTGCTCTGCGCGGAGTTTTTCGTGGGCAGACCGTAGCTTCGACCACGGGCTCGGATCGCCCTCGAGGAGTTCTCGACCCCTCGCGTACGCTTCGGCCTGTCCTCTCACCGCCGAATCGACGAGCTCACCTTCGTCGATCCGATCGCCGTTCCACGCGAGGTCGAAGACCGACTCGAGATCGCCGAACGACACGCCGTCGAACGTCTCCGTGGCGTCGTCGATCAGCCCGTCGACCGCCGACTCGTTCTCCCGGAGCCACTCGGTCAGCTCCGTGCAGATTTCGTCCGGATCCGACTTGGTCGGGGAGTCGCCCGCCACCCGACGGTACTGCGTCGAGAGTTCGTCGACGCGGTGGCCCGTCGCATCCGCGAGGCGTGCGGTCACGGTCGGCTTCGTCGGCACGGACCCGCTCTCGGCAGTCGTCTGCATTCGGCTGGTGATCGTCGCGTTGGGATACCACTCCTCCAGCCGTTCGAGTTCGGCGGTGAGTTGGTCCCAGAGCGTTTTTTCGCCGTCGACTACAGCGAAGAGTTCGCGTGCATCCGCGAACGTCTCTGCCGCCGATTGAACGTCGTCCTCGACCAACTCCGACGTGGTGATCTCGCCCCCACTGTACGCAGGCGACAGCACACGTTCGAGGGCGTCCAGCGACACGTCGAACGCCCGTGACGTGCGCTTGAACGCCCGCCTGACGAGCACACTGTTGTCGGCGACCCACGAGCCGAGTTCGGCCACCCACGCGTCGGGGTCACTGCCCGCCGGATCGTCCCCGAGGACCGTCGACACCACGGTGCGGATCTCCTTGGGATTGACCGTATCGACGCCGAACCGCACCTGAAGCGAGGTGAGTCCACCCTTCGTCCGGACCTGTCGGCCGATCGCGCTGGGGTCGGTCACGTACTCGGTGTCGTGTTTGAGTGCGACCTGCTCGTTCGAGGTGGCTAGCGTGATGAGCAACGCCGCAATCGACTCCTGTGGCGTTCCTCGGTAGTCCCCGTTCGCCGTCCGTGTCTGCTGGAGCAACGTCTCGACGTCCACCGCTGTCTTCGACTCGTACTCGTCGATGAACTCCCGACACCACCCCGTCTCCGCGAGAGATGCGGTCGCGGTATCCACGCCAAGCAACACGGCGTCAGCGTCTGCGAGCGGCCACGGACCGCTGCCACGGAAGAACTGTGCCAGATCCTTCGCGTCCTCGACCTCGACGAGCGGTCGCGAGAGTACCGTCCGGGTCGCGCCGAAAACCCCTTGAACCTGCTCTTCGACGACCCCATCGAGGGTGGAGCGCTCTCCCTCGTAGTCGTCAACCGTATAGACCGACGCGTTCTCCAGAAGGTCGCTTACGGACGCCTCCAGCCGCCGTTTGTCCGTCCGGTGCTCGCGCTCTAGCTCCTCGTGGTTCTCCGTTTCTTCCTCGAGCACCTGGCCCATCCCGATGACGTTCCGAATCCTGTCCAGCGTCGATCCCGGAACGTCGATCGAGACGAGGATGTGTTCACCCCCGTCTCGGCCATCGTTCACGTCCTGCCAGGTTGCGACCTGCTCCGCAACGGTGTCCGGATCGTCCGCAAGGACACGGATCCGAACCGCGTCGTATTCGGTCTTGGGTGCTCGGTCGACTGGGTCCAGGATCGAGTACTCGTATCGAAGCGGGACGAGCCGTTCGGTCCCAATATCGGCTTCGTGACGCGTCCCGTCGCTCCGGAAGAAGTCGTCGTTCTCTCGAAGGCGGGTTTCGAGCCAGGCAGACAGCTGGTGTGGCGAGATCCGTTCGGCTTTCGTCTGTGCCCGACTCAGGATACTCTCCTGTTCCTCGGAGACCAGCGTGTACACTTCGTCGCCCTGGTCGTTGGTTTCCGTGAGCGCCTTCCGTTTGTCGACGAGCGTGTTCAACGCGGACTGTGTCTCCTCGACTGCCCTCCCCACCGATGCGTCAACGTCATCGAGCATCAGTCGGCCCAGGTTCGCCGGCGTCGCCGGGACGGCGGGTGTCTGGTTCAGCAGGTACAGCGCCTTCGATACGCGCACCTCCCACGCGGCTTCGGTCCCATCGAACGTCGGGATCAGCGTGTTCTCGACCATCTCCTGGACCCACAGTGGCACGTAGGTCGTCTCTTCGACGAGAAGGTCGAACAGCTCGTCCCAGGTGATCAGCTCGCCCACTTCGGTGTCCGCCCACCCGAACTTGGTGAACAGCGACCGCACCAACACGAGCAGCGCACGGCCCTGAATGTACTCCCGATCCGTGGCCCGGCCCTGTGTGATCAGCTCCTGCATCACCGTTCGCAGCAGCGTCAGGTCGTACTCACGGAAGGGGTAGGACTCGACGGCGTCGGGATCGGCACTCCCGACCGGCGCATACGTCTCCAGTGAGAGGTCGGGCATCGACGAGACGAGAGCGGAGACACGCTGTGTCCCGGCCCCGTCTTTCTGTAGCCACCGCTTTCGGACGATGATTTCCGTATCTGCGCCTTCGAGCGGCACCTGCTGATGTGTCCAGTGATCTTCGGGAGGCTCACCGACGAGGCTCTCTCGTGTCGCCGGCAGCGAGTACTGTCCCGTCGTTACGACCACTGGATTCGGCCCGTACTGGAGCGCTTCCATCGTCTCCTCGAACTCACGATAGCGATGGCTACTGTCACCGACGAACAGCGCCACCTCGTCGAGGCCCAACAGGAGTTCGGTGTGTGGGCCGTCCGCGTTCAGGACCTCGGTCACCGTCTCGACTCGGTCGACCAGTTCGTCCGGGTCGAACGATTCCGGCGCCACTTCGGCTTCCGCTCGTTCGATGGACGCTTTCACGCCCTCCCGACTGTCGAGATCCGTCCCCGTCGTCTCCGACATCGACGGGAGCGTCTCGTAGAGCCACTTTCGTAGGGACGCACGCTCTTCGAGAACGTCGTCGAACTCCTGGCCACGCTCGCCCGACGTGATGGCCGCCCAGACCCCGTCGTACTCCATATCCACGGTCCAGGCCCATTCCAACAGCCAGTTCGGATCGGTCGGATAGCCAAGCTCGCGTCCGATCGCCTCGAAGATGAGAAAGGGGAGGGGAGGCTCCTTCGACGCGTCGCGATCGAGGAGGTTCAGAAACACCGGCTTGAGCCGATCGACGTGTGACTTTTCGATCGACTGCGCCAAGTTATCGAATCCGGGGCACTGCGCTGCCAACGTCTCTCCCAGGCGAGCAAACTCGGACTCGCTATCGGCGACGAGACCGATCAGTTTCAACAGGTGGGTCTTCCCGGATCCGAACGTCGCGTGGAGATAGAGGAATCGAGCGGCCTCTCCGGGATGCGTTTCGATGACGTCACCGAGCGCGGTGAGTACACGCTTGGCACTCTCCGTTTCGTGGAACTCCGCAACGTCGGTCTCCGCTCGCTCGCGAGCGTTGACCTTCTGGACCTCTTCGAGTTGGCGGGTTGGATCGCTGCGAAATAGCTCGTTGATACTCATCGTTGGAGATGCTCCTCCTGAACCGGCCCGGGAATTTGATGCGCGGGGTAGTAGTGTCTCGAGTCGCCGCCAAAGAAACTCAACTTCCCCCCAACGTCGTCGCCTGGGAACGGAATTCCGATGGTCGATCCGACGTTCCGACGGTCGAGTTCGTCGAGTAGCTCGGAGGCGCGTGTGAACGGGTAGAGGCTCCCGAGATTGAGGAGCAAGACGACGTGGCTCTGCTGTGCCAGATGCTCTTCGTCGATCCTGTTTTGCATCATCTCTCGGACGAGCTCCTCGGCGAGCCGGTCTTGCATCGTCCCTTCGAGACGCTTCGGACTCGTCTCGCTACCGAGCGCGACACACAAGTTGTACACTTTGGTCCGTGGAAGTAGTTCGTCGAGCCAGATCGGTTGGACGGTGATGTCGCCGTCGATCACCGGCGGCTCGTCATTCCCCGTCGCCCACGCACCGAGGCGGTCCGCAGTTCGGTGTTCGAGCGCGGGGTCGACGGCCACGATAACGAACGGATTTCGGATGCCAGCTTGGCCCTTTGCGAACGTGCAGAGCTTCTCTTTGAACCCTCGATACGGTGATGTCGTCATCGGACGATCACCCCCGAATCCGTGGTCTCGATGTCTAGCTCTCGTTTTTCGACGAGCCGCTCGAACTGGTCGTTCATCGACGGACGATCGTCAGGAAGCACACCGATCCGGTCGACCTCGTCGGGCGTCCGGTCGCCAACGATCTCCGCGAGTCGGTCGAATCGGGATTCGAGTTCTTTCACGTCGTGTTCGATCGCCTCAGCGAGTGGCTCCGCACCGGCGAAGTCGTCGGCCGCTGAAACGAGCGTGTCCTCGTCATCTGCAGAGAGCGACGACATCGCCTCGTCGATCGTTTCGTGCCACCGTCGAAGCTCTCGGAGCGGCGTGATGTACGCCCGCTCGAAAGTTATCTGCACCCCCGCTGGCAAGTCCGTGGCGGGAATAACCCACGGGTGCTCCGCGATCCGACCGACGAGGTCGGGGATGCCCTGTTCCGCGGCGTAGGTCGCCCACGAATCCCGAATTTCCCCGTCGAGGCCTGTCGGTGTCGCTCCTACGAGCGCTTTCCAGCCGGCAGTCGTCCACCAGTCTCCATGGAAGGAATCGAGCGCGTCACGCTGAGCGGCGACGGACGACTGCACATCCCCATCGATCCACTCGAATCGGGTGTCTCCCGCGGTGAGTTGTGCATCGAACCGGTAGAGTGATTCGAGTCGCCGATTCCAGACATCTTTGACTTCGTCGAACCACTCCTGTCCCTCGTTTGTCCGCTCGATTGTCTCTCCGAGCCCATCACCCTGTGACCGAACCACGGTCAATCGGTCGGCTGTCGCGTCGATGCGGTCGGACAACGCGTCGATGAGCGATTCGAGCAACCCGGAGACCGCATTCGAGTGGACATCGGTATCGACGACCAACTGGACGTCTTCTCGCAACCCCGTGAGTGACGAGCGCAACCGTTCGTTCGCTTCCCGGAGGTCGATGAGCCCGTCCGCGACTGTTTCGGTCGTCTCTTTGAATCCGCCTTCCTCGAGCAGTTCCCCGATCGGTTCGCGTGGGAGCAGCCTGAGCCTCGTCGTCGAGAGGGCCTCCCGATCGAGGACGGCCTCGTTTGCCAGCGTATTCCCGCCTTCGTCGACGGGGACTAGACGCCCTTCCCGGCAGAAACCCCAGATGATTGCACGGAGTGCCGGTCGCGCCTCGTCGTAGAACGGCTTCGTCGAGACGATTTCGTCGAGCACCGTGTTAATGTTGAGCCCGTCGTCGCGACCTTTCAGCTGTCTGCCCGTCAGCGCCAGCACGTTGCTCCGAATAGTCCGTCTGCCCTGGCTGGTAGACGGGTCCGACGACGGTACCTGAATGGTGTGTGCCCACGCAGGGAGCGGTTCGTCGGGTGCGAGTTCCGCCAGTTCCTGCAGGCGGTCGTCTGTCACCTGCAGCATCATCGGGTGGAAGTCGTCGGGATAGCCGACACCGACGGCGGTCTGTACCGCGTTCGAGAGGCCGCCGATATCCGCTCGGTCTTTCACGGTGTACGAACCGCTCCCCATCGCGCTCACGAGCTTGCTCCGAACGGCGTCTGCTCGTCGGGTGAGGTCCCGTTCGACGGCGGGTGGCGTCGTGTGGGTCGAGACTGCGTCCCGGAGCGCCCACCACCTGACCAGGTGTTTTCGAAGATCGTCCAGCCCGTCGGTGTCGATCGACCAGTACAGCGTCTCCTCATCACCAGTATCCTCGGTCGCATCCGGGCGAACGCCTTGCATCTCGATGGATACGTCGAGTCCCCCTTCGGCATCGACAGACGTCTCGAAAGGGGTCCCATCGATACCGAATCGATACGTGACGGGATATTCCTCGCCGGAGTCACCGTACGGGACCGAATCCGGGAGCGAGAGATCTCGGGTGATTCGGCTCCACAGATGCTCGTCCAGCGTTTCCAGTACGGCATCCCAGTCGGGGTTGCGCTCGTTGTCCTCTGCTTCGTCGTAGATGAGACGCTCTTCCTGGGTGGCGAACCGGTAGCGTGCACCGCTCTCGTCTTCGTTCGGTCGGATGAATTTCTGGAGTCGGTCGAGCGACTCCTCGACGCGGTTCTGCGTACTGATCCAGGCACGTCCGTTGAGGTCCGACATTACCGAAACCGCAACGTTCCCTTCGTTGAGCGGAACGATGTCGTGGACGTGCTGTAGCAGCAACACGGCTTTCGCCACCTCGAGGTCGAACGGTTCCAACTCACCGTCCCGAACCTCGTCTGCGATGCCACGGCTCGCATCGAGTTCGTCGACATCCGTTACCTCGTCGTCTTCCCTACTGCGAGCCCCTTCGATGACACGCATATCCTGCGTGAGTATCTCTCGGAGTTCCGGCTCGATCTGCTCGTAAAAATCGACGAGGGAGATGACGTGATCCGGTTCGTCTTCCTCCACCCACGATTCCAGGAGGTCGTGCATCAGTGCGAGTATCGCCCGGGCGGTACCGGAGAAGATAGACTTCGCTGGGTCGCTCGCCTCCTGCCGGAGATTGAACAGGATTTCGAGGAAAAGCGGGGCGTGATAGGGTAAGAACGGGTAGAACTCGACGAGTTCCTCGTTGTCGATGCTGTCGAGTGGTGGTTTCGTGTTCTGTTTGATTTCGTTGTAGACCAGCGACTCCGTCGGCTTCACCGATGCTTCTTCGAGGACCTCGCGGACCGCTCGTTCCCCGAATTCGGACTTCCGGAAGAGACGCCGCTTTGCAATATCACCGACGTGCTTACTGGGGAGCTGGTAACGGTGCGGGAAGCGATCTTTGACGATGCTGAAGTCCGCGCCGTGTGCGGCGAATTTCGGCTGCACGTCTTCGATTTTCGCCTGCGCGGTCGCGACTAATTGGATGTCGCCACCGCCGATGTCGTCGACGTTCTCCGCGAGTGTCTGAAGCTCGGTCAGACGCTCGAAGTCGGTCCCGATAAAGAGACTCACCTCGTCCAGTAGCACCACCAGCTTCACCGGTCTCTCCATCTCGTCTGCACGCTCGGATCGGAGTTCTTCGAGCCTGCCCACCACTTCTTCCGGGTCGATATCCGACGGTTGCAGGTCTGTGTACCCGTCCCGAGTGCCGTTGACCTCCTCGAACAGTCGCGGGAGAACGACGTCTGCCAGCGCGCCGTATCTTTGAATATCCGTCCATAGTCCGTCCGTCTCCCAGTCGTACTCACGGGACGAGGCTCTCGTCCCCTCCAGCGCAGCCGCTGCACGGGCTTGGCGTTCGGGCCACGCATCCGTCGTGCGGAACCATTTCTCGAAATAGGCGACATCGAGCTGTGAAGACAACCCTTCGGAGAGACCATCGTTCACGCCGGTCAGGTTGTGATCTTGATGTGCGTGCCTGAGAACGATCTCGCTGAAGCTCCGTTGCTTCTGCCCCTGGTATTTTAACAGGTTGACCGATATCGGGATCACGTAGTATTCGTCGTGGATCTCTTGCCAGTGGTCACGCAACTGGTCCAACGCCTCTTCACGAGCATCCCCCGCGAGATCGGACCAGACCGTGTCCTGCTTGCCCTCCAGCCACGTAGTATCGAGTAGTCCGTCGAGGACGGTCAGTAGGTGGCTCTTCCCACTACCGTAGTAGCCGTAGAGCCAATAGTTGGAGCCAGTCCGCATATCGTCTGCCCGGTCGAGGGTTCGGTCGACAAAATCCCTGATAAACCGCCGAGAGTCGGCCGTCATATGGTACGACTGGATCGCCCGTTTCCGGTGATCGCGCTCCTTTCGGTCGATACGAACGGACTCCTCGAAGTCCTCGGGGAGATCGGTGAACCAGTTCCTGTCGACCATTAGGCACTCCCCCCGTCTTGCACCCACGAGTACGGCTCGTCTGTGGGACGGAAGTCGAGTTCACCATGACGCTCCAGATACTCCCACGCCTCAGTGCTGGCGACGCGGTCGAAAAGTTCCGTCCACCGATCCGCCGGCTGGAAGAGATACAGTAGCCCGCGTGGCGCAGTGAGCCACTCCTCGTCGGCTCCGTACGAGTAGTCCATCGAGACGAGCAGCGGAACATCGCCTATCGAAGGGGGTTCACCCACGGTGGCCCGCTGCCCGTCGAGGACACCGATTTCACGCATCACCGACCGGAACCCTTCGCACCATCGCTCGGTGGTCGACTCCGCATAGTCGAAACCGCTCCCGTCAGAACATTCGAGCCGATCGAGGATCCGGGTGAGCGTCTCGTTCGAGAACTCGAGCGGGTCCGTCTTCCCGTGCGCAACACGAGCGACGTATTCGTGGACGACATAGCGGACGAGTGCATCGTCCGCGATCAGGTACAGGGAGAGAATCTGGGCCGTATCACGCGTCGTCTTGCACTCGTCGAAGATTGCTGGAAGCGCACTCGGATTCGGGAGCGCGGCGGGAGCGTTTTTGAACCGCGATGTCAGGATACGATAGATCTTCTGTGAACTCCCTCTCGTACTCCGGTTGGATAACCGTTCGCCGAACCATCCCTCTTCGACATCGTTCCAGTTGCCGTGCTCGGCGTAGAGTCGAGCGAGTTCCTCAGCTCGCCCGACGAGCAGGCCACACATTGTCAAGTCCGTGGTCACGTCCGCCGCAGAAAGCCCGCGAGACAGCGACGGAAGTGGTGGGCACCTTCCGTCGGAAACGGGGACCATACGTTGTAAATTAATCCGGTGCACTTTATATTTCGTCTACGGGCGGAGGGTCGCGTCTCCCATCGTGGCGCCGGTCGGTTGGCGGCCACACTCGCGAAACATCCTGCAACTGCTGGTTGGAGACGTCTGCGCGTCGAGCCGTCACCGGTCGGGGCGACGTGGAGGGGTTGGTTCCGGAAACCCGACCTGTCACACGACGATCCTCGGGGTTGCCCGACCGCGGGGAATATCTGTCCACGGGTCGATGGCTACCCATGCCCCCATCTCACGTCCTCGTCCCCCTCGATGGCTCGCCGCTCGCGGACGCCGCGCTCGCGGAGGCGCTTTCCCTGTTCGACTGCCGGCTCACGGTCCTGAACGTCGTGACACCGCTCGACGCGGGCATGAGCGAGGGTGGGATCCTCGACGCGGGCGAGGACCGTCGCGAGAGCGCACGCGACCGGGCCGAGCGTCTCGTCGAGCGGGCGCGGTCCCGGGCGGCCGAGGCCGATTGCACCGTCGACACCGTCGTCCGAGCCGGCGATCCGGCCGAGACGATCCTCGACTCCGTCGACGAGCACGGTATCGACCGGATCGTGATGGGCGGGCACGGCGGCGAGCGCAACGCCGTTGCCCGCCGACTGCTTGGCACCGTCGCGACGACCGTCGTCGGCGAGGCGCCGGTGACGGTGACGGTCGTTCGTTGAGGGAGTATCGGAAGTCGTCAGGGATGCTCGCCGTGGCAGTCCGGCGAGCATCCCTGGACAGTTACGATACCCCCTCTTAGCCGAGGCCGGCCGCGAAGGCGCGGTAGAGGCCGAAGCCGACCGCGATGGAGGCGACGAGCGTGATCAGCCAGAACGCGAGGGTGACACCGATTTTCCGCCTCGAGACGCCCGCCGAGCCGCCGGCGAGGCCGCCGCCGATGACCCCCGAGATGATGATGTTGTTGAAGGAGATGGGGATGCCGAGCGCGATGGCCAGTTGGGCGATGATGAATCCGGGCACCAGGGCGGCGATGGATCGGCGGACGCCGAGTTGGGCGTACTCCCGCGAGGTGGCCTGGAGGAGTCGGGGGGCGCCCATCCACGCGCCGGCGAGGATGCCCGTCGCGCCGAGGGTGAGGAGGACGATACCGGGCAGGCCGAGTTCGGTGCCGTAGAGGTTCTCTAGGGGCCCGGTCGCGAGACCGACCTGACTGCCCCCGCTGGAGAACGCGACGACGCTCCCGAGGAGGACGAGGAAGGTGCGGACGCCACCCTCGACGGAGGCCTGCGTCCGTCGGCGGATGAACTGGAAGCTCGCCGCCGCGGCGACGAGCGTGACGAGGACGACGGCGGAATCGACCGAGCCGACGGACGGTGCCGAGACCTGTCGTGCGAGAAAGCCGGCGATGGAGCTCTGGGTCGCGGTAGGGGGCGACGGGATCACGGCGAGTTCCACGTTGGCGACGATACCGCCGACGACGGCCGCGAGCAGCGGGACGCCGACGGTTTCGGGGATGTCGTCGCGTCGGAGGACGGTCGCGGTGAGGTAGGCGAGGCCGCCGGACGCGGGCGGGACGAGCGCCCAGAACGTCGCGATACGGCGGTAGGTGTCGATAGCGGGGTCGCCGCCGAGCGAGAGGCCGACGCCGACCATCGCGCCGGTGGTGGCAAAGGCCGCGGGGATGGGGTAGCCGGTGTAGACGCCGAGGGCCATGAAGCCCGTCGCGGTGAGCAGGCCGGCCGTCGCCGCCAGCGACGTGATCTGGACGCCGCCGACGAGGCCGGAGCCGACCGTCTCGGAGATGGCGCCGCCTTGGGTCAAGGCGCCGAGCGCGGCGAGGATGCCGATGAGGAAGGCGGCACGCATCGTCGAGATGGCGTTGGCGCCGATGGCGGGGGCGAACGGTGGTGAGTTGCTGTTGGCGCCGAGCGCCCAGGCCGTGATGAGGCTGGTGAGTGTCGCGAGGACGACGAGCGCCCAGAAGCCGAGTCCGGGCACGTCAGCCGCCCCGCTCCGATGTCACAGTCGTTCGCGCCCGTTGTGTGGCGATCACGACTCATCACCGACGCCGGTCGCTCGCAGGTACTCCGCTAAGAGCCGTGGGAACTGCCCGCCGCGGACGTACCGGAGGCCGAACTCGTCGGCCCAGGAGACGATGCCACGATCCTCGGTGACGACGCCGGCGTCGAGTTCGCGCGCGAGAACGAGCAGGTCGAAGTCCTCCCGGGAGTCGAGGACGCCCTTCCTGAGCGCCCGGCGGTACTTATCGCGCATGTTGGAGAGGACGCGGTCCGCGGCGGTCATATACTCGTTCGGGTCGTCGGCGGTCAGATCCTCGGGCGAGAGCTGTTCGACTTCGCGGAGCGCCTCCTCGGAGACGCGGAGGCCGCGGTCGACCCGGTCGCTCATCTCGTCGATGAAGTCGTAGACGATGTTGGCGGGGATGGTCACGCCGTAGCGATCCGGGCTCTTGCGCACCACCCAGGTGTCGAGTCGGGAGAACACCTCGTCGTCGATGTCGCGGTCCCGGAGCATCGCCACGAGTTCGTCGTGGATCGAGGGCGGGACGTAACAGGAGATGTTGAGTTCGAGGCGGGCCGTCGCCACGAGGTCGAGCAGTCGGCGGACGGCCGCCTCCAGTGACTCGTCCTCGCGGCGGATCTCCTCGGTGAGAAACAGGGACGTATCGAGGACGAACCGCTGGCGTGGGAGCGACCCGGACATGGTCGGGGCTTCGTCGGTGGGGCACAAAAGCTAGCGCCTTGCCGACCGGCGACGAGCGAGGGGGTCTACGGACGGTCCCGGGTGTCGTCGTCGCGGTCCCGCCGCGCCGGCGGCGTCTTCGAAACGACGAGCCCTAGCGTGTCGCGCCGGTCGGCGGCGAAGCGATACGCCCGCTCGCGGAGGTCGGTGTAGTCGTCGAACTGTCGGAGGAAGTCGACGAGATGTCGTGCCTCGGCACCTTCCTCCGTCCGCACCAGCGCCTCCTCGATGGCCGCGCCACAGGAGTAGACGGCGTCGTCGGTCACCAGATGCGCGCAGTCCGTGTAGTCCGCGGGCAGTCGTGCCTGCAGGTCGTCGTCGAGTTCGGCGAAGCCGACGATCCGCAGGTCGGTCCGTCGCGCGAACTGGTCGGCCCACCACGTGCAGAATCCGCAGTCGTCGTCGTAGACGAACGTCGGTTCCATATGTCCGTCTGGGGGCGCCGATCGTATTTGTTCCTCGGTTCGCGCCGGCCGTTCGACGGCGCGGACCCGCTCCGTGGTTCGGACACACACCACAGACTCATGTTCGACATGCACGAAAGGGGAATCGATGACCGACCGAGATGACGATGCCGAGGCGGACACCTCGGACGCGGACCGCACCGAGGACGAGGACAAAACCAACGTCGACGTCTCGGATGCGGGGACGGTCGAGCCGAAAGACCCGACCTGGGAGAAGCCGTCGGTTGACGACATTCCCGAGTTCGAGACCGGGGGTCGAAATCCAGCCGGCGACGTTCGACCGGACGCGACGGCGGGAAAACCGAACGACGCCCGGACGCCGGAATCGACGCGTCTGGGCGGAACTGACACCGAAGCGTACATCTCTGCACTGGAACTGTGTGCGCGCTTGCCCGACGAGTTGCGCCTTCCCGACCAGGCGGCCGACATCGTGCCGACCGCGTTCGAGGCCGAGCTGGAACAGGAGATTCAGGCTTTCGCCGCAACGGAGTTCGACAATCCGACACCGCACGTCGAAACGCTCTCGTTCGTCGAGGCCGACGGCGACATCTGGTTGAAACTCCGGCTCGGGGCTCCGGTCGAGACGTTCGATCAGCTGGCCGATCGGACCGTGGAACTGCGGGAGTACGCGCTCGAAGAGCTGGATTCGTTTCTCGAATGAGGCTGGTCGCCACCGAGCGGTCCAGTCCGACCGTCCGTCCCCCGACGCTCGTCACCCGCTGCCGATGCTCGCACGCCGGACGCCGAGATGCGCTGGCGGGTCCTCGCCGCGGAGTTCGGGTGGGACGACGTCGGCGGGCGTCTCCATGCGGTCGGGGACGACAGTCCGCCCGTCCGGTCGACTGAGAAAGAACGGTGCGGCCGACATCGACGCGCGCCGGAATAGTTGCCGCCACGTCGACTCGCCGTGGAGGTAACACCCGAACGAGAACCGACCGTAACCTATCGCTTCGGCTTTATCAGTCATCACGTCCGCTTCGTCGGTTTCGAACTCGGCGTCACACATCCACGCGACGAACGGCGGTCCACCGGCGAGTCGGCCAACGAACGCGTCCCAGCCAGCGTCGTCCTCGAAGACGACCCACGCGTGTCGGTCGCCGACGGCGTCGATTTCGATACTGAACCGGTCTCCCTCCCAGACGAACGTCGCCTCGTGGCCGGGGACGCGTGCGCCGCGGTGATGATAGACGACCCCCGCGACGTCGTACTCGACGGCCTCGGAGACGCGAAGCGCCCCGTTGCTCCGGAGTCGGTCACGAAACTGCGGGAGTGCGTAGAGGCTCTCCGAATCGCTCATGCCAGCGGCCACCTCGACTGAGCGGTGCGTGTCGGGACGCCGACGGGGTCACTCCGTCGTCGTCGCCGTTTGGCACACATCGTCCTCGTCCGCCTCGGGGTCGTGACACCAGCAATCCGGGCCACACTCGACGTGCGAGTGCCCCTCCTCGACGTGGCCGAACGTATCGGCGAAACGCCGTTTGGCCTCGTACTCACCGCGGTCGGTCAATCCGTACCCACCCCTCGCCCGTTCGAACAGTCCGTCGTCGTCCAGTCGGTCGAACGCGGTGTGAATCTCGTCGTCCGTCGCTTCGAGAAACGCGCTGAGGTCGGCCGGTTCGACCGTGTCCGAGAGTTCTTCCTCTCGGAGCATCCAGTACGTCGCTTCGAGAATCTCGTCACGGAGTACTACGGCGTCCAACGAATCGCCGTTCGACTCGGAATCCATACGGTCCTGTACCCATGTCAACTGAAAAAAGCTACCGCCGGTGTGGCCGCCTCCGACCGGCCGAGCGCGGGCGGCGTTCCGACGGTACCGGGGTAAGAGCCAATAGCAGGCTGTGCCGATGGATACGACATGGAGATACTGGTCGCGTGTATGGGGAATCTCCTGCGTGGCGACGATGGATTCGGCGTGGCAGTGGCGGATGCGCTCCGTGACCGGGACTTTCCGGCGTCGGTCGACATCGTCGAAGTCGGCATTTCGGGCGTCAGTATGGCACAGGAGTTACTCGACGAATACGACGCATTCGTCCTCGTCGATGCGATGGAAACGGGCGACGACCCCGGAACGGTCAGTGTCAGTCGGGCGTCGGTTCCGGACATCGACCAGTACTCCGACCGCGAGGTTGCGAGCTTTGCGGCGGACATGCACCAGACCGATCCCTCGAAGATACTCGTGTTGGGCGAGGCGCTCGGCGTCCTGCCGGACGTCGTCGTCTTGGTCGGGTGTGAGCCGACCGATACCGACGAACTCACCGACCGATTGAGCCGTCCCGTCCGCGAGGCGGTGCCGGAGGGCGCCGATCAGGTCGAACGGATCGTCGACGAACTCGTTCGCCAGTGAGCCTGCACTCCGTCTATGCGGTGGGCCTGCATATTTAACACCGTAGAAATATGTATAGGCGTGTATGAGTGCAGGTGGCAAAACACCGGAGGCCGACGCCGCCTCCGAAGCGACGGAATTCGACGCTATCGACGTATTCTGGCTCCCCGGCGAGGCCTGTGACGGCTGTTCGATATCGACGCTCGGGGCGACGGACCCACCGATCGAGGACCTCCTCCGTGGCCACGTCCCACATCTGCCACAGATAAACCTTCACCATCACGAACTGGCCGTCGAATCGGGGACCGCGTACGTCGACGGGATGCGAGACGCCGTAGCCGGCGAACGTGACCCGTACATCGTCGTCGTCGAGGGGAGCGTTCCGAACGAACGTCTCATCGACGGCGACGGCTACTGGGTATCGATGGGGAAAGACGAGCAGGGCGACCCGGTTAGGACCGTCGACTGGCTCGACCGACTCGCCCCCGGCGCCGCGGCCGTCGTCGCCATCGGAACGTGTGCGACGTGGGGTGGCGTCCCCGCTGCCCAGGGGAACGTCACGGACGCGATGGGCACGATGGACTATCTGGGTCGGGACTACCGGAGCGAACTGGACCTCCCGGTGATCAACGTGCCCGGCTGTGCGCCCGTCGGGGACAACTTCATCGAGACGGTCGCCCATCTCCTCTTACACGTCGGCGGGTTCGGGCCACCGCCCGAACTGGACGAACTCGGGCGACCGACGTGGCTCTTCGGCGAAACCGTCCACCGGAACTGTGAACGCGGGGCCTACTACGAGGAAGGCGACTTCGCCGAGGAGTACGGCAGCGAAAAGTGCCTCGTCAGCAAGGGATGCTGGGGGCCGACGGTCAAATGTAATATGCCCTCCCGTCGAAACATCGAGGGCGTCGGCGGGTGCATGAACATGGGGGGCAAGTGTATCGGCTGTACGATGCCCGGGTTCCCTGATAAGTTCACGCCGTTTTTCAAGAAGCCGCCGGGGTCGAAAGTATCGACCGTCAGCTCCTCGATACTGGGCGGGATCATGTCCAAACTCCGACGCAAGTCGATGAAGAACCTCGATACGTCGACCCGCTGGGAGAGCCCCGGGATAACCGAGCGGATGTACCAGTGGCAGCTCAAACGCGGCTCGACCTACGACTCCGACCGCGGACTCGAACGCCGACCCGGCGGGAAGACGGGGGACGACTGATCATGTGCTTGGACAAGTTCCCGGTCGAATTCGACGCCGAGGGGAACGCCCGACTGTCCGACTCCACCGAGGCGGACGGGACGGACTTTCTCGAAGACGTGACCGTGCCCGAGGACGAACTGACTCCCGAAGAGCGGTTCGGGGCAATCGTCGAGGCGTTGCCGGATCGCGCCGCGCAGCGCTTGCACACCTCGGGTGCCGGTGAGACGGACGAGAGCACACCGCAGACACCCTGATATGTTCGAGCATCTGCCGATAACGCGAGCCGACGACGGATCGTACAGAACGGTCGACGGCGGAACGTTCCGCGTCGACGAGACACACCGCTCGACCGCCGAGCGGGTCGCCGACATGACCGGCGGGGACGACGCGGTTCATCCCGACGGTGCCGGGCTGCACGAAGCCGACCCGGAGCGCGACGAACAACTCCACGACATCGACATCGACCCCGTGACGCGGGTCGCCGGCTCGCTCGCGTTCCACGCCAACGTCGACCTGGAGGAGCGGACCGTCCGCGAGGCACACGCCCAGGCGACGCTGTTCCGGGGCTACGAAATCATTCTCGAGGGCCGCGACCCCCGGGATGCGATCGACCTTTCGAGTCGGGCGTGTGGCGTCTGTGGCGCCGTCCACTCCATCTGTTCGTCCATGGCACTCGAGATGGCGCTACCGGTCGAACCGCCGCCGATGGGGGTCTGGGCACGGAACATGGGGCAGGCTGCCGCCTTCCTCTACGACAACTCCCTCCACCTGCATCTGCTGGCGGGCCCGGACTACTCGGCGGCGATGATGGCGGATACGAACCCCGACCTGCTCGCGACGGCTCGGGAGACGGCGGCGCCCCACGCCGACATTCACGGCTACGAGACGGTCGGCGAGATCATGGAGGGGTTGAACCCGCTCGAGGGCGACCTGTATCTCTCGGCGCTCGAGAAGACGCGCGACGCCCGCCAGATGGCGTCGCTCATGCTCGGCAAGTACCCACACCCGTCGACCATCGCCCCGGGTGGCGTGACGACGACGCTCTCGCGGTCCTCGTTCACGCAGTTCTACACCCGCCTCGACGACATGTTCGACTGGGCGAAGCAGGTGGCCTACCTGTGGGACGACCTCATGGACTTCATGCTCGAAGAGCAGGCCGGATTCGAACACGTCGGCGAACATCCGAAAAACATGATCGGGACCGGCGTCTACGACGATCCCGACGTCTACAACGCCCGGTACGAAGACGCCGACGAGTGGGGCAACGCCCGACTCGCGACGCCGGGGGTCGTCGTCGACGGCGAACTGGTGACGACCAACCTGACCGAGATCGATATCGGGATGGAGGAGTTCGTCGACCACGCCTACTACGAGGACTGGACCGACGAGGCCGTGCCGTTCGAAACGTCTCCGGCCGGCGATCCGCTCAGTCCGTACCACCCGTGGAACAAGGAAACGCGGCCGAAACCCGACGGCAAGTCCTGGCGGGAACGGTACACGTGGGGTACGGCGCCGCGCTGGGACCGTCACACGATGGAGTGTTGTCCACACGCCCGTCTGTGGATCACCGCCCTCGCCGAGGAGGTGGACAATCCCTTCATTCGACCGACCGGCGACGGCATCGAGTTCGACCTGCCGGAGGCGGACCTCGAAGCGATGACGCTCCGGTGGGACGTTCCGGACCGTCTCAACGCCGCCGAGCGACTCCGTGGGAAAGCCTACGCGCTGGCTCACCACGCGCTCGTGTGTTATACGGGCTTCATCGAGTCCCTCGAGTTGTTGAAAGGGGGCGAGGATGCCGTCCACACCGAGTTCTCGATCCCGAAGCGCGGCACCCACCGGGGGGTGGGATTCTGGGAGGCCGGCCGCGGCTTCCTCACCCACCACCTCACCCTCGAGGACGGCCTCATCGACAACTATCAGATCGTTACGCCGAGTACGTGGAACTCGTCGCCGACCGGCCCGTTCGGACAGTCCGGACCCTTCGAAGTCGGGGCGATGAACACGCCGATCCTCGAGGACTTCGACGGCGAGGACGACTTCTCGGCGATCGACATCCTGCGCGGCGTCCGGAGTTTCGATCCGTGTATGCCCTGTACCGTTCACATGTACACGGCCGGCGGGAACGACGTCATCAGCGAGAACGTGACGATGACGACCTGTGGCTGTTCGACCGGTTCGGACGACAAGCCGGCCGAGGTCACGCTCAGGGAGATGCTCGCCGACGACTGAAGAGATGAGTGACAGCGACGGATCAGGGTCGCTCGACCCACAGTCGGCCGCGGAACGTGGGGATGCAGTCAGCGACCAGCCACGTCCGGGTAGCGGCCACGGTCACAGCAAGGGCCGGTCGTACGGAACGACGGCCGGCCTGATCGCGGGCGATCGGAGCGCATCGCAGTTGGTCGTCGGCGTCGGGTATCCGTACCTGAGCGATCTGGCGGTTGGCAACGTCGTCGCGGACCGGCTCGGGAAGTGCCAACTCCCCGACGTCGCCGTTGCGGACTGCAGTCACACACCGATCGCGGCCTACCAGACGATCACGGTGGGCGAGTACGACACCGTCGTGATCGTCGGCGCCCGCAAGCGGGGCGATGGGCTGAACACCGGCACTCCGTCCGCCGATCCTGGCCGGATACACACGTATCCGACGGCCGACGTGCCGGTTCCGGAGGGCGACATCGTCGACCGACTCGCGGAGTGTGCGATGGGGAGTAACACCGTCGAAAACGTCGTGATCACGACGAAGGCGCTCGGCGAGTTCCCCTCCGAGTCGACCGTTATCGACATCGAACCGGAGTACGATTCGTGGGGGCTCACCGTCGACGAGTTCAGCCCGGCGGTCGCCGACCGCTTCGACGACCTCCTCGACCGGGTGCTCGACCGTCTCGAACGGGACTACTCCCCGGAGTGACGCGTCCACCCGGCCTTTTGGGCCGCCTCGCTGAGCGGAAGGAACTCAAGACCGAGCGACCGTGCGGTGCGTCGATCCTCGTCGGACCGGCCGACGAACACGTGACGGTCCGTCGGAAATCGCTGGCGAACGCTCGCGAGGTCGGCGATCGGGTCCTCGCCGACGAAGTCGACCGCCACGTCTCGACGGTCAAGCGCAGCGAGCAGCGCCTCCGGCGAGCCATCGGCGACGACACCGACGTACCGGGTCCAGCGCTTCGCGTCTTCGACCGCCGCGGGCGGGTCCGATAGCTCCGCCAGTGCGGCATCCCGGAAGACGAGCGTCATATCGGTCGAGCCCTCGGGAGACATGCGTTGGAGTAGCCATACTGTCGTTCGTGGCCTGCGCCGCCTCGTCCCGACCCGCCGACGCCGTCAGTCGTGTGTCGACAGGAGGTCGTCCGCCAGGTCCGCGACCGCGGTGACGGCCGGCGCGTTCGGATCGTAATCGTAGGGCGCGGTCCCCTCCTGGTCGGCCCGTCTCACCGCGTCGTCGTACGGTACGACCGACGTGATTGTGAGGTCGTTGTTGTCGCAGAACTCCTCGATCGCCGCCCGGTCGTCGTCGTCACGGACTTTGTTCGCGACGACGTTCACCTCGGGGATGCCGAGTTCCGCTGCCAGGTCGCGGGTGCGCCGACCCGTCTCCAGCGACTTGTAATACGGCTCGACGACGACGAGCAAGGTGTCTACGTCCTTGGTCGTCCCCCGTCCGAGATGCTCGACGCCGGCGACCATATCCATGACGGTCACTTCGTCGCGGGTCTCGACGACCCCCGAGAGCACCTCCCGGGCAGTGGAGTGGGCCCGGCACATGCATCCGCTTCCGGCGTGATCGACCTCGCCCATCTTGAGGAGTCGAATCCCGTCCGGCGCCGCCGTCCCGTGCTGCTCGATGATCTCCTCGGGGGATTTGCTCAGCTCCAGTTCCGTCTCCCCGCTCGGCAACTCGACGCGTTCGAGTAGGTCGTTGGGAACCGGGGGGACGGACTGTTCGCGTGGCACGCCGACGGTCAGCGAGAGGTTCGGATTCTCGTCGTCGTCGATAGCGAGTACCTCGTACCCCTTCGATGCACAGGCACGCGCGAGCGTCCCGGAAATCGTCGTTTTTCCGGAGCCACCTTTGCCGGAGACAGCTACCTTCATTAGCTGTGTCATCGCGTTACCATGATAAAAAATATTCCCCGACTGCGAGCAACGGGCGGCGAACGGAGCATCCAAACCGGTGTGACTGCGTACGGCGACCCGTCTCATACTGTTTATTGTAACTGGTTACCGGTGGGTCGCCAAGACGGTCCGGCGACCCACCGGTAATGACTTACAATAAACACTATCAGCAGATCCGTGGTGCTGGTTCGGTCGCCGGTTCGCGCAGGTATCGCGTCCCCAGCCCCGTATCGAGGAGGACACGCCCGTGTTCGTCGTCGATGGCCTTTCCGATGGCTGCGGCGTCTTCGCCGTCGGGATGGGAGCGGAGCGCCGCGAGTACGTCCGCCGCCGCCGTCGGCCTGACGCCGAGGAGTGCGATACCCTCGTTTGCGATCTGAAGCGGGTTCAGGCCGAGCATTTCGCTGGCACCTTTCACCTCCGGGGGGACGGGAATCCGGTCCTGTCTGAGTTCGATCCCGACGCCGCTTTTCCTCGCCATCTCGCTCGCGGCGCCGGCCAGTCCCATCCGCGTCGGATCTTTCATCGCCGTCACAGCCGCCCCAGCGACCGACAACGCACGGTCGACAACGCCGTTTACGGGCCGTACGTCCGACTCCACCGTCGTCCCGAACTCGATCCCCTCACGCTCCGCGAGCAGTGCGACGCCGTGGCGCCCGACCTCGCCGGTACTTACGAGCACGTCGTCCGGAGCGAGGCCGTCGTCGCCGACGACGTGGTCGGCCACGCCGACGCCGGTCGTGGTAACCACGATACCGTCGAGGTCGCCGTGACCCATCACTTTGGTATCGCCGGTGACGATTGCGGCGTCGGCCTCGCGGCACGCCTGCGCCATCGAGTCCGCGATCCGTCCGAGATCCGATTCGGGGTATCCGGCCTCGACGACGACGGCACTCGAGAGCGCTCGGACGTCCGTCGCGCCCATGACTGCGAGGTCGTTGACGGTCCCCGAGACGGCGAGCCGGCCGATGTCCCCGCCGGGAAAAAACGGCGGGTGGACCACGTGACTGTCCGTCGTGAAGACCGCGTTTCGGTCGCCGATCGGCACGACGGCGCCGTCGTCCATCGCCTCGCGTCCGACCTCGAGGGAGTCGTCGGGGAACCCGGCGGTGAGAATCCCCGACACGAGGTCGCGCATGGCTTTGCCGCCGGCCCCCTGTTCGAGCGTCACGACCGCGTCGGATTCGAAGCCCCCGTCGGTCATAGATCGGGGCGCCCGCCGTACTCGTGCCAGATCTTACAGGTTCCTTCGCTCGAAACCATACACGCGCCGACGGGGTCTTCGGGGGTGCACTCCTCGCCGAACATATCGCAGTCGGTCGGGTCGGCACGCCCGGCCATGATGTCGCCGCAGATACAGTCGTCCACGAGCGACGAGCCGCCCGCAGCGAGTGACGTGGTGTCTATCTCGAACCGCTCGCGCGCGTTAACGTGTGCGTATTCGTCCCGCAAGACGAGATTGGCGTCGGGGATGTGTGCGATCCCACGCCACTCGCCGCTCTCGGTCGTGAAGACGTTCCACAGCTGTTTCTGTGCGGGTTCGTTGCCCTGCTCGGTGACACACCGCGGGTAGGCGTTCCGAACCGTCACGTCCCCGTCACGGATGTCTCGCAACAGCACGACCAAGCCCGCGAGAACGTCGAGCGGTTCGAATCCACCCACGGTGATCGGCGTGTTCGTCTCGTCGACGAGTTCCTCGAACAGCCCCCAGCCGGTGATCGTGGCCGCGTTCCCGGCCGCGAGGAACCCGTCGACGTCGGTTTCGGGCATCGCAGCCACGACCTCCATGGCGGGCGGGACGTACTTGTGGGCGCTCAGAACCCAGAAGTTCTCCGGCGGATCGTCCCTGACGATCGCCGCGGTCGGCGCCGCAGTCGTCTCGAACCCCGTCGCGAAAAAGACCACGTCGCCGTCCGTCTCCTCGGCGATGTCGACCGCTTCGGCGGCACTGTAGACCACCCGGACGTCCGCACCCGCTGCCCGGGCATCGCTCAACGAGACGGACGTCCCGGGGACGTGGAGCATGTCGCCGTAGGTCGTGATGGTGTGGCCGGCGTTCGCCAGCGCGACTGCCTCGTCGACCTCGGGCATGTCAGTTACACAGACCGGACAGCCCGGCCCCATACGAAGATCGAGTCCCTCGGGGAGCATGCTTCGGAGGCCGAACTTGGCGATAGACTGCTCGTGGCTGCCACAGACGTGCATGACGCTGACCTCGTCCGCATCGATGTCCGCGACGAGTTCCTCGGCTCGCTCGGCCAGCGCGTCCGCCTTCTCGGGATCACGGAATTCGAGCGCGTTCTCGCCGTCGCTCGGGCCCGCCACGCCACCGGTCGGCCCCCCGGGAACGGGCTCACGATCAGACATCGATATCGAGCTCCTCGAGTAGGTCCTCGGCGTCCTCCGCGTCGGCGGGCTCGACCCCGTCGTCCGCCGGGGGTGCACTCGACTCCGCAGGCGTCGAGCCGGCCGCTTCGACCTCGTCGATGAGATCCTCCCGGAGCATATCGTCCGGCCCGCCACCCATCATCGATTCGTAGAGGGTCAGCGTCTCGTCGATCTCCGACTCGGGAATCCGACGGATCGCGAACCCGACGTGGTTGAGGATGTAGTCGCCGGGTTCGACCGGTTCGTCTACCGTGTCGAGCCGGACCTCCTTTTCGACGCCCCAGAAGTCGACGTCGGCGGTGAGACCGTCTACCTGCGTGACCTGTCCGGGAACTCCGAGACACATCGTTACTGACAACTAGTCACACATTCATTTATACCTTCGCGTCCCCAGAATCCGGCGATGAAACGCGCTCACGTTCAAGTAGACGGCGTCGTCCAGAGCGTCGGATTCCGACCGTTCGTCTACCGCACTGCAGTCGATATCGGACTGCGGGGCCGCGTGCGCAATCTCGGTGACGCCGGCGTCAGCGTGACACTCGAAGGTCCCGGTGAGCGGATCGACGCCTTCCTCCGGGAGCTCGAGGCGAACCCCCCACCGCTCGCCACGGTCGATACGGTCGCCGTCGACACCGAACCCGTCACCGAGTACCGCTACGAGTCGTTTTCGATCGCGGACTCCGACGACCGGGGCGCCGGTGGGGGGACCGTCCCCCCGGACACGGCCGTCTGTGAGGCCTGTTTAGCTGACATCCGGGATCCGTCGTCGCGGTTTCACGACTACTGGGCGACGGCCTGCGTGGACTGTGGTCCGCGGTTCACCGTGATCGAGGGGTTGCCCTACGACCGCGAGACGACGTCGATGGCGGCGTTCCCGCTCTGTGCGGACTGTGCCGACGCGTACGCCTCCCCTACGGACCGACGGTACCACGCCCAGGCCATTGCCTGTCCGTCCTGTGGTCCGGCGCTGGCGTTCCAGCCGCACGATCGGAGTACGGACCCCCCGGCTGTCGGCGACCGGACGGGCGTCGACCCGCTCCCACAGCGACCGTCGCTCGTCGAGGGCGACGGCCGGTCTCTCGACGCCGCGACCCGGACACTCGAGGACGGCGGGATCGTCGCCATCAAAGGCATCGGCGGCGCGCACCTCGCCTGTGACGCGACCCGTCCGGACGCCGTCGCGACGCTTCGAGACCGAACTGGGCGGCCGGCGAAACCGTTCGCCGTCATGGTCCCGTCGATGGATCACGTCACGGCGGTGGCGTCCGCCTCGTCGGCCGAACGCGAGTGGCTTCGATCCGGCCGCCGACCCATCGTCGTCCTCGACCGGCGTGGGGACGCCCTCGCCTCGAACCTCGCACCCGGACTCCACACCGTCGGTGTCATGCTGCCGTATAGCGGCGTCCACCACCTCCTGTTCGAGCGCTTCGACGAACCGATCGTCGTGACGTCGGCCAACCGTCCGGGGTTGCCGATGCAGTCCTCGAACCAAGCGATTCTCGAACAGCTGTGGGACGTGGCAGACGGGTCGCTCCTCCACACTCGCCGGATCGTACAGCGGTGTGACGACTCGGTCGTCAGATCCGTCGGCGGGAGTCGGACGCTGCTCAGGCGGTCGCGCGGATACGTCCCGCTACCCGTTGCAGCCCCGACAGCCGACGACGCGGACGTTCTCGCCGTCGGGCCGGAGCGCGACGTCACCGCGGCCGTGCTCTCCGGCGACGAGTGTTATCTCACACAGCATATCGGGGCCGTGACCGACCGCGAAACGTTCCGGTTTCTGGAGGCGGCGATCGATCACTTGCTCGCACTCACGGGCACACAGCGTCCGTCGGTCGTCGCCCACGACGCGCATCCGTCGTTTCGAACCACGGCGTACGCGGCCGACCGCGTCTCGGACCGGACCGTCGCCGTCCAGCATCATCACGCCCACGCCGCAAGCGTGCTCATGGAGCACGACTGCCCACGCGCGGTGTGTATCACGGCCGACGGCGTCGGGTACGGGCCGGACGGAACCGTCTGGGGAGGCGACGTTCTCGACGCGACGCTCACCGACGCGGATCGGGTGGCCGGGCTCGCTCCCGTCCCGATGCCCGGGGGCGACCGGGCGACCGAGTTTCCCGTCCGGTCGCTCGTTGGCCTCCTGTGGGACCGCGAGGGCGTCGACGTCGGGTCACTCGCCGACACCCTCGACTGGCCGACCCCGAACGCGGACGAGTTGCGCGTCGTCAGACAGCAACTCGCCGCCGACGTCAACACGCCCGTGACGACCAGCGCCGGTCGGTTTCTGGACGCCATCGCCGCACTCGCCGAGGTCTGTCACGAACGGACGTACGAGGGCGAACCCGCGATGTGTCTCGAGGCGGCTGCGACCGACGGCACGCCTCGCGACGTCACGGTACCCTACACCACGGCGGACGGACGGCCGGTCGTCGACACGCCGCGGGTGGCCGAACTGCTCGTGGAACTGCGGCGGGACGGCACGGACGCGACGGACGTGGCCGCAACCGCGCAGCGGGTACTCGCCGACGGCTTGGCGGAACTGGCCGTCGACGCCGCCGCCGAGCGCGGCATCGACGCCGTCGGATTCACCGGCGGGGTGGCGTACAACGACGCGATCAGTCGGCGCATCCGGCGACGGGTCCGGGACGCCGGCCTCGCGTATCTGGCAAACGAGGCCGTCCCACCCGGCGATGGAGGGGTCGCGTACGGACAGGCCGGCGTAGCGGCCGCGACGGTTCGAGCCGACGACGCCGACTCGTGACCGTACAGCGCCACCGGCCGACACTGGGTCACCCCGCTCCCGAGCGTACGGTGGGGCCGCCCCGGCTTCGACCGGGAGTCGGAACGGTCCGACGAACGACAGCATATTAGTCGATCCAATCGTTCGATTTACACGATCCGCCGTGAGCGACGACACGCTGACTGGCGCCCGGCGGTGCTGGCCCTGCACCGTTCTGAACGCCGTCGTCGGCCTGCTCGTCGGCTGGGTGCCGATGGCCGCGGCCGTGGTCGGAAACGACTCGATGCTCCTTGCCGGAGCGCTCGTCTGGGGAGTCGCCGTCACGCTGGCCACCGTCTACCGCCTCTTCGAAGTCGGGTATCTGCCATACGCCGAGTTCGTCGCGAAGCGGTCGGGCCTCCACGGCCGCATCGGCCCCGCGTCCACGTCCGACGACGAGGACCCCGAGTGACGCCGCTGTCGAGCGACCCCCGACGGCCGCCGTTTCGCGGTAGAGAGAGCTAAGTGTACTCACTATCTACATTTAGGAATGCACACATCGGTGACCAGCAGCCGAGACGAGGAGCGACAGCACCCATGACCGAGCACCCGGTGTTACCGGCCGAGGAGTCCGTACTGACCACCGTCGACGAGGAGGACCTCTACAAGGACAGCGGCAAGATAAAGAAGAAACACTACAAGCGGGAACTCGAGCGGCTCCAGGAAGAACTCGTCAGGCTCCAGATGTGGGTCAAAGAGCAGGGGCTCCGGGTCGTCGTGCTCTTCGATGGTCGAGACGCAGCCGGCAAAGGCGGAACGATCCACCGAATCACTCGCCGGACGAGTTCCCGGGTGGTGCAAGTCGTCGCGCTCGGTAAACCTACCGAACGCGAGCAGAGCCAGTGGTACTTCCAGCGGTACGTCGAACACCTCCCGGCGGCCGGTGAGATGGTGCTGTTCGACCGGAGCTGGTACAACCGTGCGACCGTCGAGCGCGTGATGGATTTCTGTACCGACGAGGAGTACCAGGAGTTCCTCCGGTCGACCCCCCAGTTCGAGCGGATGCTCATGCGCTCGGGGATCATCCTCATCAAGTACTGGTTCTCGATCAGCGACGAGGAACAGGAACGACGCTTCCAGAAGCGCAGCAACGATCCGAAACGGCGCTGGAAGCTCAGCCCGATCGACCTCGAAGCCCGGGAGCGGTGGGTCGAGTACTCGCGGGCGAAAGACGCGATGTTCACCTACACGGATACCGACGACTCGCCGTGGCACGTGATCAACGCCGATATCAAGAAACACGCCCGGCTGAACTGCATCAGTCACCTCCTCTCACGGATCGAGTACGAGGACACCATGCCCGAACCGACCGAGCTACCCGAACGACAGACAGACCCCAACTACGAGCGCCCGGCGATCGACGGCCAGAACTGGGTGCCTGCACTGTATGGGTCGAACCCATCGGCAGCCGACGTCGAACGGTCCTGAACCCGTGTCGAGGGCTCCCCCGGTGCACCGTTTTTTCTCGACGTTCCCACCGACGTATCCTCTTACTACGTTCACCGTGATACTATCCGCTCACGTATTACAGTACGTTGTATACTCCGCATCGAACTCCCGTGGCGGTGGTTGCTGGAATCGTGACCCCAGATCCGTCGATGAATAGGGGGTTTCCAACACGGTCAACAACTTCTTGAATTTGGATAGATCCCCGGTTTCGAGATACTCATCCAGTGCCTCTTCGACCAGGTAGTTGCGGGGGATATACCGCGGATTGGCTTCCTGCATCAACCCCTCATCTAGGCCGACAGCAGCCAATTTATTCCTCAGCCGTTCGAATTCTGCAGTTGCAAACGCCGGGTCATCGAACGTACCGGGCGTCTCTAATTCGAGGAAGGTATTGGTATAGTCCGCGTTCGATCTGCGAAGCCACTCCACGAATTCGTCGACGAGTTCGTCCTCGCCATCCGAGTTGATCCCCAGTTTTCGCCGCATCATCGTGTAGTATTGCGCATCGAACCGATCCTCAAACTCGTCTAGTTTGCCTTCGAGTGCGTCGTACGTGAGCGCTGACTGGGCACACAGCGGTTGGAGTGCCTCCGCGAATCGTTCGAGATTCCACCGCAAGACGGGTCGCTGCTTTCCGAATGCATATCGCCCGTGCTTATCGATCGAGCTGAAGACTGTCCCCTCATCGTAGTAATTCATGAAGGCACAGGGTCCGTAATCAAACGTCTCCCCATCGATACTCATATTGTCCGTGTTCATGACGCCATGGATGAATCCGACACGTAGCCAGTCGACGACCATCTCGATCGATGACTGCATGACTGCATCGAAAAACTCCAGGTACGTACGATCCTTCGCATTTAAGTGCGGGTAGTGCCGGTCAATAACATAGTCAGTGAATCGCCGTAGTGTGTCGGATGCTTGGCTTGCAACGTACTGGAAGGTCCCGTATCGAATGTGACTGTTCATCACTCGGACGAGGAGGGCTCCGGGTTCTGTCTGCCGTCGTTCGACTGCTTCGTCAGTTTCGACGACTGCCAGACTTCTCGATGTTTTGATATTTAGATTCCGCATCGCGTATGAGTACAGGTACTCTCTGAGCATCGAGCTGACAGTTGCGTTGCCATCACCTCTTCCGGAGTACGGCGTTCGACCGGACCCTTTCAGTTGAATGTCGTATCTATTTCCATCGTGTACGTGTTCGCCGAGTATCATCGCTCTCCCGTCGCCCAAGACGGTGAAACGTCCATACTGGTGGCCTGCATATGCTTGGGCGATCGGTTCTTCTAGGCGGTCCTGGCCCGCTAGAATGTGAGCATCGAGCGTCGCTGTATCCAATCCAAGATCAGCACACAGCCCGTCATTAAGAACCAACGTCTCGGGATTAGCGATACTCCTTGGGGCTACTCTCGAATAGAGATCCGAGTCTAAACGCTTGTAAGTGGTGTCAAATGAAAAGGCCATCGAGTTTCGTATCGTTTTATGTCGCTTAGTTTAATAATCTTGTTCTCGAAAACTGTTAAACGGCCGGTGAAGCGGTACACCCGCTGCTGTCGACGGGGCGCCGTCTACGACGGACCGGCGTGTTCGCCGAGCGCCTCCCCGGGCACTGCACGCCCGGGGAAGTGGTCAGCCACAGATATGACGAAGTTTTATCACGTCTTGGGTCGATACGTCGGTCACGCTAATTTCGGTTATCCGAAATTAGTGCGAGCGTATTCGAGCACACCCATGTCACACGCACACCGGAGCTCCGGAACTGGAGGGGCATCGGGCAGTATCAACGTCGGCTGGCGCGTCTTCCAGGCGCTTGGACTGTTGAGCGCGCTGTCCTGGCTCGCGAGTTACGTCCTGTTTGCGTCGCCGTTCCAGTGGGTCGGGCCACTGGTGTCCGGGACGGTTCCGGCGTGGGGCGACGTCGTGTTCGACCTCTCGCCAATCGTGTCGGTGATCGTCCTCCTGCTGGCGGTTGCGCCCGAATATCTGGAGTTCACGGAGCGAAGCGACGCCGTCGCGTTGGCCGTTCGAGCGGTCGTGCTGGTTCTGCCGGCGCTGTGGATGCTGAACGTCTTCATCGGGACGCCCATGGTCGACAAACTCGTGACACAGCCGCTCGAGCCGTCGCGGATGATCCCGACGTTCGCCGGCGTGTTCCTCCACGTCGTCTTCCAGCACTGGTTCCAGTCCATCGCGGCGTTCGCATTCGCCTTGCTGCCCCGGCAGTTCGGCACGCTGACCGAATCGCAGACGCCCGCGGGCATCCAGTGTGCCCTCGTCCGTTGTGAGTGACCGTATGGACGAGACCGATCTAACGCTGCGTCCGGTCGGCGTGGCACACACGCCGTACGAAACGCCGGACGCGGCGCCACACCAAGGGTTCGCCGACGACGCCGACGCCGAGATCGAAATCTTCGAGGAGTACGCCGACGCGGTAACCGGCGTCGCCGACGCCGTCCGCATAACGGTCGTGTACTGGGCGCACATGGCCGACCGGACGAGTCGCACGGAACCGGACGGCCCCGGGGCCTTCGCGCGCCGTTCACCGAACCGCCCGAATCCGCTGAGTATCTGCGTGTGTACGGTGTACGACCTAGATGGGCGACGGTTCCAGGTCGGCGGCCTCGATGCGGTCGATGGCTCGCCGATCCTCGATATCAAGCCCAGCCTCCAGACCGAGCGGTAGGTCGGCGACCGACTTTTCACCCGGGCACTGTACGCTTGGATATGGCCGACTGCGCATGCGGGTGCTGCACGCCGGAGGTTTCGACGGGGACACCGACTTGCTACTGTCCCGTCGACGAGTTACTGGACCTCGTGAGCCGGGAGTACGGCCTCGCGATCATCGGCTTGCTCGCAAACGACGGCCCTCGACGGCACTCCGAAATCGCCGACGCGCTCGACGTGAACAGTTCCTCGGTCCTCGCGAACCGGCTGCGCGAACTGACGGCGGCCGGCCTCCTCCACCGACGGAGCTACGATCGCGTCCCGCCACACGTCGAGTATTCGCTCACCGCCAGCGGCCGGGCGTTCGAGCAACGGCTTCGACCCCTGTTGGAGTGGGCGTCCAGCGACGGCGTGCCTGGCGACGTGGCGTAACTCCCCGTCCGACGGCGCAGCACTTCGCTGGCAGACGACACATGACACCGGACCCCTATCGCATTCGACTGGACGGGATCGAGAAATCGTACCCGACGGCACGCAAACAGCGTCGCGTCCTCGACGGGATTTCGCTCGACGTCCACGACGGGGAATTTCTCAGTATCGTCGGCCCATCGGGCTGTGGCAAGAGTACGCTCCTCAACATCGTCGCCGATTGGATCGCTCCCGATGCCGGCACGGTCGACGTCGCTCCGTCACGCTCCGCCGTCCAGTTCGGCTTCGTGTTCCAAGCTCCGACCCTGCTCGACTGGCGCACGGTACGCCAGAATTTGGCGTTTGCCCTGCGCGGTCTGGGCGTCCCCGAGGCGGCACGTGGCCGAGAGATCCGTACCGCGCTCGAACTCGTCGGCCTTTCGGAGACGGCCGATCAGTATCCCCCGTCGCTCTCCGGCGGGATGCGACAGCGAGTGAACTTCGCTCGGGCGTTCTGTGTCGGCCCCGACGTGTTGTTGATGGACGAACCGTTCAGCAGCCTCGACGAACTCACGGCGCGCCGGCTCCGTGAACGTGTCGTCGATATCTGGCGTGCCGAACGGTTCACGGCCGTCCTCGTCACACACGACATAAGCGAGGCCGCGTACTTCTCCGACCGGGTCGTCGTCCTCTCGGACACGCCGACCGGTATCGAAGACACGATCACGATCGACGGCGCCCGGCCACGGGAACCCGAGTCCGAGACGGTGCTCGATCACGAGCGCCGCATTCTGGAGACGCTCGGCGTCTCGGATTAACGCTGTAACGGCGACCGGCGACTCGTCTCGTCGGGTTGCCAGCGGGTGAGATGGGCCTCGATCCGTTTGATGAGCAGAAACTCCAGCCCGGCCATCACGACGATAAACGACAGCGTCCACGCCATGACACCCGTCAGCGAGAACAGGTCGAACGAGTCTCGGAGTTTTTGTCCGATCCCGGTTCCGAGCCCGATCCACTCGACGATGACGGCGATCTTCCAGCCGATCCCCAGGCCGAACCGGGTCGCCGCGAGGAGATACGGGGCGAGCTGCGGGAGCACGACGTCACGGAGCATCATCCGCCGCGTCGCGCCGAACACCTGGCCCATCTTGATCACGTCGGCATCGAGGTTCTTCGTTCCCTCCCAGACGTTCTCGGTCATCGGCGGCGTGATGACGATTACGATAGCGACGATGCCGGCGCCCTCGTTGAACCCCATCACGAGCAGTACGATGATCGACACGGCGAGTGCGGGGACCGTCAGCCCGACGAGCACGAACGTCTCGAAGAACCGCTCGGCAGTCTCGTCGACGCCCATGAGAATACCGACGAGCGTGGCCAAAAGCAGCGCGATGCCGAACGCCCCGACCACCCGGAGGAGCGTTCGCGACAGGTGAAAGAGGAACCGCTCGTTGCGGACGATGTGGACCGTCTCCAGCAACACCGGCCACGGTCCCGGAAACACGAGCGGTTCGAAAAAGAGTGCCACGACCCACCAGCAACCGAGGAGGACGAGGACCGAGAGCCCCCGCGTTGCAACCGCTGGGTAGCGGGCGTCCAACTCGCGAAGCCACCGCAGTGGGCCTCCGCCGGCGTCGCGGTTCGGGTCGGGACCTGCCATCGGAGTACGGGCCGCTACAGTTCGACGAACAACTCGTCGACGTTTGGTTCCGATTCTATCAGGCCCTCTTCGGCCGCTAACTGGACGACTTCCTTGCCGGACTCGCGCAGGTCGGTCGCGAACTCCGTCGGATAGATCGGCGAAATACGCTCGACTGCGAGGTCGATCTGCTCGTCGCTCTGTAGCCCCAGCACGTCGGTATACCGTTCGAACACCGCCCGCGTATCGTCCCGAATCGCCCGCCCCGCGTCGAGGAGGCCCTGCAGGAACGTCTCGAACGCGGCCCGTTTCGTATCGATCGTGGACTGGTAGGTGGCCGCTTCGACGAGCGGCATATCGGTCCCCCGGAGGTCGTTCCAGCGGTCGTTGAACACGAAGAACTCCCGATACTCGCCGGTGGCGAGGAGCCTCGTCGAGAAGGGTTCGACGCCGATCATCGCGTCGATCTCTCCCGTTTTCATCTGGCCGAACAACACCGGCGGCGGCCCGAACTGGAACTGGAAGTTCTCGTGATCCATCCCCTCGAGCGCCAACAACAGCGCGAAGTGTGTGAACGGGGCCGTGTTCTTCGGCATCGAACCCAGCGTGGCCTCCCTGAGGTCCTCGACGCTCGAAAGATCGGTCCCCGTTCGGGCGATGATCGAGTTGAACGAGCGGGCGACGGGTTGGAGGAGACGGACGTCCCCGCCCTGGTTCGCCAGCCGGGCCCCCGAGATGACGGGGAACGTCGACGACTCGATAGCTTGCCCTTGGAGTTTCGTGAACAGTTCCGGTGGGGGGCCGAGTTCGAGGGTCAGGTCGACCTCGTCGTCCGATACCAGGCCGCGATCGCGAAGGACTCGGGGGCTAATTCCCGCCGCTGCTGCGTTCGGTGTCCCGAACGTGATCGGTGTCGGTGCTGCTGCGGTCGAGGTATCGGTGGCCGTCGGTGACGCACTCCCGTCGCTCCCGCCGGCACACCCGGTAAGGCCCCCAGCAACCGCGAGTCCAGCCATCGTCTTCAGTGCTTGCCGCCGGTCGATCCGTCCGTTCGTCGCGTCTGGTATCCTGCCGTACATATGTCCTGTGTGTGGGTTTCCGAACTAACTTCGGATCGACGAATCGTGTCGCGCCGTATTACGAATACTAATTTCGAGATATAAATTTGGTGATCGGTTTCCTCCCGACGCCACCGTCGGCGGGTCCCGCGAATTCCGCTCGTCCCTCCGTCTCGGTGGAGCACGCAACCGTCACTCGACCGGATTCGGCTACCACCAATTTGCTATAAAATCGTATATGAAATATTATCATTTCAGTCAGAGTTATATCAATTGACACTCCCTTGATACCATACGCCGGGACCACACGTTGGTGATGGGTCATGCTTGACACACGAACTTCGGACGGCGAGAACGCTCGCGTATCACGACGGAGGGTGATTGGACTTCTCGGGGCAGGGAGTGTCGCCGGGCTCGCCGGATGTATCGGCACGAATCGCGGCGACGGCACAGCCACCGGAACCGCCAGCACGGGTGCTGGCGGACAGGGGTCCTCGGGAACGAGGACCGTTACCGACTTGCTCGGTCGAGACGTCGAAGTCCCCGGGACGGTCGAACGAGTCGTTTGTCTCGAATCGTCGACGCTTCGAGAGATCTGTCACATGAACGCGGCCGATTTGGTCGTCGGCGTCGAGAAACGCGAGCAGGAATGGGCCCGAGAAATCCCGTACAATATCGCACATCCCCGGTTTCAGGAGCTCCCCGTCATCGGCCCACGGGGTGGCGACCCCGAACTGGTCGCCCAGCAGGACCCTGACGTCATCTTCATGGTTGCCTCGACGGAGCCGGTGCGGACGATGCAACAGCAAACCGGCATTCCAGTCGTCGGCATCCCCGGCGGGGACCTCGAGAACCAGCGCACGACGCTCTACGAGTCGTGGCGGGTCATCGGGCGTGTCCTCGACAAGCAGGAGCGGGCCGAATCGCTCATAACGTACACCGACGACATCGTCGCCGATTTCGACGACCGAACGGCAGACGCCCCGAACAACGGCACGCGGGACGTGATAGTCAGCGGAGTGAACTTCCGTGGTCCGGGGACCTTCACCACGATTCTCCTCCCGTATCCGCCCCTCAAGTGGCTCAACACGAAGTCGGTCGCCCACGGGGCGTTCCCCGACACCTTCGAGCGCGGGGAGTACAACGGCGTGACGGTCAGCGACGAGAAGTTCCTCGAGTGGGATCCCGAACGCCTCTTTTTAGACCTCGCGAACCTCGAACTCGCGACACAGACGCTCCAGAAGAACCCGGAGTTCGAAGGCCTGAGCGCGATTCGGAACGGGCAGGTGTACGGGCTCCACCCGTTCAACCAGTACAACAACAACCTGACCTGTACGCTCGCGAACGGCTACTATCTGGGGAGTGTGCTGTATCCCGACCGGTTCTCGGACGTCTCGATCGAGGAGAAGGCAAACGAAATCTACGACACCTACCTGGGTGCGCCCGTATACGATCAGGTGGCGGACATCTTCGGTGGCTACGAAACGTACGATCTGACGGGGTAACGGAAAACCGTGGCCACAGACACCACCGTCTCCGAGTACGAACGGTTCGTCCACCGGAAGGTCATCTTCGGCGCCGTCACGGGCGTCCTCTTGATCGGCGGTGCCCTGTTCTCGATCAGCGTCGGCGCGGTCGAGATACCCGTCTCGGAGGCGCTCGCGACCCTCTTGGGCGCCAATACGGGGCTTTCCAACAGGATCATCTGGCGGATTCGGGTCCCGCGCGTCCTGACTGCGATCTTCGCCGGGCTTGCACTGGCGGTTTCGGGCGCCGTCATGCAGAAGGTGTTGAACAACCCCCTCGGCTCGCCGTTCACGCTCGGCATCTCACAGGCCGCTGCGTTCGGTGCCGCGTTCGCGATCATCGTCGTCGGCGCGGGAACCATCGGCATCGGCGGCACCGTCGGGAGTGGCACCGGCGGCGCCGTCTCCGTCACCAATCCGTATCTCATCGCGACGAGTGCGTTCTCGTTTTCGATGATCTCGGCGGGCGTCATCCTGGCGCTGGCGACATACACCAGAGCCACGCCGGAGACGATGATCCTTACCGGCGTTGCCCTCGGGTCGTTGTTCTCCGCGGCCCTCTCGGGGTTGCAGTATCTCGCGGCTCCCGACGAACTCTCGGCGCTCGTCTACTGGACGTTCGGTGACGTCGGCGGGACGACGTGGCAGGGCGTCGGCATCATCGCGACCGTCGCCGTCCTCTCGATGGCGTATTTCATCTACAACAGCTGGAACTACAACGTGTTATCGTCGGGCGACGAGACCGCGGAGAGTCTCGGCGTCGACGTCGAGGCGCTCAGGATGCGCGGGATGCTTATCGCCTCCTTCGCCACGGCCGTCGTCACGGCGTTCACCGGCATCATCGGCTTCGTCGGCCTCGTCGTTCCCCACATCGTTCGCAAGACCATCGGCGGTGACGACCGGTTCGTCATCCCCTTCTCGTGTGCCGTCGGGAGCGTCCTCTTGCTCCTGTCGGACACCGTCGCCCGGACGCTCTTCTCGCCGATGGTCCTGCCGGTCGGTATCCTCACCTCGTTTCTCGGCGCACCGCTTTTCATCTACCTCGTCCTCACCGCGAGGGAGTACTGGTGAACCTCGATATCGACGGCCTCGCGTTCGACTACTCCGACCACCCGGTCCTTCGTGAGATCGACCTGACCGTCAGCGATGGCGAGATGCTCGGCCTCATCGGTCCGAACGGGACGGGCAAAAGTACGCTGATCAAATGCATCAACCACGTTCTCTCCCCGGACGCCGGGGCAGTGTTGGTTGACGCGACCGACATCGGGTCGCTGACGCGTAACGACGTGGCAAAGACCATGGGGTACGTCTCCCAGCGCGAGAACGAGACGTACTCCGCGACCGTCTTCGATACGGTACTCATGGGGCGAAAGCCCTACATCAACTGGCAGCCCGGCTCCGACGACCTCGAAACCGTCTCGGGGATCCTGGCGAAACTGGGGCTGTCGGATCTCTCGTTGCGGAAGATGAACACCCTGAGCGGCGGCCAGAGACAGAAAGTGATGGTCGGCCGCGCGCTCGCACAGGACCCGAACGTCCTGTTGCTCGACGAACCGACGAGTGACCTCGACATTCGCCACCAACTCGAAGTGATGGACGTGATTCGTGAGGAAATCGACCGCGGCTTGGCCGGTGTACTGGCCATTCACGACCTCAATCTGGCGGCGCGCTACTGTGACACTGTCGCGATGCTGAAAACGGGCGGCGTCTACACCACCGGCACTCCCGAGGAAGTGTTCACGCCGTCCAATCTCGAGGCGGTGTTCGGCGTCCGAGCGAGCACGGAGCGCCACAACGGTGCGTACGTCATCATCCCCGAGGAACCGGCCGGCGATGCGTCGGGGGAGGGCTCCTCCGATTCGACGACTGCGATCACCGATACGGACCAATGACAGCGACGTTCACTCAGATTGGCACGATACGTAGCGACTTCGACGACCCCGGCGATCCCGACGAGATGCGCCGTCACGAGAGCACTATCGTCGTCGAGCACGCGTACGAGGACGGGCTGTACCGTATCGAGCGCAACGACCACATCGTCGTCCTGTTCCACATCGACGAGTCCGACGGCTACACGCTGAAATCGCCGCGTCGATACGGGATGGAACGGGGGACGTTCGCGTGCCGGAGCCCCCACCGCCCGACCCCGATCGGACTGACGGTCGTCGAGCTACTCGACCGCGACGGACGCGAACTCCGCGTCCGGGGACTGGACGCCATCGACGGCACGCCGGTCCTCGACATCAAGCCCCACTCGCCGGGGCTTGACTGTCCGTCGCGAGTCGCGGACGACGACCGTCGCGAGGCGCCCCGAGGCCGCGTGGATCGGTTCGTCCGCGCCGGTGATCGGGAGTCGCTGTTGCTGGGGGCCGCCGAGACACACGGTCACTTCTGTCCATCCCTCGCGCTCGGCGTGATGGCCGGCGTCCGTGCCCGGCGCGAACTCGGTGCCCTCGCCGAGGGCAGCGAGGACCTCGTGGCGGTGGTCGAGACGAACGACTGCTTTGCCGACGCCGTCCAGTACGTCACCGGCTGTACGTTCGGCAACGGCGCACTCGTCTATCGCGACTACGGCAAGACTGCCGTCACGGTGGCGGAACGGGGCGCGCCCGGCGTCCGGATCACCGTCGAGGACCGGGCGGCGGTCCGGGAGCGACGCCCGGACGACGCGTTCGCCCTCATCGGGCGTCCACTCCAGGAGTTCTGCGCGGTCGAGACCGGCGTCGAGGTCGACGTTCCCGCGTCCGCGCCCACGCACGACTACGTGACCTGTGCCGACTGTGGCGAATCGGTCGTGGCTTCGAAGGCCGTCGACCGGGACGGAGACGCGGTGTGTATCCCGTGTGCTGGGGCCGAGTACCCGCAACTCGACGGCCGAGGACTCCACTCCTCGACCCCGCAGATGGAGTAGTGGGCTCGTCGTCGCCACCACGAGTCCCGGCCGCCGTCGTCACCGACCAGCGACGGCAGACGGCGACGACGGGAACGCCGCCGCCATCGAGAATCGCCCGACTGCGACCCCGCCGAGCAGCGCCAGCGTCCAGTCGAGGTTAAGCCGGTCACGGGCAGGTGGACCGCCGGCGTGGCCCCGAATTCATGTCCACGGCGCGGCACCTCCCGGTATGCCGTCTCGCCCCCGCCTCGCCCCGCTCGATCCCGTCACCGCCGCGTCGGTCGTCGTGGCCACCGCGCCGATCGGCTACCTCCTCGGCTGGCTCCTCGTCAGTCACGTCGTGGCGGTGGCGACGGCCGTCTGGCTGTCGACCGTGCTGGTCTCGGTGGTGGCGTTGGTGGTGACGGCTGCGTGGTGATGGCCCGTGCCGACGGCGAAACACCACAATCGGCGTCACTTACAATAAACACTATTAGTCCGTGCCGAGGGCGTCGGCGTCGACCCCGCGCCCACCGTCCGTCGCCGGCCGCCGCAAACGTCGGAGTGGGGACGTCGTCGCCGACGAACAGGTGGCCCGTTTCGTGAATCGAGTATCCGCCGAACGGCCCCGGCGCAGCCCACCATGACGCGCTCAGACCCCGAATCCACCTCCAACGATGCCGAGGCGATGCTGGAGCGTATCGCGGTAAGGGTAGTTGGCCCGCGCCTCAGATGCTCCCGAAGTTCGGATCGAGTTCCCCTGCGTCGGACACGCCTCCGGTATCCGTATCGAGCGTGTTTCCGTCGCTGTCGAGCGCCACGATCTCCACGGTGGTGCCGGCGCCGACGACGGCGATGCCTTCGAACCGCACCTGGGTAGCACCGGCTGGGATCGGGAGCGGACCGCCTGTCAGCGTCGCGAGCGTCGGGCCACCGAACGCCTCGTCGACGCGAATCGACGCGATCGGATCGTCGAGTCGATTGTCGAGGTCCATGGCGATCGCGGTCGGCGTCGACGAGTCGGTCGGCTCGAAGGTCGGACTCTGATCCAGATCCGAGATGGTCGCGGGGGCACTCACCGCGAAGGGATCGACTCGCTCGAACGGGTCGTCGGGTACGTCGTCGGCGTTATCGGGCTGGTCGACCTCGTCGAGTCCGCTCGGGCTCAGCGCCTCCCAGATGGCCGCGCGGACCTCCGTCTCGCCGTTTGGATTCGGCGGGAACGTCTGTCCTTGCTGGATGTCGGTCAGTTCGGGAAACACGACGGCCGGGAAGATCGGCACTTCCACGTCGGTGTACGTCCCCGGTTCGAGTATCTTGAGCCCGATGAGCGAGTCGAGGTTCGTCGCATCGCCGGAGCCGATTGCCGGACCGACCGCGTGGATACCGACGGCGAACACTGGGTCGTCGAAGGCGACGAAATCGTTGCTCAGCTCGACGGCCGCCCGCGGGATCGACCCGAGGAAGTCGGCTTGGCCCACGAAGTTGTTCTCCTGTTCGTACGTCACGCTCTCGACCGTCGAGTAGATCGATAGAGAAGTTGACAGAATAACACACTACACGAGGAGTGGCACCCTGACTCCCCAATGCACTCCAACACGATCCGATAGCCGTATGCAATGATGCGGACGATGACGACGCGGCCCGTCTAGAGCGCCCCCGACACGTCCTCGCCATCGCCACGTTCATCAAGGTCGAGGCGTGTGAACTCGACAGCCCGGCCGCGACGGCCGTCCGAGCCCGGCGCGCCGACGAGGAGAGTGCCGAGAACGTCGCCTCCATCGTCCGACTCACCGTACGATCCACCGTGATAGGCCACGCTGTTACCAAACTGCGCGGCGCCCGACCCCGGCGTGAAGGTACCGAGTTCCTCGAAGACGCCGATTGGATCGCCGGACTCGCCGGAGGTCGACACTGGTGCTCGGAACAGGCTGGCTGTTCCTGTCCCGGCGTTTGGAGCCCCGACAACGACGTTAAGAGCAAAGAACGTCCCCTCCGTCTCGGCCGGCGTTCGGAACGCGGCGACTGACGACCCGAACGCGCCGCCGTCGGCCGTGAGTCTCGCCGTCTCGGTCAGCCTGCCGCTAACCGAGAAGTCCGTCGCCCCGACGTCACCATCCATCGGCTCCAAAATATCGGACACTCGACTGAAAACGTAGGCGGCTCCGCGTCCGCCATCGACTCCCGGCGCGCCAACGACCGGAGTGACGACCTCTCCTCCGTCTATAGGCAGTCTGCCGGCGTAGACGTCGATGGCAGCACCGAACGCGTCGCCGGACTCGCCGCTGAACGGCCGGAGTTTGATGGGTCTCTCCGGGCCCCTCACGTAGTCGTAGACGGCTCCCGCACGCGGTCCCTCGGTGCCGAGCGCTGCTTCCGGTGCACCGACGAGGATAGAAATCCCGCCGAACTCGTCGAGACCGAACTCCAGCGCGACGGCCGTCCCGAACCCCTCGCCGGCCTCGGGCGGCCGCTCAAGGATGAACGCCTCAGGCGATGATTCGGATGCGTCCAGTTCGACGAGTCGGGCTGCGCCGTTGCGACCGCTGGCCCCCGGTGCGCCGACGAGGACGAACCTGCTGGTCGCGTCGATGTCGACGGCGGCGCCGAACCGGGCGTTACTGTCACTGTCGAGAGACGGCTCGCCTCCGTTTTCATCCGCTAGTGACAATTGATCGCCGTCCACCACGTCGAACAGCGTCCAGTCGCCGGACTCGTCGCCAACTCGGGTGAGGATATAGACCCTCCCAGGGCTGTCGCCCGGTGCCCCGATGGCGAGGAACTCCTTATCACCGCTCGGGGTGGCATCGTACGCCACCGCTGTCCCGAACTCGTCGCCGGCCTCGATCAGTGGAGATTCGCCAGAACCGACGAACGATCCGGGCTCGAACTCCTGCCCGTCGACGTAGGCCGACCCGGCGTCGACCGAGTGATCCTCGAATGGTGCACCGACGGCGGAAATCCCGTCGCCGATATCGACCGCACTGCCGTACCGTGGCTCGTCACCCGGCTCGTCGAGACTGGTCGGCTCGCTCTGTGCGTCGACCGCCCAGCCATCGGGCGCCGACGCCGACGTGGCGCCGGCGCCGTCATTGTGCCGACACTGCTCGGTGTAGAAGCCGAGGTCGAACTGTGCCGTGTCGGATTGGACCTGGTTGCCGTGATCGATCGGCAGCCACCAAACGACCGAGGCGTAGTGGCTCGTCTCGCCCGAGAAGCAGTTCCGGCCCATCCCGCCGCCGTCCTCGGCCGGCAGATCACCCGCGAGCCCGATGCCCTTCTCGCTCGCGAGGTCGTTCAGGAACGCCCGGAGCGTCGTCTGGTTCTCCAGTGTGCCGTTCTGCGGGAGCGGAAGCGGATTCGCGCCCGGCCCGGCCGCGATATCGTTCGTCGTCCCGACCGCATACGCCACCTGCACCTCGTCGAGGAGTTCGACCGTGCCGGTCTCCTCGTCGGGGTCGTCCCGTTCGGGTTCGGTCCGGCCGTTCTCGCTCGCCCCGTCGAGGCCGCCGTTCAGCCAGAGGAAGCCCGGATTGTCACAGAGTTCCAGCCGAAAGAGCGCGAACCCGAAGTCGCCGGGTTTCAGGTCCTCGATCTCGATCAGCACCCGACTGTCGGTATCCGACTCGGTTCCACAGAGGGTGTCCGGCCCGCCGTAGATGCCGTCGTTCACCTCGGTTCGGCGCGTGTTCCGGAAGAACTGTCGACCGCCGTCGGCCTCGTCGGGCCGGGAGTCGAACCCGTCCTCGTCGTCGCCGTCGGCGTCGTCGACGAACACGAGTTCGATGGGACGGGCGTCGGTCTGGCCGTCGCCCGGCGGGAGCGAGATGTCGGGCGACTCGCCCTCGTCTGGCATGCGGGCGAACCGGGTCTCCGCCCCGAGTGGCGGATCGGTACCGTAGTCGTTGTCCATCCAGTCCGAGTAGTGTTCCTGCCAGGCAACCTTGAGATCCAGCGTGCCGGCGACGAGCCGGTTGTTCTCGAACGTTTCCTGATCGCTGAAGTACGCGGAGGTCCCGAGTCCCGCGCCGGCCGACGCGGCCCCGATCGTCCCGAGCGCCGCGAGGGCCTTCCGTCGTGAAAGGTTCAGTGGTTCGTCCGTCATTCGTGGGTGCCTCCAGGCGGAGCCATCCTCCGCCTGCCCGCCTACTGCTAGGCACCACACCCGGTTAATTAACGGGCAGTTTGCCGCGCTAATCCGTCGTTAACGCGGGTTTCAGCCGTATTCCCGTCGTCGAGACTCAACACGGAGATGCGTTGCTGTCGCTGGGAGCAACACGAGACCGAGGCGTACGGACGGGCCCTATGTTTAGCTGAAAGAGAGGGCGCTAAGCCCCTTTCCTCAAGGAGCGAACGGAACGAAGTGGAGTGAGCGAGTAGGGAGGGGATACAGCGCCCGCACCAGTTGCAAACACCCAATCAACACCATTAATGCACTTTATTCCGTACAATTTGACACGTCGTATGAACTACAGCCCTCGCTTCCGCCTGTTGCCTACTGAGGAGCAACGCGAAGCGATGGACTGGCAACGAAATACCGTGCGACAACTCTACAACCACGCACTCAACGAATTCAACGACATCCCTGAAGACGCGGGCACACTCCGCCAACGCGTCTGGATGGTGCGTGACACCATCCCCGAACTGAAAGACTGGTGGTCAGACTTGAGACAAGTCTACTCCACCGTCTTGCAGAAATCCGTTGAACGCATCCGCGACAACATTCAGAACCTCGGGAAACTCAAAGCAAACGGGTACGACGTGGGGTCGTTGAACTGGAAAAAACCGCGTGAGTTCAGGAGTTTCACCTATCGACAATCGGGCTTCGAACTCGACAAGAAGAGTGGCCCGAACGGTCGAGGCGTTCTCACCCTCACGAAACTCAAAGGAGACACTCGGGAGATCCCAATCCGTCTCCATCGAGACCTTCCCGACCACGACTCCATCAAAGAAGTCACGCTCAAAAAGGAAGCGAGCGGTGCGTGGTACGTCTCGTTTTGCATCGAGACTGAGACTCCAGAGAAACCTGCTGTCGAGAACATCAAACCAGCAGACACTGTGGGGCTCGACCTCGGCGTTCTCAACTTCATCCACGACTCCGAGGGACGCTCAATCGGGAAACTTGACTTGGCCGACGAGCGCCGGCGTCTCGAACGTGAGCAACGCTCACTCTCTCGAAAGACCTACCAGTCGAACAACTGGGAGAAACAGCGGCGGCACGTCGCGAATATTCACGTGCGGATGTCGAACAAAAAGCACGATTACAAGCACAAACTCGCACACGCCTACACCACCCAGTATGATGCCGTACTCGTTGAGAATCTTAACATCAAAGGGATGCTCGAATCCCCTGAAAACGCGCGTAACAAAGCCGAAGTCGGGTGGCGAGACTTTATCACCATTCTCGAACACCACGGTGATAAGAACGGGTGCCACGTCGTGCAAGTCAGTTCACGTGGAACGACTACGGAATGCGCGTCATGTGGAGTGGAGACGCAGAAACCGTTGTGGGTTCGTGAGCATTCGTGTCCGTCGTGTGGGTTCGAACTCGATAGGGATTGGAATGCGGCTCTCAACGTCCTCTCTTGGGGACTTGACAAACTAGGAGTGGTTCACTCCGAAGACATGCCTGTGGAGACTGCAACCGCTGTGTCTACCGACGGTGGCGAACATTCGTCCTTCGTCGTGGATGCAAGTCGCGTCGTAGAAGCAGGAAGCTCCGCCCTCAAGGAAGCCGCCTCGGCGGCTGAGTAGGGCGGGGTAGTTCACACCCTCCAGCCCCTCCTCACGAGGATGGCGAACGTTGGACGATCCCACGGCCGCTGTTCGATACACCGTCACAGACGGTCACCTCGTGGGTGTTCGATCGGATCGGACAGATATGGCCGGACCACGACCCCCGACCCGTTGGTACTGTGTGCAGCTACCGCTCCCCCACCGTTTTCCCACCCCGCCGCGAACGGCCACCGATGGCCCTCGAGCCTCACGCCGTGGCGCGAAGCGCCGTCGCCACCGTTCTCGCCGGGGTCGCGCTGTGGCCGCCGCGAGCGGTCTACTGGACGCGTCTCGCGGCCGTCGTCGGCGACGCCCCGACGCTCGCGCTGGTCGCCCTCCTCGCCGTCGGCTTTGGCGCGGCGCTCGCACGCGTCGCGGGCGCCGACCTCCCGTCGTTCGCCGGGGGCGGGCTCGTCGCGTACGCCGTCGGGATGGCCGCGATCGAGGCGTGGCTCTCGCCCGACAGCCCCGCGCATCTCGTCTGGTACGCGGCGCTTCTGGCCTGTCTGGTCGGTGGGGCGGCCCTTCGGAAGCGGTACGAACGGGATCGGATGTCGCCGCAGCGATCCCGAGATAACGGGTCGTAGCCCCTGCCCGGCACGGCCTACGGGCCGTCCGTTCGGACCGCTCGATCCTCCTCGAAGGCCCGGGTGAGCGCCCGCGCGGCCGCCCGGGTCTCACGCCCCGTGTTCGGACGGGGATCGGCCTTCGCGAGCGCGCTGAGTTCCTCGGCTCGTGTCAGCACCTGCTCCCGGCTCGGGACGATCTCCGCATCGACCGATGCGACCGCCGCCAGCGCGCGCACGGCCCCCTGTGCGACGACCTGCCGATCGGCGTCGGTCGCTGTCGCGTACGCCCCGACCGTCGCCTCGAACAGTTCCGGCCGCTCGACGACCGCCCCGACGAACGAGCGGACGATGGCGATCTGTGTCGGCAGCGTGGCCTCGGGGAGGCGGTCGGCGATGACCCGGTCCGCTGGCGTCACTGCTTCCGGGTCGGTCATGCCGATCCGCGTGAGCGTCCGAACGATCGCTTCCTCGATGGACGGCGCGACAGTGTCTTCGAAGGCGGTGACGAGCGTCGGCACCGCATCCGTCAGCCGTTGGGGGTCGTGCCCGGAAAGCTCCGCGAGTCCGATCGCCCCCGACAGCGTGAGCGAGCCGTTCTCGGCGGTGAGGAAGTCGACGAACGTCTCCTCGTAGGGCACGGCGAGTTCGGGGTCGTGCTCCGCGGCCGCCCGCAACGCCCGGCCGGCGTCCATCCGATCGGCCGGCCGCTCCGACGCGAGTTGCTCACGGAGCCGATCCTCGGCCGTCTCGATGATCGCGGGGTCGGCCCGAACGGCCCGTTCGAGGTCGTCGATCGCACTGATGTCTTTCATCGTCATGGCTGTTCCTCGTGAACAGGTATCGTATACACCTCGTCGATAAAAAATGGAGGTGTGCCGGGCGTCGTTCCGGACGGCCCGGCGACCCACCGACACTGCGATCCGACGGGTCGTCTCAGGCGCCAAGCGAGAACACGGCGAGACGGTCCCCTCGCGGACCGCGCCCGACGAAGCCGCTGCCGCCGACCTGGATCGCGATGTACTGTTTTTCCGTCCCGGGGTCGTACCAGCTAACCGGGTCGCCGGAGATGGCCTTCTCCGAGAGGTCGAACTCCCAGAGTCGGTCGCCGTTTTCGGCGTCGTACGCGACCATGTTGCCGTTCTGGGTCCCGGCAAACAGCAGTCCGGTCGCCGTCGACATCGTGCCACCCCACAGGTACCGGTCGCTGTCGATCCAGTCGCGCCAGACGACCTGTCCCGTGGTCGGGTCGACCGCGGCGATGGCGCTGATGTGGCCGTTGTACTCGTCCGGGATATCCTCCTCGTCCGGTTCGACGTCGACGATACCGCCCCAGAACTTCTCTCCCGGCTTGTACTCCTCGTTGCGCCACTTCACCGAGTGCGGGGTGTTGAGCGTCTTGTGGTAACACAGCCCCGTCTCGGGGTTGTACGACGCCGGCTGCCAGTCTTGCCCGCCGAGCAGCCCCGGCAACATCACGTACTCGCGCTCCTCGTCGACGTGGGGGACCATCTCTTGGAAGTTGATCTGCTGGGTGATCGGCTCCCCGCGAACGAGTAAGTCGCCGGTCTCGGGCTCCACCACGTACGACCAGGAGGTCTTGCCGGCGCTGTAGACGACGTCGCCCTCGTAGTCACGGTGTGGCACCTCGATGTCGCGGAGCAGCATCCGCATCATGCCCGCGTCGTAGTCCCAGATGTCGTGTGAGGACTCCTGATGTGCCCACTGGAGTTCGCCGGTGTGGATGTCGACGGCGACCGTGCCACAGGTGTTCCGGTTCGGCCCCGGCCGGACGGTGCCGTTGAAGTCCGGGCTCGGGTTGCCGACGTTGAAATAGAGGAGTTCGCGCTCGGTGTCGAGCGTGGGCGTCATCCAGTTCGTCCCGCCGGACTGTTTGAAGGATTCGCCGACCCACTCCTCCTCGGGACAGGTGCGCATCCGCCACAGTTCGTCACCGGTTTCGGCGTCGAGCGCGCAGTGGAACCCGCGGACGCCGTACTCGCCGCCCGCCGACCCGGTGAACAGTTTTCCGTCGTAGACGATCGGTGCCCACGTCGAGGAGTACCCGTCCTTGTAGTCCTCGGTGGAGGTGTACCACAGCTCCTCGCCGGTGTAGCGATCGAGCGCCTGCACGCCCGAGTCCAGCGAGGTCATGTAGATTTTGTCCTCGTACACCGCGACGCCACGGTTGTTGTCGTCACAACAGAGGACGGCATCCTCCGGCGCGGGATACGTGTAGCTCCAGAGCACCTCCCCCTCGCGGGCGTCGATGGCTTTCACGTGGCTCGGCCCGTTGGCCTGGTACATGATCGGCGGGTCGCCGGGGACGACGATGGGCGAGCCCTCCATGCTGGAGTTGGCCCCGACAGTCATCTCGTATTCGAGTTCCAGCTCCCCGACGTTGTCCTTCGTGATGACGTCGGCGGTGGTGTAGCGGTGTCCCTCGTAGTTGTTGCCGAACATCAGCCAACTCTCGGGGTCTTCGCTCTCCAGGAGCATCTCCTGGGTCACGTCGAATCGTGGGATTCGATCCGTATCGTGCTGGTCGAGCACCGCCTCATCGGGTGCGTTGAACACCTGATAGCCGAGGTCGGTCTCTTCGACGATCGTTTCGCTCGCTGCCTTGATAGCTTCGTCTTCTTCGACTGCCATTATCTTGTTTGGTATCCGTATCGTGTTATCTCGCCGGCGAGGGCGCGCGGTTCTCCTCGTTGATCCAGAACGCTTCCTGCATCAACTCCTCTTGATTGACGATCGTGATCGCAGCCCCAGAACTGAGTGCGGCGACGATCCGGCGGTCGCTCGACCCGTCATCGTTCGCCACCGCGTGGGCGGCACGCAGGAACAGATACACACCGCCGAGGATGGCCTTCGTCCGCCAGAACGCGTCGTCGACGATCGAGTCCGTGAGCAGGATTTCCTTCTGCTTGAGGTGCCGATCGAGCGCCTTGACCCACAGCAGCCCGCCGCCGACCGCCCGATGGTACAACGGCGGGACGTAGTCGACATCGAACTCGACACCCTCGGGGATTTCCTTGGCTTGAACCCAGTGCGATAGCCGAGTGTCGTTACTGACGAGATCGAGCAGTAGCGCCGTTCGCTCGTGTTCGTCGAACCCGACGTTGGCCAGTTCGTCGGTCAGCATCCCCGTCGCGAGGGTTCCCTCGGCCGTGTGGTCGAGATGTTCCTCGGTGAAGCCGGGGAGGGTGTCCTCGATACGCTCGAAGAACCCGACATCGATTAGATGGTAATACGCTTCCCACACGGGGGCGATCAGCTCACGGTACAGCTCTTCGACCCCCGCATCGCCTGGCCCATGCCGTTCCGGGATCCCTGCCTCTCGAACCGACTCTGCATCCTCGAGGACCGCTTCGAGGTCGTCGACCGCCGAGTCGAGGAGGTCCGCGTCGAGGGACTCACTCAGATCGTTTCTGATCGCTGCCCCCATCGACTCGAACGGCGCCGCATCCGTCCCCTCGATGTCGGTCAACAGGTCGAGGACTGCTTCGGGATCGTCGTCCAAAGCACCGACGTCGAACTCCGTCGTGAGGACCTCTCGATCACGGTCAGTAATACGTGGTTTGTATTCACCTGCCATACGGCATACGTCCTACATGATCATGTAACATTAAGAATACTCATAATTGCTCGCCTACTCAGTCTGTATATAATTGTCCGATGGGCGTCAGCGACGGTACTGTTTAGATTAGCGTACTTGGACTGGGGACACCTCGAAAGCCCCGACTCGCTGGAGTCGGGGGTAGCGAGGCGGCTTCGCCGCCTCGAACACGCGCACGGCTTCGCCGTGCGCGAACCTCGCTGCGGTCCTCGGCCTTCGGCCTGCGGTCCTTGCGTCGGCCGCCTTCCTCCAGCGAGTCGCCCCTTTCAGTCCCACCCGCATCGGCTGGCCACCCGGCCGCCGCCGGGTGGGACTGAAAGGGGCCGGCGTCTCGGCGTACCCGGACGACGCAAGCACCGCAACGCAGTGAGGAGCGCAGCGAGTCCCGGGAGCCGAGACGCCGGGGGCTTTCGAGGTGCTCCCAGTTTCACAGGCTTATCTAAACACTACTTCAGCGACCACCCACGTTTTGATATGTCAGGACTGCCAGAAGCCAACCGATGGAGCTAGTGATCAAACCGTCGCTCCGTTCGGACGATAGCGACGCGGCCGTCCTCGCCGCGGAGACGATGGGGACGCTTGGCGTGAGCGACGGCGACGCCGTCCGGATCGAACACGGCGACTCGGTCACCGCCACCCGGGTACGGACCGGAGCGAACGCCACGACGAACGACGGCGAAATCAGGCTCCAACCTGCGGTCCGGCGCTCGCTCGACGCCGAGCGGGGCGATACCGTCGAGGTGACGGCTACCGTTCCCGAATCGGCCGAACGGGTGACGCTCTCGTTGCCACCCAACCTCTCCGAAGCGGCCGCGTTCGACGTCGTCGAGGCCCTCGAGGGTCGCCCCATCGTCGGCGGGCAGACGCTGACACTCGACGACGACGGTCCGGCGAACGGCCATACGGCGGCCGCCGACCACGGCACGCACGTCTACGTCGACGAAACGAAACCCGACGGGGTCGTCGCAGTGAAAGGGTGGACGTCGATCCGGATTTCGGGTGCGTCCTTCGAGGCCCCGGTCACGCGGTCGGTCGGCGGCGGGGCGGCGCCCGGATACGACGATATCGGTGGGATGGAGTCCGTCATCGAGCAACTCCGCGAGGCCGTCGAAGCGCCGCTGGCGACGCCGGAACCCTTCGATGCGCTCGGCGTCGACCCACCCGGTGGCGTGCTGGTACATGGTCCCCCAGGGACGGGCAAAACGTTGCTCGTCCGGGCGCTCGCTGCCGAAGCCGACCTCCCCTTGATCCAGCGTTCCGGCGCCGAGTTGGTGGCTGGAGATATCGACGGGACGGATCCCTTCGAGAGCGCCCTTTCGGAGGCGGAGGCAAGTGCGCCGTCGATCCTGTTTTTCGACGACCTCGACGCCCTGACCGGCGAGCGGTCGGGCGAACTCGATCACCGCCGGACCGCGCGGCTCATCGCAACGCTCGACGACCACGACCCGAGTTCGCGTGTCGTCGTCATCGGCACGACGACCGACCCCGGGCGTCTGGACCCCTCGCTCCGTCGGAGCGGCCGCTTCGGGCGCGAAATCGCGGTTCCCGTTCCCGACCGAAACGATCGCCGTCGGATCCTCTCGGTCGCGACGCGGGCCGTCCCGCTCGCCGACGACGTGGACCTCGACCGAATCGCCGAGCGGACACACGGGTTCGTCGGCGCCGACATCGAACGCCTCGTCGACGAGGCGGCCATCGACGCCCTGCGCCGGAACGGACTCGAAGTCGCGGCTGGTGTCGCCCTCGACCCGGCGACCGTCGGCTCGATTCGGGTCCGACCGGCCGACTTCGACGCCGCCCTCGCAGGCGTCGATCCCTCGGCGCTCCGCGAGGTGTTCGTCGAGGTGCCCGACGTCCGGTGGGACGACGTCGGTGGGCTGGAAGCAACCATCGACCGCCTCCGCGAGACCGTGCAGTGGCCCCTCGAACATCCCGAGGCGTTCGAGCGGGTCTCGTTGCGCCCCGCGAAGGGAATCCTTCTGTACGGCCCGCCCGGCACCGGCAAGACGCTTCTCGCGAAAGCCGTCGCCAACGAGGCGGCGAGCAACTTCATCTCGGTGAAGGGACCGGAGCTACTCGATAAGTACGTCGGTGAGTCCGAGAAGGGCATCCGCGAGGTCTTCGAGAAGGCACGCACCAACGCTCCGACCGTCGTGTTCTTCGACGAAATCGACGCTATCGCGGGCGAGCGCGGCGGCGTCGGCGGTGAGTCCGGCGTGGGCGAACGCGTCGTCTCGCAGCTGTTGACGGAGATGGACGGCCTCGAAGAGCTCGAAGATGTCGTCGTGATCGCGACGACCAACCGGCCCGACCTCGTCGACGACGCGTTGCTGCGCCCCGGCCGTTTCGATCGACATATCCGCGTCGGCATCCCCGACACCGACGCGAGACGGCAGATTTTCGACGTGCATACCGCTGACCGGCCACTCGCCGCCGACGTCGACCTCACGGAGTTGGCAGCCCGGACGGACGGTTACGTCGGCGCCGACATCGAAGCCGTCTGTCGGGAGGCGGCGATGCTTGCGGTCCGGAGCTTCGTCGACACCCCGTCGACGACGCCGGACGCCATCCGTCTCACCGCGGCCCACTTCGAGACGGCGATCGAAACCGTCGACGCCGAACGACGCGACCGGGAGAACGGGTTCCCGACCGACGACCCCCTCGACTCGTCTCCGACCGAGTGATCGTTTCGACAGCACCTCGTCGGCGAGGCGTCGTGGGACCACCCGTGCCACGCGGTATGCGGCCCGCGTGGCGAGTGGCCGCAGGTCGTGGTCCGCACAGTAGTTTTATTAATCATGTGGAACCCAAAGACAGTATGCGAAAGTATCCCGCGACGCTGGTGCGCGTATTCGAGCACAAACTGGAGGCGGGGGCCGACACCGACGAGGACATCCCCTTCGACAAAGCCGACCTCCAGCGGGCGACCGACGAGTTGGATATCGACGTTCGGCAGGTACTCGAAATCCCCTCGGCGTACAGTTCGACCCGCGCGCTTCCCGACGATATCACCGAACACGGATACGTGGACATCGAACCCGACGAGTCGACCGAGGGCGAAACGTATCTGTTCGTCAAGGACTGATAGTAATCATTGTAAGTCAGTACCGGTGGTTCGCCGACCCGTTCTGGCGAACCACCGGTACACGGTTACAGTACACACTATGAGACGACCCGCCGTCGCTCCTGCGGTGCGAAATTTATGTGCCACTCGGTCCTACCGAGCGGTGATGCGTGTCGTTGACTCGCTTCGGCAACCCGAGTACACCGGCGAGAATCGGTGTGGGCCGTGTACCGTCGTCAACCTCCTCGTCACGGTGGGGCTGTCGGCCGCGACGTGGATTCTCGTCGGCCCCTGGAGCGGGGTCGGCACGTTCGTCGTCTGCACTGCGGCCGTCTACTTCCGGGGTTACCTCGTTCCCGGAACCCCGACGCTGACGAAGCGGTATCTCCCGGCGCCGGTGCTCCGAGCGTTCGGCAAGGAGCCGGTTGCGGACCGCACCGTCCGCCCGGTCGGCGACGACGCCCCGAGCGAGCGCTGGCTCCTCGCCGCCGGCGCGCTCGACGAGCGCGACGACCCCGACGGCCCGACCCTTGCCGACGACTTCGGCGACCGATGGGAAACGGCCGTCGAGAACGTCTCCTCCGGCGCCCCGACCGAGACCGACCTCTGCGACGCGCTCGGCACCGACGACGTCTCGAAACACGCCGACACCGGGGCAGTCGTCGAGGGGTCTCGATCCGTCCGGTGGCTCTCCGTCGCGGCGATGCGAGCCGACATCGCCGCGGCCCGCGTCTTCGCGACGACGGTCGCGGGCTGGGACGACGTCGGTCCGGGGCGACGGGTCGACCTGTGTCGTGACCTTCGACTGTTCGCTCGGACGTGCCCCGACTGCGGCGGCGGCGTTACCCTCGACGAACGGACCGTCGACCCCTGCTGTGAACGCCCCCACACGCTGCTCGAGGTCCGCTGTTCGGCGTGTGAGACGCCACTCGCCGACGCCGCGGTCGCCGGGACCGACGGCACGGTCCCCTCACGTGTCCGCGCACTCCGGGAGTGATGTCAAGCTGGATGGTCGTTCCGGAGCGGATGGCATCGCGTACGGACGGGTGTCACCCGCCCCCAGCGCCCGCTGACCCCGGCCGCGTATGCGACTCATCTTTCTACGAGCGGGAAACCCCGCCGTGAACGGCTGTCTCTTACCCACAAATCGAGTCGCTGTCGAGGTCAATAAATCCGACCGAAACCCCGATATCTACAGATGTAACACTCCTATGGAACGATTTTGCTGATCTCGTTTCCCACATTCAGTACCCACCCCACCGCCGAGATCATCGCCCGGATCACTCCCCATCTCAATCTTCCGGTCACAGATTGGGTTCGATAGCGTCTGAAACGTCTGTTTGGGACTCGGTGAACTTACGGGTAAAAGACAGCCGTTCACGGCGGGGAGGAACGCGACACGGTGAGGAACAACCGCCGTTCGGTGGCCCACCGACTCCCCACACCCGACGCAACCTATATGAATGTGAGATGTTACATATGAAATATGGCGGAGGCGCGTCGCACGGTCGTCGTCAAACTCGATATGGACGACAGCGACGCGACTCTCCTCCACGAAACCGTCGAGGAGTACCTGTGGGCGTGCAACTACGTCGTCCGAGACGCGTGGCAGGACGACTACAAGCCCACCTCGAAAACCGAACTCCACGACCGGACGTACTCCGACGTGCGCGAACAGACACGGCTTCAAGCCAACCTCGTTCAATCCGCACGCAACAAAGCCGCAGAAGCCATCAAGGGCGTCGTTGCCCGCTGGCAGAACGGCAAGAAGGCGTCACAACCACACTTCACGACCCCATCCGTCAGATACGACAAACGGAGCGCGACGTTCCACGATGACCGCGTATCCCTCTCCACGGTGAACGGACGTATCGAAGCCGAATACGTCCTTCCACCAGAGGGAGACAACCCGCACACGAAGTACCTCCGCGACGACGACTACGAGGTCACGGGTGCGACGCTCCAGTACCGCGACGCGACGGACACCTTTTTTTCCACATCGGAACAAAGGCTGACGTGGGGTCCGAGATACCGGACGAAGGCGACGCCGAGAACAGCACAGTCCTCGGCGTGGACCTCGGTATCGAACAGATTGCCGTCACGTCAACCGGAATGTTCTGGAGCGGCGATTACCTCAATCACCGCCGTCGGGAGTACGAGCGGGTCCGTGGCGATCTTCAACGGACAGGCACGGAATCAGCCCACCGAACAATCGAACGGATGGGCGACCGGGAGACACGGTGGGTAGAGGACTACCTACACCGTATCTCGAAAGCAATCGTCCAAGAAGCCGTCGCGCACGGGTGCGACCGGATAGCTTTCGAGGAGTTGAGGGACATCCGCGACCGGATGCCGGGCGCAAAGAAGTTCCATGCGTGGGCGTTCCGCCGCTTGTACGACTACACGGCGTACAAGGCCAAAGCGGAGGGTATCGACGCCACGCAGGTAGACCCGGCGTACACGTCCAAGCGGTGTTCGAAGTGTGGGACGACGCTAGACGAGAACCGCCCGTCACAAGCGAGGTTCTGTTGCCAGAAGTGTGGCTACGAGGTCAATGCGGACTACAACGCGGCGAAGAACATCGGATTTCGGCTACTCCGTGCGGGGCAAAAGTCTCCGCACGGAGGGGCGACACGTCACCTCGCCCTGAAGTCGGGGACGCTGAACGTGAACGGCGGCTACTCGCCTGCCACCCAGTAGGGTCGGCCAGAACGGGAGTCCACCGACAAGCTCCGCCCTTTAGGGCGGAGAAGGTGACATCTTCGGGACGGTGACCCAATGGGCGCGGACTGCTCGAAACAAACTTAATGTATGTGTGTGTATCTACCATCTACGATGGGCATCGAACTCCCTGCCGTTGGCCCGGGAGCTAACACCGACGACGACGACGGCGAGGACCTCCCACCCGCGGAGCTCGAGTATCTCAGTTACCAATCCATTGTCGAACACGGGTGGGAGATCGACGACGAGAACCTCTTCGATAAGGCAGCGCGTGCGAACCTCGACGACGACCGCTACGGTCGGATCGAGATCGACCGCGACGAGACGCTTCTCAGATCCGCCGAGGAACACGACCTCAAATGGGGTTCACAGTGTCGCTCCGGGACGTGTAACGTCTGTGCGGCGGTGATCAAAAGCGGGGAGATCGAGATGGACATGAACTTGGCACTCACGGACGAGCAAGTCGAGAACGGGGCCCGCTTGACCTGTACGGCGTACCCCGGAAGCGACCGGATTCGGCTCGTGTTCAACGCCTTCCCGCTCATCGCGAACGACGACCCCGGCCGCGGCCGCGAGCCGCCGGCCGAGGACTGATACTGTTTATTGTAACTGGGTACCGGTGGGTCGCCACGACGGTCCGGCGATCCACCGGTACTGACTTAGGATAAACACTATGAGACCGACTGTGTCTCCGGTGACCGTCGAGACGGCCCGGCGGGGCCCCCGTCGCAACGGCGGCGGTTGGACCGACCCTCGCAACGCGGCGCCGTCCGTCGCCGGGTGCTACTCGCGTATCGCGTACGAACTCGGATGCGACGAGTCGGCGAAGACGACGAGCGTCACGAGGTCCTCCTCGATGTCGAAGAAGTCGTGTTCGAGTCCCCGTTCGACGAAGACGGTATCGCCCGGTTCGACGGCGTGGACGTCGTCGCCCACCCGCACCTTCCCCGTGCCGGCGACGACGTAGTAGAGTTCGTCCTCGGTGTGTGGGTTCTTCGGGACCGCCTCACCGGCGGCGTGGCGGCCGATTTCGACCGTCATCGACCCTTCGTCCAACACTTCGAGGTAGTTGCCGCTCTCGTCGGCGAGCTGATCGAGCACGTCGAGTGCCGAGGCATGTGTCATCACGTATCACCCTAGTCGCGTAGTCGTATGTCGGCGTCGATACAATAGCGTTACGCGCCTACAGCGTTCGTTCGGTGTAGCGGTTGATCTCCGGTCGCTGCGGATGCGTCTCGTTCGGGCCGTCTCAAAACCCGTCGCGCTTGTGCGCTTCGTCGATGGGCACGATTTCGAGCACACGAACTTCGCCCTCCGCTTCCAAGACGGTGTGAACTGCCTCGGGGTCAAGTGGTTCGAGAGACCGTAGGTCTCTCGTCATCACGAAACGGCGTAGCCGTTTCGAACGACCCCGAGGCTTCCCGTGGGTTAGTCGGACACTCCCATCCGACCATCCGCCTGATAGCCTCGGGCGGTCGGGTGGGTCACGGTCGGGGCGTCCACGGCCCCCGATGCCTGCCGTCGCACCTTCCGAACAACGGGAAGGCTCTTGAGAGCAGGCACATTCCAATCGAGTTTCCTGATGCCTTTCACGGCGATGTTGACGCTTGCACCACGGTCGCTGTGGTCTTGATGAGAACACGACCGACACTTGAACCGCTTCTTGTTCCGATTCGCACGCTCCGTATGCCCGCACATCGGACACCGCTGGCTCGTGTATTCGGGGTTAATCCGCGCAGTCGGAATCTCCTCGAACGACGCCTTGTACGACGTATAGAACTGAAGGGCGCGGAACGGGAGGTGGTGCGAGCGTCGGTTCACCCGCGTGCCGTAGTCGATACTGTCGCGCATCTCTTTGAGGTCTTCAAAGACGATACACGGCTTCTCGAACTGACGGCTCCACTCCACGATGTGCCGAGATACCTTGTGGAGTCGGTCGCGGACAAACCGTTCCTCACGTTCTTCCAACGTGTCGTGAATGCTGTCCTTCCCCGCGTTTTGAACGCGCTTCCGCATCGTGAAGTAACACGGCGCGCTCTTGACGGAGGGGGGGGGAAGAACCGCCGCTTCGATATCGGCATCCGGCCAGTCATGTGGGGGTCGACACAGTGTGAGTGGTGGCGTGTGCCGAAGGGTCTCCGGGCTGATCGAGTCCCGGTAGATATCGGCCGCTTTGGGTGGCTGCTTACGAGTCAGCGGTGGGAGTGCGCCACCGTCGGGATCCTCGGCCAGTGCAGACATACTCTCGATAGTGTCGTCGATGTGCAGTAGCGCCCGGAGGAGTTCGATGCGACGATCGGTCACCGCCGATCTCTACGGACTCGGACGAACGCTTTCAGGTAGACTCGGGACACGATCACAAAGCTCAGTGAGACAGGTTTCGAGGATTGCCATCGGGTTCGGATCTATAAACGATGCAGATTCACGGTGCGGTGCTGGCCACGTTTCGTGGTCAACTTGGAAGTGACTCGGCCCTAGCGTCTCGTGGGTGTCGTCCTGATGCCAGCCACATGACCATGGCGTCCCCGGTTCATTGTACTGGATGCGGAACTCATCCCATTCGGAATGTGGACGCCACTCGAATTCGAGCGTCGCGTTGCCAACATCCACGTTCTGATCAAAAAAGACCGCGCGATTGAGGGTCGCTACGAGACGGACTGGACGCATCGGACTTGGTTTGGCGTCTACCATTGTCACACCAACTTCTCGTCGAAGTCGAGTTGCGGCTCGTTTGTGAACCTCGTATCGGTGGAGATGCGTGTTCCCAGAAATCGGTGGAGTTCCCATTTGCTGTCACCGGGTCAGTTGGAGGATGCGATACGACGCTCGCGAGTCGCCTCGATCGTATCATAGAGCTGAATTGCCTGCTTGATGAGCATCGCTTGGTGCTCATAGTAGTCCCAATCCTCTGCGTCGTGTCGCCGCTGTCGGCGTTCGGATGCCGGAATATCATCCCCGACCGTTGCCCGAAGTTCATCCGCAGACGCCACATCGTACTCCTCTTTCCACTCGTCGATATCATCTCGGATTGTATCTAATTCGGCTGTGAGCTCGTCTTTTTCATGGTCGTTGACGAGGTCACGGATCTGGTCGAAATACTGGGTGACTGGATCTGGATAGTAGCAGGTCTCACGGCCCCGCATGATCGTCGTGAGTTTATCCGCTTCGACCAATTGTGTGAGATATTTTTCAGCCGTGTTCCGGGCAACACCAGCTGTCTCAGCTATTTCTCCCGCGTTTTTTGGTTCGCGAACTGTCATCGCAACCTCTCGAATCCGGGCGACCTTTGTCGTGTGATCTGTGGTTCCCGAGTCGCTCATACACGTACTCGGATCTCTATCATCCTTAGTGTTTTGAATCTTGATTCAATATATTGAATTGGACGCGTTTTGGCTAGCAATACCGAAGCGCAAGACTCGGATTCCAAAGAAGCCTATCGAGAGATTATCGAAGCGAGACTGGAACCGGTGGAATATCCAGACGAGTCGAAACGTGTGGTTGGCTCACCGTGCTGTCGCTCAGACCCACCCGTGAACGGGTGGGCTTCCACTCGCTACGTTTCGTCCAGTGAGTCGTTCTGTACCCGAAGGAGCTGGATCGGTGGTACTGCCCGGAGCGATTCCGGACAGATCGAGTCCCGGTGGATATCAGCCGCCTTGGGTGGCCGCTTGCGAGTCAACGGTGGAAGTTCGTCACCGTCGAGATCCTCCAAGGTGACCAAGCGGGCGTCAAGGGCCTGGACGAGGCGCCACGCCCGATCGGTCAGTCTGGAGGTGTCACCTTCCCCGCCGGGAACGGCGGGGTTTCCCGCTTGTATCTTGATGCGGGGTCAGGCCGATGCGGCCGATTCTGACTCTTCACCGCGGGGGAGGCCGAACTCAACCTCGATTCGGACCGTATCGTAGGGGACGTACGGCTTCTTCGCACGGCCGTCCTCTTGGAAGTGGATGATGCCGTACTCGGCCAGCAGGTGCAGATCGTCGTGGACGTCGTGCACGTCACGGTCGAGGCGGTTGGTCAGTGCGCGGATACTCTCGGGCGGGTCCTCCATCACCGCTTCGAGCAGCTCCATCCGCCGGTCGGTCAGCAGCTGGCGGAGCCGCGAACGGTCTTCGAAGTTGACGACGTGCGGAACCTCCTCGCCGTCCTCCCATTGTTCGGCGCGCTCGATGGCTGCCGCCTGCGCCTGCTTCGCGGGGAGCGACGTGATGCGGAGGGTCGAAGGATACTCGGCCTCGTCCGGGTCTGGCGTGAATTCGTCGTGCGTGGGTTCGGTGTCAGTCGGTTCGTTGCTCATAGATTTCGGTCACCTCGTTCTGGAAGTCCTCGATCAGGTCGGAGAGACCTGTGAACTCCAGCTGCGTGATGTCGCCCTCAGGTGGGTGTCGATGATGCCGTCCGACATCCAGGTGGTAGGGCGCGTTGTCGTACCGCAGGAGTGTATCGCCATCAGCGTTCATATACTGGAAGCTGTACTTCAGCCCCTGCGGGAAGTCCTCGCTCATCGGGACCTGCCATGCGACCATCTCGTACCGACTCCCGTCCGGTTTCTCGTCTTCTTCTCGGTACACGACCGTCGCAGGCATCGTTCTCCTATGTTGGGATAGAATCCCAACAAACTTAACTCTTACACGAACGAGAGTCTGCGATGTCTACGTCGCCGAACAAGCAGCGGCTGACGACGTTGTGTTTGGTGGCGACCCGAGTGGCGCGTGGATTTGGCCTGCAGAGACACTGCGTCCGGACGGCTCACTAGCAGCCGGCAAATTCGCCGAACTCGTGGCGACCAACGGCTCGCTTGCTGACCTCGTCGCTGAGATTCCGACCTATCCAATCCGATGACAGAATATTGAGGTGGCTGCCCCCGAGAAAGCGGCTCTCATGGACAGGGTCGTATCGCTTGTCACCGAGCGCTACGATGCAAGTTCGATCACCACGTTGGACGGGGTCCGAATCGAGACCAAGACGGGGTGGATGCTCATTCGGGCGAGCGGGACTCAACCGCTCGTACGGCTGACTGCAGAGGCCCGAACCGACGATGACGTTGAACGACTCCTCGCAGAGGCTGAAAACCTAGTTGCGACGGCACGGTCTGAGCGGTAAGCGTGAGCGTGGACAAACCGGGGACGGCGACGACGCTTTCGTGGGCAGGGACGACATTTCTGATCGGGGGGCATGTCGCATGACTGGCGTCACTCAGCCTCTCGTCCCTGCCGACACCGGCCGTCCCCACAACTGTATCTCATGTCTTGCCGGTCTTAAATACTGTATGATACTTGATCATCTTTCGTGGCCGAGTTCGTTTCACGGAGATACAAGCAGGCACCCACGGTGTTAGCTGTGGGATGAATTCTCCGCTGGACGGACAGTCAGCGCGTCGAACGCGGATTGTACGTCTGTGAGGCAATCGAGTGGGCACGAGGGTCTACCTGTATGACCTCTCCTACGAATTCCAACCGCAGGCCGAGGTGGTGGACTCTAAACCGTAATATCCTAACCTCGGGATTCCTCCGCCTTCAGGCGGAGGAGAATGTCAAATATGTTTAAGGAGGAAGCCCACGGCTTCAGCCGTGGGAGGAATCCGACAAGGCTCGAAACAACCACGAGCGATAGTAACCCGACTCCCCTACCCCAGTCGTAGATTATATAAAGAGTCAATCCAATATGTGAAATACGGATGGAGGACGTGATTCGCACCGTCAAAGTCAAACTTGACGTACCCGAAGAGCGGTGCGACGACCTCCATCAGACGAAACAACAGTTCCTCCACTGTGCGAACACCACCGCAGCGTGGGCGTGGAGACACCCGAACGACTACTGTGTAACCTCGAAACAAAAAGCCGAACAAGCCCTCTACGATAGCCTTCGCAACGAGACGGAGTTGACTGCAAACCTCGTCCAGAAAGGGATTCGACGCGCTATCGAGGCCACGAAAAGCGGTGTCGCCCGACTCAAGAAAGGAGACAACACCAGTCAACCGCACTTCGATGCGTGGAGCGTCGTCTACGACAAACGGAGTGCGACGTTCCACCGCGACCACGTGTCCCTTTCCACAGTGAACGGTCGGGTTGAGTGCGACTATGTGCTTCCCGACGACGCAGAGAGGACACCGATTGGTGAGTACCTGCTGAGCGAGGACTACGAGTTCAGAATGTCCACGTTACAGTACGACCGCCAAACAGAGTCGTTCTACCTCCACGCTCGGATGCGCCGAACCACGGATGAACAAGAGCAATCCACGACTTCTTCGTCCGACGCCACGCACAGAACAGTCCTTGGTGTTGACCTGAACGTGGATGGCTCGCTCGCCGTGACTTCGACAGGTGCGTTCATCGGGAATGCTGATGAAATGAATCATCGACGCCGAGAGTTCGAGAAGACTCGCGGGTCGATGCAACAAGTAGGAACACGGTCGGCGCACCTGTCGATTCAGTCGATGAACGACCGCGAACACCGCTGGATGCAAGACGAACTCCACCGTGCCTCAAACCAAATCCTCGAAGAAGCCCGCGACCACGGGTGTACGCATATCACGTTCGAGAACCTGACCGACATTCGGAAGCGGATGGCTGGTGCAAAGCGGTTCCACGCGTGGGCGTTCAGACGCTTGTTCCAGTACGTCAAGTACAAAGCCGAGATGTACGGCATCGAGGTTGAGCAAGTGAGTCCGGCGTACACGTCTCAACGGTGTTCGTCGTGTGGATTTACGCACAGAGACAATCGGCGGTCGAAACACCAGTTCGTGTGTCAGAAGTGTGAGTACGAACTGAACGCGGATTACAACGCGAGCAAGAACATCGCTCGCAAACTTCTCAAGAAACTCCACTCGGGGCAGACGTCTTCGTGTGGAGGCGCACCCTGTCAGTGTGCGCTAGCGTCAGGGACGCTGAACCTGAATGGCGATTACACCGCCTCCGTCAACACGACGGCAGAAGGGGAGTCCACTGACAAGCCCACGACTTCAGTCGTGGGTAACTGACGGACGCATCGGCCACCGCAATTCCCTCCATCGACGCAATCTCTTCGGCTCGGGCTGGCGTGTCGTGAACGGGCACGTCCGCCAGAAACTCGTCAAGCGCCGCAGTCCCACGCTTTCCTTCTGTGAGGATTTCCTTTCGTACTTCCCCAGTTGTTCGAATTTCGTCAAAGACCGTCGAGACGAGGTCAAGTCGGCCGACCCACGCGAGCGGAATCAGCGCGGAGGAGTCGACGACGACCATCAGATGCGTTCGAGGTCGCGCTCAAGATCGTCAGTCGTGTACCCGACGTCGATGCCCTCCTCGGCGGCGAGCGTCAGCATCTCAACGTAGGAGACATCCGCGAGTTCCGCTGCCTTTCGCAGCGTGATGCTGTGGTCGCGGAGCTGGTCGAGCGCCCGCTCTGTGCGCCAGTCGTTGAGACCCTGCCGGATGAGACGCCGAAGCACTTCCGACCGGTCGGCACTCATCTCCTCCTCGAGTTCGGCGAGTGCCTCCTCGTCGTCTTCCGGGATGCGCGTGGTGACCGTCTTCATCGTTACGATACGCAATAGATGTAACGCACACTACCATCAGGTTTGGCTCCCACAGGTAGAATCAGGAACAACCGAGGACGGTGGTCATCGACTCGCTGAGAACAGTGGATAGGCACGCGTCTCGCAACTACTCGGCCCGGTCTGTTGTGACGACTAACTGACTGCACTCATCGTCCGCTTCGCTCGCCGGTGACGGGGCAAATGGACTGTCCCGCGGTTCTGGTGGACAAACAGCAGTATCAGTCGTCGATAGACTCGTTCAGCGTAGCAAACTCCGCTGGAGAGAGGACGACCTCCGCGTTAACCTCCTCCCACGGCTGAAGCCGTGGGATTCCCCGAAGGGGATTTTAAGTTTGCGCGTTTCCTCGGCCCTCAAGTTCCCTTTCGGGAGGGGCGTTCGACGGTTGCCGTCCGGTTACGACCCCGGACGTGCTTTCCAGCGCGTACAGCCCGGTCAAACGGGCCTTCCCACCCGGACGCGCCGGGTGCTTCGACGGGAATACCGCTTCCCTCCACGGTCGGGTATTCAGCCGACTGGGTACCACCATTCGCGTCCGGCCCGTAGGCCGGGACGTGGTGGATTGGTTCTCCGGCTTTGTTACCCGGCAGGCTGTGGACGCGAAGCGTCCGTAGGGGTCGAAGACCCCGTGCCACAACCGGGGAACGCCGTTACATCACAGTACAGGAGGGGCGGAGTTAACGATTCGGGACACAACTCCCGTCCGGCCACCGAACGGTGGTCTGTCTCCCACTGTGTCGGCTTCATCCCACGGCTAAAGCCGTGGGCTTTCGCCTCGAACAACTGTAATACCCGTCCCAGCCGTCGATGTTGTGATCGGCCGCCGGATCGAACGCAGCCCTGACTGTCGACTCTGTCATCTCGTCGTACCAGTGAACTCGACTCGCATCCGCGAAATTCTCCATCAGACGAGAGGCGTCAGCGTTCGAAAACGCGTAGGAGTTCGTCAGAACCATGTGAGAACCGAAGAGTGCTGGATACGGGACGACGGCGTCGATGGTGCCCTCGATGGCATCTTTCACGTACGAGAGCGCGTTCAGCGTCACGTGGCACATGCTCTTCGACGAATGCGAGGATTTCGCCGAGAATGCAACCGTGCTCACGCTACTCTCACAAAGTCGCTTCCGGATCACGCGCTACAGGGTCCGCTCGATGTAGCGGTTGATGGCCCGAATCCGGTCGTCGTCGAACGTCCACAGGGCGTCCCACTCGTTGTCGCCGACGTGTTCGGCGACCAGCGCGGCCGTCTCGGCGGTCGGGTCCGCGGTGTGAACGACGACGAACCACGAGGTGCGGAACTCGCCCTCGTAGCCCGCGTGGACGACGCCGGGGAACGACGCCGGCGGCAGCCAGTCCGGGACGCCGTAGACGTCGACGTCGGTGTGACCTACCGTCTCGTAGACGGTCCGGGTGCCGCGTTCGTCGTCGAGTCGGGAGGGGCGCTGGAACGAGGAGCGCAGGCGCCCCGAGCCGTGTTCCCAGGCGAGTTGCTCGATGTATCTGGAAATCATGATGAGGGGCAGCTTCTCCGACCCCGAGGCGGGGTAGCCCCGGACTCTGAACGGCGTCTCGTCGAGGCTCGCGAACACGTCGGGCAGCGTCACGTCGCCGAGCCCCTTCGCGCCCGTCATGTAGAGATCGGAGTTGACCAGTAGGATTTCGTCTTCGAGGACCGCCAGCGGCGAGGTGGCGACGACGTCGTCGCCGTCGAGCAACACCACCTGGTCCGCCTCGGCGTCGGGGATGTCCAGTTCGTCCACGCCGATCGATTGCCCCCCCGAACGTCTCTTCGACCATCTCCTGGATCGGCTGCGGTCGCGTCCGGTTGACGACGGCGATAGAGAGATCACGGACGGGGCCGCGTTCGATGAACGCGGCGAGCGAGTCGAGTCCCTCTGGCATCTAAGTCTGTCTGTGTGGGGCGTCAGATTAACTGTTACAGCGTGTGCCGCTCCGTGGACGGGCTCCGGGACGCTTCGACGACCCGACCAATCGTACGCGCGCCGAGATGGCCCGGCCATCGCGCCGAGTTGGCGCGGACAGGTTCGGCCGCCGGCCCGTCGAATCGGTACCGAGCTCCCGATCACTTCCGGCGGTAGTTGAGTCCTCGTCTACACATTGTGAACCACACGGCCTTGACATCCGCCCCGCGCTGCAGCGCGAGGCTTTCGCCTCGAATTTTCCGTATGGTCTTCCCCTGAGGGGAACAGCGCAAGGATTTTTGTCTCCGGGTTCGCTACCGTCTGCTATGAGTCAAAATCGAGACGAACACGGCCAATTCACCGAGCAGGTGACCCTCGCCGATGTACTCGGTGTGTTCGAGGCTGTCGAGGGGCCGGTGATCACCTCGGGCGATGTCGCGTCAGTAACTGGGTGTTCGGACGATTCTGCCCGGCGAAAACTCGAGCAGTTGCACCAGCGAGACCGTGTCGGTCGGCGAAAGACAGCCGGTCGAGTCATCTACTGGCGGCTCGACACAGCGGACCCTACCCCGGTGGACCCCGACGACCCGATCTTCACAGATCGTCCCTCGTTCTCGTCAGGTGCGGACAACCTGTCGGAACAGGTCGATGAACTCCTCTACGGGGCGGACCCGTGACACAGCCGCGGCCACTCTTCGTCGATACGAACGCGTTCGTCGCGCTTTTCGATGCGGATGACGATCATTACGCCGCCGCGAACGCCGTCATGGACGGGATCCGAGATGGCGACCTCGCCTACGGGCCACTATTTACGTGAGTGCGAGGAGAAAGCCCCCCTTCAGGGCGGGGATGAATCCGACACGCTCATATCGCTCGCTCTCGTACAATGGCCTACTGGAGTTCCCTCGTCGGGACACACCGGCTTCGCCGGTACAGACGCTTTGCGTTCACGTCCTACGGGGTAACAAATCCGACACCAGTCCACGGCGTAACACCTCAGGTGACGCGAACCGTGGTACCCAGTCGGCTGAATACCCGACCGTGGAGGGGCGAACGGTATTCGCCCCGTCGAAGCGTCCGGCACGTCCGGGTGGGAAGGCCGCTTTGACACGGCTAAACGCACTGCAAAGCACGCCCTTGGTAATAACTGGGCGGCGACCCCCGACGTGGGACGCGAAAGCGTACTTCGCCACCGAGGAAACGTGCAACCTTGAACTCCCCTTCGGGGAATCCTCGCCCTTCAGGGCGGGGAGGATGTCAAAGCGGGGGCGACCCCCTCGACGAACCGACCGGCCCCACCTCGGCTTGGATGGCCCGGCCATCGCTTCGGTCCGCCGCGGCCAGGCTCGGCCTACGAGCCGTCGCATCGCTTCAGGATCGCCGTACGAGACGGGTGTGCTGTATCTCAAATAATCGTCGATAAGGATTAGGAAGAGCGCCTAAACGCCCCATATAGCCGGGTTTCAGCCGTCCCTGCATCCGATTATCACCGGTGAGTTCCGAGCCAGAACGAATAAACTCTAGGCTCGCGGCGAGGGCGTATGGGTTCAGAGGCACCCGAGGGACAGGGTAGCGATTCGGGAGACGATTCGACCGGCGATTCGACGGGCATCGGGTCGACGACGCGACGTGGCGTCCTCGTCGGACTGACGACGGGCGCCGGCATCGGACTGGGCGCCGCGGCGGCCGCGCGCGGGCCGCCGGCGCACGCCGGCAACGACGCCGGCACCGGGCGCGGCAACAACGGCCGGGCACCCGCGGGCAACGACGACACGCCGGGGCGCGGGCCACCGGATCAGGTGATCGTCGGGACGACGACACAGGCCGCCGCCGACGAGGCGGCCCGGCAGGCCCGCGAGGTGCGTCACAAACTCGACTTCGGCGACCACGGCAAGGCCGTCGCGGGCCGCTTCCCCGAACCGGCGCGGAAAGGCCTCGCCAACCGGCCGGACGTGCGCTACGTTGAACCGGACGCGACGTTCGAGGCCGTGGCGCAGTCGACGCCGTGGGGCGTCGACCGCGTCGACGCCGACACCGTCCACGGCGACGGCACGACCGGTTCGGGAGCCGACATCGCGATCATCGACACCGGGATCGACAGCGACCACCCCGATCTCGTCGACAACCTCGGTTCGGGCACGGCGTACGTCGAGGCCGGCACCGACTACGACGGGAGTAGCTGTAGCGGCAACGGCAACACCTACTACGAGCCCTGGGACGACGACAACGACCACGGCACCCACTGTGCCGGCATCGCGGCCGGCGTCGACAACGGCGAGGGCGTCGTCGGCGTCGCGCCCGGCGCGACGCTGCACGCCGTCAAGGTGCTCGCCTGTAGCGGCACGGGGTATCTCTCCGACATCGCCGCGGGCGTCGAGTATACGGCGAATCAGGGCTGGGACGTGGCGAGCATGAGTCTCGGGTCGTCCTCGTCGTACTCGACGCTCCGGGACGCGTGTCAGTACGCGGTCGATCAGGGCGTGTTGCTCGTCGCGGCCGCGGGCAACGACGGGCCGTGTTCGGACTGTGTGTCGTATCCGGCGACCTACGACTCCGTGGTTGCGGTGAGTGCGACGACGAGTGCCGACGATCTGGCGTCGTTTTCGTCGACCGGGCCGGAGATCGACATCGCGGCGCCCGGGTCCTCGATCCTCTCGACCGTTCCCGGTGGGGAGGCGTATTTCTCCGGCACGTCGATGGCCTGTCCCCACGTGAGTGGCGTGGGTGGACTGTTGATGGCGAACGGCTATACGGGCAGTGAGGCGCGGTCGGCGTTGCAAGGGAGTGCGGAGGACATCGGGCTGTCGAGTTCGGACGGTGGGAACGGATTGCTAGACGCGAACGGGGCTGCGGGAGATCTTCAAAACATGATTGGCGAAGCCGGCACGATTTCGGTCGACGAGAATTGGACGACAGTTACGCTCGAAGGGTCGTACACCGACCCCGTGGTGGTTACGTCCGTGGGGACGTTCAACGACCCCGATCCGGTTCACGCGCGGGTTCGGAACGCCGGGAGCGGGAGTTTCGAAGTGCGGTTGGAGGAGTGGGAATATCAGGATGGGGCGCATAGTGCGGAGTCGGTTCAGTATATCGTGGTGGAGGCGGGTGAACACGATACCGAGGCAGGCGTCCCTCTCGTGGCCGGCAAGACGACGGCCAACGGCGGCGGCTGGACCACGGTCACCTTCACGTCGAGCTGGAACCCGCAGTCGCACGTCTACACACAGGTCATGTCGAACAATGATTCGACGCCGGTCTCAACGCGGATTACGCGGGCCGGTGCCGAGACGTTCGATGTCAGCTGTCACGAGGAGGAGACCAACGAATCGGGGTCGTCCTGGACCAACGATCACGCCGACGAGACGGTCGGCTTCATCGCGACGCAACCCCAGTCTCGGATCGACAACGCTGGCGCCGGCGAGAGCATTGCCTCCTCGATTCCGACGGACGCGTGGACTACGAACCCATTTCAGGAGAGCTACTCCGCCGCGCCCGTGACGGTGCCTCGGATGCAGTCCTTCTTTGGGGGGAACACGACGGACCTTCGCATGAGAAATCTCTCGGCGTCGTCGTTCGATGTACAGGCACAGGAGGAACAGTCTCTCGACGACGAGGTCGCCCACGTTCCGGAGTACGTGGCAACCTTGGCGCTCGAAGCTGGTCCCACCTCGCCTGCGTGACGGACAATCGCTCCGACCGCCGAAATTCCACCTGACTGAGACGTTCGTTTACGATTCGGTCCCAAATGTGTCCTATCAGCTGATCGCTGATTTCTTGACACGTCGTATTAATTGTCTCTCCGATGCGTATCCTCCGCGTCGCACAGAAACTCTACCCTGAGGTTCCAGGCGGCGGGACCTACCACGTCCACGCGATGAGTCGCGACCAGGCCGCCATGGGTCACGATGTGACCGTACTGACCGTCGCGACCGACCCCGAACTTCCTCACGTCGAGGAACGCGACGGCTACACGGTCGTCCGGTATCCGTCGACGCTTTCACTCATCGGCAACGACATCTCAGCCGGGCTCGCCCGGCACCTCGCCACCGTCGACGATTCGGCGTACGACGTGTGCCACGCCCACTCCCACCTCTACTTCTCGACGAACCTCGCGGCCCTGAAAGGCCGACTCGGCGACCTCCCACTCGCGATCACGAACCACGGTCTCTACTCTCAGAACGCGCCCGAGTGGGTATTCGACGCGTATCTACGGACGCTCGGACGGTGGACGTTCAACCGCGCTGATGTTGTGTTCTGCTATACCGACACCGACCGCAATCGCGTTCGTGAGCTTGGCGTCACATCACCGATCAAAATCGTCTCTAACGGCATTGATACTGGGCGATTCCACCCCCAAGGTTCCCAGAGCGATATGATCGATCACAATGGTCCTGTCATCTTGTTCGTTGGTCGGCTAGTGGAGGGAAAACGCCCGACTGACGCCATTCGTGCGCTTGCAGCGGTTCGGGAGACACATCCTAGTGCAGCCCTCTTCATGTGTGGTCAAGGGCCTCTCCGTCCGGATTTGGAGTCACTGGCAGCCGAATTGGGAATCGCTGGCGCCGTTACGTTCCTTGGACAGGTGTCGTACGATGCGATGCCTGGTGTGTACCGCGGAGCCGACGTGTTCGTTTTGCCAAGTCGAGCCGAAGGCGTCCCGCGGACGGTCATGGAAGCGATGGCGACCGAAGTCCCCGTCGTATGTAGCAACTTGCCCCAGATTCGAGAGCTGGTTTCGAGTGGTGGCTATACGGTCGATGTCGGCGATCATGCGGCATTTGCCGAGCGGATCGCTGCGTGCCTTGATGGATCGTTCCCCAATCGTGGGCGAGAGCGCATCGTGCGCGAACACTCATGGACGGATACAGTCGATCGAACGACCGACATCTTAGAGAAACTCGCCGCAACCTGACTCACTGGAGATAGCCAAGATCCTGCAGTCGTGATTCGACATCGTCTGTTTCGGTGGCTGTCTCGCGTGGTGCGGACGTAGCCGTGTTTCGCCGCGATTCGAATGGTAGTTCGACTAGTGGAACCTGTATGAGACCCTCAGCAGGCATATTCGGTGGGTGTCCGTACAGGGGGATTGGAAGCGCCGAGACGCGTTCACCGAAGAGGTTCCCGTGATCGCTCGTGACTACGGTTTTGCCGTTGAGTTCGCCGACCAGTCCGACGACCTCGTCGAGTACGAGTTCCAGATTCTCTTCGTACGCCGTCCGCACGTCGTCGACTGACACCTTTCCCGCCGAGAGGAGTTCCCAAATTGAGAGATGCTCTCGCTCTCGAAGCCCGCCAGTAAATGTCGCATGAGTTCCTATTTCTTGACCCGTTGGGCCGATGAACGGGTAGTGGGGCTGCATATAGTGGACGACTAGTTTCTTGTCCGGATACTTCTGTAGGGCTGCGAGCGCCGCTTCCGTTACGCTCTCTGGACGTACTGTCCGTAGTTTTTCGTCCCAATCACGCTTCCAGACGTGGACGATGTCGTGAAAATGGGATTCGTAACCGGCTAGCTGTGGAGAGGCGGTGACGTAGACGGTGTCGTGTCGATTCGAATTGAAATTCCGTTCGAGAAATTCCGCAGTGTGGCTGGCGTTTGATTCTACTCGCTTCGCTGCCACGTCGAACGGATTGTGTTTCTCGAAGGTGTCGTACCGACAGGCATCAAGGATGATCAGCGTGTCCCACTCTATGTCAATGTGCGACATCGCTGGAAAAGATGCGTACGTGAACGGGCGAACGAGCGACGCGGCTACCTTTCTCTTGGCTGCCTCTGGGAATTTGATCGCCTTCCGAATTTTTTCGATCATTTAGTAGTGCCCCGTCCGTAGCCGGATGGTTCTTCGACGGCCAATAAATAGATAGTCATGTTCGGGATGGACAATCATCTAGCAACCCATTGAGTATCCGCTCTTGTTCGTTGGTCAACTGCTGATCGTCGTCTGGAGCGAACAGCTGTCGGACAATCCGCTTCATCTCTGGTGGACTGTACATATAGACGAACCAGCCAAGGGACAGGACTAAATTAAGCGGCGACAGCCCGAGCCGCGTCACCGCCTGATAGTTGCGCTTAAGCAGGACCCATTTCTGTTCGAACTGTCCCTCGCGACTGATCGATTCCTCATTGATACGGTAGACGAACAGCGGTTCTTCCAGATTTCGTAGCTTCCACCCGTTTGCCGCCATATCGATGAGTATCTCGTAGATCTCGGCGTACTCGGATTTGAACAGATGAGTTTCAGCGAGTGCTTCGCACCGGAACATCGCCGAGCCGATGTGTATCGGGCACGACCTCGCCAGCGCCTTCCGAATCGTTTCGTGTTCAGTCGGCCGATTTCGGATGGTTCGCTCGTTCCGATTTGGGTTGATATAATAAAACGAACTGCCGACGGCACCGACATCCGGGTTTGACTCAAGGAACTCAACCTGACGTTCGAATCGAGATGGAACGGAGAGATCATCGGCATCGTGGAAGACGATGTATTCGCCGTTTGCATGCATTAGCCCTCTATTTCGGGCGAAGCTCTGGTTGACTCTCGGATCGTTCACGAGTATCTTGACACGCTGGAACTCCTCTTCGAAGCGCCGGATTTTCTCGACCGTGTCGTCAGCTGAGTTACCATCGACGACAATGAGTTCGACGTTATCGTACGTTTGGGCAGCCAACGAACGAAGCGTACTCTCGACGTAGTCGCTCTCGTTAAACGTCGGCGTAATCACCGAGATAGTCGGGCGATCCATTGTTGATTCAGCGGTCTACGAATTTTTTTGTCATAGGAGCGCTTGGGTTTTCGGCGGACTTGGGCTGCGTGTAGTACTACCACACTTTCTCCCCTAATTAATTCTCCTCGTTATTTGTAACGCTTCGATCACGAGACTGCGTTGGTACGACTAGTACCCTCTCACGTCTCCTCTGTGATGATCTCTTGGTACAACTCGGCATATTGGCGTGCGGTTTCATCGATATCGAACTCCGAACGAGCACGCTGTTTACAGGCCCTTCCCTCTTCAATTCGAGTTCGCTCGTCGTTATACAGTTCTACGATTTCGGTGGCGAACGTCTCGTAGGCGTGCGGTTGAGCATAGCGTCCACACGTCCCGACCACCTCGTGGAGGACGTCGATGTCGCTGACGACGACTGGTAACCCGCTTGCCATCGCCTCCACCGCAGCCACGCAGAATCCTTCCGATGTCGAACAGATAGCGAAGACATCACTCGTTGCGAGTGTTTGATATACTTCCTCTCGTGGGACGAGGCCGGCGAATCTTATCCCCGTTTCCACGCCGAGCTCAGCAGCTAAGCCGATCAACTGTTCTCGTTCGGAACCGTCACCGACGATTACGAGTTCGGCGCCGGGAATCTCGTCCTGAATCTTGGCAAACGCCCGCACAAGAGTGGCGTAGTTTTTCACCGGAACGAGCCGACCGACCGAGACTATTCGAAGTGGAGTGTCGTTTTCGGCATCCGGCGTCTTTTTCGACGCCATAGCGAGTGCTTGCTCGATCCGATCGATGTCGACGCCGTTGTAGATGACCTCCAGCTTCTCTTCCTCAAGTAGCAGACGCTCGTACCAGCGTAGCGAGCCCTTCGTCTGCTCCGAGTTGGAGACGACTCTATCGGCTAACGGGAGCGTCGGTGCGTTCACCAAATTCTGCAGGAGCGTGAATGACTCGTGATTCCGGTGTTCGGTGTCGACGATTTGGGTGTCTGTCGTTGCGGCGACCGCTCTCGCGATAGAGCCGATAAAATTCTGGTGCGTGTGGAGGAAATCGACCGATGAGAGTTGCTTGTGTAATCGTCGATACGCCGCGATATCGAACCGAGTTTGAGCCCCTAAAGTAGTGACTGGGACCGTGTGATCCGGATCGTCATGGGCCGTTGATCCGTTTGTCGAGTCGTAAAATGTGGCAACTTGAACGTCGATCTCGGAATCCGTGTGTAATTTCTCGGCGATTTCGAGCGGAATAGAGCTTGCCGAGACGCCAGTGACGAGGTGAAGGACCGAAACCATCTACAGAATCTCCTTCACATTCACTAATGAAGCTATCCCGCGTTTTCACTTGAACTACTCGTAACGCGAGTTATACTTAATTCAGTCCCGAATACAACCGCAGTATCGTGTTATACACGCTCTTTTTCAATTCATTCACTTTCCGAAACGTCCTTTTTCCGAACTGTGATGAGAATACCTGCAAATAATACCGTGCCTTCGTGGGATCCTTTTTTACGGCCTGCCGAAACTCGTGTCGGGCGCGGGGCATTTGATCGATTTTGACGTAGAGAAATCCACGAGTGTAGTGGATATACGCCTCTCCCTTCTTATCAAACCGCTCTTGATGTTTTTGCGTGAGTTGGTTTAGTGCGGACAACTTCATCTTCGTATTTTCGGAGAGGCGTCCCTGGTGAAGATAGTATTCCACCAGTTCTTCCGAGATCGGAGCCAAATCATATTTGTCGAGAAACCGAATTAAGAAGTCTCTATCTTGGAAAGCATCTAGTGACTCATCCAGTAATCCAATCTCATTGAACACTTTGGAGCGAAACGTCAAACAAGAGAACCCACCGACTTGATAGTCTCGAACAACTTCTACTAGGTCGGTAACTGCCGCTCGTGCGTAGTTAATGTCTTTCACAGAGGAATCTTGGATGAAACGCTCCGTGGTGTAAACGCCGCCGATACTCTCTGGCAAATCGTCCAGCTCCGTGATAACAGTCTCTAGATGTGTCGGTAGGAACGCGTCGTCCGAGTCAAGAAAACTGATATATGGCGCGGCAGCGGTTCTAATTCCCTCGTTACGCGCCGCATTTGCCCCTCTATTCTCCGTGAGTTGAACATAGCTTATGCGGTCATCGGTATACGATTTCATCACTGAGGGTGTTTCGTCCGTCGATCCGTCGTCAACCACGATGAGTTGGAACTCGTCTAGTGTCTGATTCAGGACGCTGTCAACTGCCCGTGGGAGCAGTTGCGCCCTGTTGTATGTTGGTATGACTACGCTAACTCGAGCCGGTGACATGGTCGCGATTTAATGAACTGTCATGCCACCATATGACTCTACGGAATACATCGAGATACGCGGTGGTAGTGTTCAGATTAGCTGGTTCCATGCGAAGGCGAACGCTTGAAGCCAATTTTCGACGGTGTCTGCTTCGGTGTGACTGAAACAGTTTGAGAACTAGTTTGTTCGACGTTTTAGTTCTCGAAAGATACGTTTAATGCTGTTCCGATTACCATGTTTTTCACATTTGTAATCGAGGCCGTGTCGGTGAAGCGTCGCTTGCAGCCACGTGCGGAATCGACGAGAAAGAGCGCGTTATCGACGAGATGTTTCTCACAGAGTTCCGCAAGGAATATCGCGGTTATCGCTATATTTCTCGTCGGAGAGAGCTTAACGTGCAGCAAGCGGTTTGTCTCAGGATCGACCGCAGCGTACAGCCAGAACCATTCGTCATTGAGCTGGAGCACGGTCTCATCAACCGCAACGTGATCCGGGTCGGCACCGTCTGTGGGCTGTAAATCAGCCTTCTGCACCCAATTGTGAACGGTAGATCGACAGCGCTCAACACCCAAAATATCGGGAATCGAGATGGTATTCGAAAATGATAGTCCTGCCAAATGGAGTCGAATACCGAGCTTCATCGCTAGCTTGGGTGTCGACTCTCGCTCCACAAATCCTAACTCGAAGCGGTCGCTACCGTCGCTAGGGCGGTCGATTTCGAGCATAGACCACTCAAAAAATCGCACCGCCTCATCCTTTATCCTTATCTGAACACCGCCCACCACCTCCGGTATTTCATATAAAATGATTTTACGCTCAAGAGGTATGACCGTTTTAATGTGATGACGGTCAGTCGACCGTGATTAGCAGTTTGTTAGTTCGTCCGATAATTATAATATCTAACAATAAATGATTGACTATATTATTAGGAGTTATTTGGATCACCAACTCAAAAATATCTGTCGAAATTCGATTATTACTTTGGAGTTGAAAGAGACGACTGCGGAATTGTAGCGACGGCTACCTCCGTGTGATCGACATCGTCGGCTCTCAAACACACCCTCATCGAACCACTCAATCTGTGGTGAGGGGCTCCTAGCGGGACGCAGACCCCGATTGCCCGGGGCTGGTCACGTACGTCTATCAGTCCCCGAAACAATTAAATTCAGGTGACACAATTCCATTTTCAAGGTGGCTCACTGGTGAACACCGACTCCGGACCGAGCACCGTTGCCCCATCCGACTTTACCTCCTCTATACCTCCGAGAGGTTCGGATCAGCGATGAACATTCTATACTTCCTCGGCCAGTTTCCAAAGCTCTCCGAGAGTTTCGTCCTCAACGAAATTTACGAACTTGACCGGCGGGGCCATCAGGTCGCCGTCTGTGCGCTCAACAAACCGACCGAGTCCGTTAGCCACCGGGAGTACGACGAACTGGATATCTCGGTACACTGGATCGAGACGCCGCAATACCGGGACGTGACGACGCTCTGCTCAACGACGCTGTTGCACCCCGGCGTAATCAAGAGCGCCCTCCATCCCGGATCTCCGAAACACCATGCCGCCAACCTCTACCGGGCGAAACGATGTATTGAGTTCGTTGAGTGCTTACCCTTCGACCTCGACCACGTACACACACACTTCGCGAAGGGTTCGAACTTCGGGGCTGCGTATGTCTCCGCGTACTACGACGTGCCGTTTACGCTCACGACGCACGCTACCGACCTGTACCGACGGCCGCTTGGGCGGTATAAACCGTATTTACTCCGCGCCGTGAATCGGCTAGTGACCATTTCCGAATACAATCGCTCGTACATCCGAGAGCACTTCGTCGACGACACCCCCATCGACATCGTCCACGCGGGGATCAGACCGGACAAGTTCCGTCCGTCTGGTGACCCACAGGACGGTCGCATCCTGACGGTCTCCCGTCTCGTGGAAAAAAAGGGTATCAGATACGCGATCGAGGCGGTCGCCGAGGTCGCGAAGCACGTTCCTGATGTCGACTACCACATCGTTGGTTCCGGCCCGTTGCAAGACGACTTGGAAGCACTGGTCGCGGAACATGACCTGCACACAAACGTCAACTTTCTGGATACGGTCAGTGACGACCGTCTGCTCACCGAGTACAACGAGGCTCGCTGTTTCCTGCTGCCCTGCGTCGTCGCCGAATCCGGGAACAGAGACGGCATCCCAGTGGCGCTCATGGAAGCCATGGCGATGAAGATACCCCCCGTGTCGACGACGGTGTCAGGTATCCCTGAACTGATCGAAGACGACTGGAACGGGCTCCTCGTTGAGCCCCGGGATCCCGATCTGATTGCCGACGCACTTCTCACGATGATCCGAAATGACTCAAGGTGGCGTGACTACCGCGACCGGACCAGACCCCAGATAGTCGACGAATTCAACATATCACGGGAAGTTGAAAAGCTGGAGACGACCTTCGAGAGGTGTGTTCAGTGATTTGGCGTAGTGGCTCGCGGCCGCGGCTGGCTGCCTCTACGGCCGTATTCCCCCAACGAGACAGCCCATGAGCGTCAAACAGAACATGGATTCGGACCGGATTTCGATTCCCGTCGTCACTGCACTTGTCGGACTTCTCGGACTGTCGTTGTTGAACGGAGCCTTCCCTACCGTTCGGATAGCGTCGTTCAGCTTCTTCCAGATCCACGTCTTCTGGATCATCGGTGTCTGTCTCGTTGGCTACCTCCTCCTCATCCGGAAGAGCGTCGAGGTCTCGGTCCCACTACTCTTTCTCGCGCTCTTCGCCGTGTACGCGACCATGACGATATCTTGGACGACGAGCATTTCCGATACCGTCCGGGCAATCTTCCACATCGTGTCGTCGGCGACGGTAATCGCGGCGATCATCTACACGCTTCGTGGGAAGCGGGACTTCTCGGTGCTGGTCTACGGCTTCTTCGCCATCGTTACGATCACGGTGCTCATCGCGTTCTGGGAATACTGGACCGGGAATCATCTGCCGGTAAGCCGGTTGACAGATCCCTCTCGGGCCAACACGCGAGGGTTCTCAAGTGTTTTCATCAATCGGAACTACTTCGTGTTTCTACTCGCTGTCACCGCGCCCATCCTTGTTTGGGAACTTCTGAGACGACGTTCGGTTGCCGCTCGGTTCGCCACACTCGGTCTTCTAATCACTGCTTTCCGGCTAATCGTCTACAACGGGGGGCGATCCGGGCTCATCGCCGGCAGCTTGGGTGTCGGTGTTACGGTCGTGTTTTGGATTCTGCGAGATAACATTCGAGCGTGGCTTTCGTCGTGGCTACCAGTCTTCACGGCACTCGTCGGCTCGACCACCGTTCTTGGATTAGTCCTTCCGAAGATAGCGAGTAACCCGTTCGACAAGGCTGCATCGTTTGGCCTGTGGAGTCGCTGGCAACTTCTGGACCTCGCTGGGACGATGTTAGTAGAGAAGCCGCTCGGACACGGTATCGGCGCGTTCACTTCGGTTGCCGCCCGCTCGTCGGTGGATACTGGGCGCATCATCAATCCCCATTCTTGGATCGCACAACTCGCCGGAGAAGTAGGGGCTGTCGGATTACTCCTGTTCGTTCTCGCCTATGGGCTTCTAGCCGACCAACTGTTTCAGACGTATCTTAATGGAGACGACGGATACGCACTCCCACTCTGTGTTTCCGTCCTGAGCTTTGCTATCGCCAGCCTCGGCACCGGTGACCCGCTTCACTCCAGCCGAATCTTCTGGGTCATATACGGGCTTGGATTAGCGTACGTACATGTGGTTGTCACGTCCGGTTTTTCGCGCTTTCAGTCCAGTGATCCGCAGGCAGTAAATCTAAACGATCAGAGGACAGATTGAAGCCACCTTCGAGTGACTCATTTCGCCCAAACTGTACGTTAGCAACTAGATTTTTATTTATTGGTGCCACACTTGTGGTTGAATGGACCTTATTGACGAACGGGGGAATCTGTTCGGCCTTCTCAACGTCGTCGATGCCCTTGTTGTCGTTCTGGTTTTTTGTCTCGTCGTAGCAGGGGTGGCACTTGCCGGTGAGGGATTTTCCGGTGATTCGGAACCTCGTGACTTACCAACGACACACGTCACCCTCGATCTCGGTACTCAACCGGATTATCTCCTTAGCGAATTGGAAGAAAACGACACGTACTCACCGGCAGTAAACTCCAAACTCACTATTACCGACGTTCACTTTTCTCCACAAGGGGAGCAAACTAGGGTATTGCTTCGGGCGGAACTCCGAGGTCCGGCGAGCGGTGAGACGTTGAGCTACGATAGCACACCTCCACGACTGGGACGCAGTCTCTCCATTCAGACGGATACGTATGAGGTAACGGGTGTGATCCGAGATGTTGGTTCCAGAAGTACACTCAAAACGCGTGAAATTCCGGTGGTGCTACGGACCGAGTCACCGAGTTCCGGCACCGCCAATATTGCTCCCGACCGGCCTCTCAATGTTGGCAACCGAACAGTCGGGAGGATTGACGAAGTCATCCTCTACCGGACAAGCGACACCGATGGTCGCCTCGCATTCATCAGCGCGACGCTTGACGTATACGCCGGTGCGACGGGAATTCGATTCGGCGGAACACGCCTCCAGCCGGGCACGTCCATCACTTTCCCTCCAGATACGGGATCCCTTTCGTTGACCGTCCTTGATGTCGGCTCGACACTTGATCAAACCACTTCTGATGTTCTGATCAGCAGTATGGTGTCAAGCGAAGTAGCGAGCCGACTCGATACAGGGGACACGTATCGTGTCGAGGGTCGAGACGTGGCTACCGTCGAGTCTGTCACGGTGTACGGTACGGATTCTCCCGATCAGAAGCGCGCGTTCGTCGGACTAAACCTCGTAACGATAGCCCGAGACCAAACACCACACTTCGGCGGAACACCTGTCGAAGAAGATTCCACGATTCGGTTCGTCACAGAAACGTACGAATTAAATGGAGAAATCCGTCGTGTCGGGGCAACCGAGCAACGCGGTGAGCGCACGACTCGAACGGTCACTCTCCAGCTTCGGAATGCTCCTCCCGTAGTCGCAAATGGCGTCCAGGAAGGGATGGTTGAGCGGGCCGCAGGCAGTACGGTTGCGAGAATCACCAACGTCTCCCGTGAGAACTCGACTATCGTTTTGACGAGTCAGGACGGTGGTATTTATCGACGTGAGCACCCCCTCAATCAGGACCTCACAATTACTGCTGAACTCACTCTGTACGAGACGCCTTCCGGAGTTTCGTTCAAAGGGCGAACGATTCAGCAAGGAAGCCGAATTGTTCTTGACCTCGGGCAGATGACAGTCCGCGTAACCGTGGTGTCACTATAGTGTCGATCGATCCGAAACGACCGGAGGACGGCAACTTCCGCATGTGGCTCAAGTCCGTGTACCGACAGTCCCTGCTTGCCGAGGTGGTCGGCGCCTTCAGCGATAACCTCGTCGTCTCGAGTGTCATTTCTGGTTATTTTTCGGTGCTTAAACTCGCTCACCGATCTTCCTCTTATCGCTTTCTCAGGCGGATCACCGAACCAGGCATCGTCTCCATTGATCTTCGAGAAACACGAACGCTCGGCCCAATACTTTCGCTAATCGATTGGGTGAGCCACCATACAACGCCGATTTTGCACAACTCTTGGACGTATCGAACGGTGACCGCTTTCACCAATTGGATTTCACAGTCATTACGGACGGAGTCGGACCAACAGTAACGACGATCAAAACATATTATAATCTGTGGTTATCGACAGGTTCGATATTCTACTTCGGACGAAATCCGCACCTTACGCACTTTTTGACTGTTGAGCCTACGTTTTCGTTACAGATACCCAAGATCTTCCAATCGTGACGTAACGTCCTCTTCGGAGATACTGTCCACCTGTTCGGACGGTTCCGGTTCGTATTTCCCCGAATCCGTCGCTCTCGTCTCTACCCACGGAACGCGCCGCACGCTTGGATGTGGATTTCGTGGAGGGTGGCCGAAAAATCCAAATTCGCCGAACGCATTTCCGTGATCTGCACTGATCACGACGGTGTCGGCGTCCATATTCTCAAGCAGGAGTTCTACGTCGTCGAGTACGTAATTTAAATTCGCCAGATAGGACTCCCACACTCGCTCCTTTGAAATTCGTCCGGCTTCGAGATCGTCCCACACTGATTCCCACTCTTCCCCGAATGTGTAGAGATCGATTGCCGATCCGATCGGATCAGGCACGCTCGGGAAGTGAGGCTGCATGTAGTGTACGAGCAAGCGCTCGGGATTGTGCGAGCGCGCTGTCTCGATGGCTTGGTCGGTAATCGGACGGGCTGGAACCGTTCCTCGCTCGTCGTCCCACGCGTACTTCCACACTTCGTCGATGAGCGCGAACGCGTTGGGATCGACGTGGTCGTTGCTGAATGGGTTGCCCGTGATGTATGCTGTCTCTTGCATCTCTACCCTCCACTCCGGTGTGAAGTTCCGATCCATCCAGACACGTGAGCTACTGGCCTTTGAACGGATCGTCTCCGGGTGTGTGGGGAGAAAGTCATACTTATCCGCCACCTCACCGAGTAAGTCCGGGCGGCACGCATCAAGGATCAACAGCACATCCCACTCTCTGGCAAAGATCGACTCGCCGGGGACATACGGATCGAGCCGAGATGCGGCACTCCGTTTGAACTCGTCGGCGGAGCGTCGCAGACCCGACAGTCCATCCTCCCGGACGTATGAGGCGGACCGTCCGAGCCAGTCGAAGACCGTCATCTATCGATGTATCTCAGCCTCGAAACATATGTCTTTGCTACGGGGCCACACATGATACAGATTAAATCGGTGCATATTGACTTGAGTATGGCCTCATTACCGCTTTTCATCCCGTGTATCGCGTGGCCATACCTATATATCAAACAGACGAAATATACTATCTGACCTTACTGACGGAAGTGCAGTGAGGAGCCAGCATATCATGAACCCGGACACAATCCAATCTGGAATTTCTCGCAGAGATGTCCTTCGCGCGACCACACTCGGTGTTGGAGTGGTGAGTTTCGGTGCGCTCGGTGTCAGAACGCTCTCTTTCCCAGCTACTGCCCAGTCCGTCACGGAAACGATCTATCTGACGGACAGTGCCTTCAGGGCTGACGACCCCGAGCCGACGCGTCTGTTCTCGGTCGACCTGGATACCGGTAGTGGGGAAGCTGTCCTCACAGAGCTTGAGGTACTCCCAGAGCCGAATTTCACGGGCGTGGACGCCATCGCGGCATCACTTGATGGAGAAACGGTCTATCTCATCGACCGGTTATCACGCCATCTCTGTACGTACGACGTGATCGGTGACACGTTCACCGACGAGGGACACATCAGCGGTCTGCCGGAACAGACGGTGCTCGCGTCGTTCGGCCTCGACGGTGTTCTCTACGCGGCCAGCAACGACACGAACGCGCTGTATTCGATCGACTTCGGTGCGTCGCCACCGACCGCGACGGAACTCGTGGTTCTGCAGGATGTGGAGGTCAACGGTGCCGACATCGCCTTCGACTCCAACGGTACCCTGTTCCTCCACTCGAACGCCGACGACACTCTATATACGATCGACTACGATTCCGGGAGTCCGACCTATGGTCAGGCGACCGTCGTCGGTACTGACGAGGGCACATCCTTCACCGGTTTAGCTGTCCGCGATGCCGGCCTCGGTGACCTCGTCGGATCGAGCCGCGAGTTAGAGGCACTCGTCGTCATCGATAAGACCGACGGGCAACGCGGAACAGTCTTCCACATGACGCTTGACGGCAACCCGTACGACTACCGTAACGGTGACATGACTGTGGGTCGGCTGATTGACGATACCTGCGTCGACTGCGAACTCGACGAAGCGGTGAAGTACGAGTTCGAGGACGGCGACTTCGTCCTCGAGGGTGAGGGCGACGACGGGATCAGTTACACGCCCGGCTCCTACGTCTCCAAGGAGGACGAGGAGAACGAACCGATGTCCGTCACCTTCCAGACCGACTACTGTACCCTGTGGGTCGTCGTGAAGGCCGGCCAGGGCTTCGATGTCCAGGAACTTGACGGAACGAACGGGGAGGTCACCGCGACGGCTCCTGACCGGTTCGCCATCAGCTTCGTCGAGTTCTACTGCACCGAGGCAGACGCACAGGAAGCCGCGGACAACTTCCCGTCGAACAACGACAATGGGAACGGCAACAACGGCAACGGAAACGGCAGCAACGGTAGGGCCCGAGGTCGGGGTCGGGATCGGTAACGGACTATCCGGCTAGCACTCCAACCTTACGTCGTATTTTTGTCCGCCATCGATGCAGGGGCTCATTTGCTAAGATTTAGATAACTCCAGGTTGACAAACTGATCATGCGACTAACTGGGGAACTATCTTCGATCCGACTTTCGACGTGAACTGACACGCTTCGATGGGTATGCTCGACACTACGTCAGAATCACCGATTCCTTCGACCCACCGCTACCTCTTCGGGAGCTTGAATGAGTGACAACGAGGCGGATAATGGAGGTCTTGACACCCTCAACTCCATCTCCGAGGGTGCCGGACTATTCTTGATCGGCAAGGGCATCTCGAAGGGATTCGGGCTCGTCACAAACGTCGTCCTCACGCGGTATCTCGGCACGAGCCTCTACGGCATCTACACCTACCTCAACGTCATCTTCTCGCTGTTTACCGTCTTCACGAAACTCGGCGGCGACAAGTCCGTGTTGCGCTTTCTCCCGGAGTATGAGGATCAACCGCGGAAACGACAGGCGATGCTCACGCTCGCGTACGGCACGTCGATCGCCGGCAGCGTCGTCGTCGCGGCTCTCGTCTACTTTGGTGCGCCCCTCGTCTCCGCCTATACGCTCGACGATCCCCTCTTCGTCGACGTGCTCCAGATCACTGCCATCGTCATCCCCTTCCAGACGCTGTCGTTGCTCACGTTTTCGGTGTTCAAGGCCATCGAGCGGATGGACTACAACGTCGCCGTCTCGTCGGTCGCGCGTCCGGCGATCCGGCTCGTATTCATCGGCGGGGCCGTCGCGCTCGGCTACTCGCTCGTCGGGGCCGCAGCCGGGCTCATCGTCAGCGGCGTGTTGACGCTTCTGGTCGCACTCGGGGTCCTGATCAAGAAGACTGACCTCGATTCGATCGCGCGACCGACACGGACCGACGCCGAGCGATACTACGACTTCTCGGTGCCGTTGACGTTCACCCAACTCGGGAGTTTCCTGTACAATCGGATCGACCTCCTGATGGTCGGCTTCCTGCTCTCGGGCTCGGCCGTCGGCGTCTACAACGTCGCAGTCCTCCTCTCGGGACTGCTCTCACTCCCTCTCAGCGCGTTCAATCAACTCTTTCCCCCAATCGCGTCCCGTCTCTACCACGACGGGGAGTACGACGAACTCGAAGACGTCTACGGCACGATCACGCGGTTGATCTTCACGACCGCTCTGTTCCCCGCGGTTGCCGCGTTCGTGTACGCACCGGAACTGCTCCGCATCTTCGGGGAGGGATTCGTTCGAGGAGAACGAGTACTGTGGCTGTTCGTCGTCGCCCAACTGACCAATGCACTCGTCGGACCGAGTGGCTACCTCCTGATGATGTCCGATCACCAGTATCTCACGTTGGCCAATCAACTCACCTCCGGCGTGTTGAACGCGATTCTGAACTACGTACTGATTCTGGAGTTCGGCTTCATCGGCGCCGCCCTCGCAACTGCCACCGTACTGACGCTCATCAACATCGTTCGCGTCGCTCAGGTCTGGTACCTCGAAGGGTTCTCACCGTACGACTGGACGTATCTGAAACCCGCTGCCGCCGGCGTCGTCGCCGGCGGAACGATGTACGGACTCAGTATCGTGCTCTCGCAATACGCGTTGCTCGTCGTCGGCGGCGGTCTCGGTGCTGGCGTCTTTCTGACGACGCTGTATCTCCTCGGCATCCAGGATCGTGATATCGAGTTGGTTCGGAATCTCGTCGAGTGACGATTTCGTCGGACGAAGGGACTTCCGATGGGATCGCTTGGTTCGGCAGATAGCCACGATGGCGTTCGGGGTATCAATCTTCTCTGGACGGGTCGTCGCCCAAAACGGCCCGATCGAAACGTGTGGGAAAGTCGACCTCGTGATGGCGGTCGACAACTCCGGATCACTGAGTTCCACCGAAATCGACGAGCTCGAAACCGGCGTGAACGCTCTCATCGACGGCTTGGTTACGACAGGTGCGGACATCAACATCGGCAGTCTGACGTTCAACGCCAATCAGATCAGCAACCTGAATACCCTCACGTCCTCCGGGCCGACAGTTTCGTTCCCCGACGCGGGCGGTGTCGGCAACACGCCGATGCCACCGGCACTCGACATCGCGGATCAGTTAGTGAACGATACGGGCGCGGGTGCACGATCCGACGCGCTCAAGATCGTCGTCCTGCTGACCGATGGTGGTCCGAATTATCGCAACTTCCAGTACAGCGCGAACGGGTACGTCGCCCCACGCGACCAGAGTGCGGACTGGTCCGCTGTGGGAGGGAACGATACGTACGACAACGAGGGGACGGGAGACTCGACCCAGGGGCAGCCCGGTACTGGGACGACTACCGTCGAGGAGATGGACGAGACTGCCTTGGTCGCGAATTCGGTCAAGAGTGGTGATACGCGGATCGTGACCGTCTACGTCGGCGATCCCGGCAACGATCAAGATTCGATGTCCGACCAAGCGATCAATACGTACACCGACTTACCGACGTATCTCGCTAACAACGTCGCTTCGCCCGACAGCGCCCGAACGACCGACTTGGAAGATCTTCAGAATTTCGTCGACGAACTGATTCAGATCCTCGCCGACCTCTGTGAAGACACCTGTGTCCTCTGTGAAGACGGTGACTTCGAGTTCAAGTACGAATGGGTGGAGGACGATGAGGACGACGATGACGACGAGGATGAGTACAATGATGACGAGGACGACGAGGATGAGTACGATGATGAGGACGACGAGGATGAGTACGATGATGAGGACGACGATGATGACGATGAGGACGACGATGAGGACGATGAAGACGACGAGGGACGCGGACGAAGCCACGTGAGCGATAGCGTCTTCAGAACCGACGGTGGCGATGACGATGACGACGCCGATGACGATGGAACCGGCGGTTGCGAGGGATCGTTCGTCATCTACGACGACGACGACAATATGATCGCCCCGGGTGCCGTCGAGAACCTCGAACTCGTCTCCGTCACCTGCGACGACGACGGTGAGCCACAGGAAGCGTGCTTCCGGACGAACTTCTGTGACCTCCACTACGTGGTGAAGGCCGGTCGCGGCACCGAGGAGGTCACCGTCTCCCTCGACGACGGGTCGATCGACGACAACGGTGAGTTCTGCGTGACGGGCATCGAGGGACAGAACCCTGCTGGCAAGTCGGTGACCTACGCCATCAGCAACATCGTGTTCACGTGCCCGCCCAGCGAGGAGTAAGAAGCCGCTCCCACTGATCACAGCACTTTTTATTCGGCTGGTGTCCCGATTTCGCTCAGTATCCTCGCGCCCAACCGTCCACGAACGGCCCACCGTGTGACGCTGGCAACCGCGACGAGTGAGAGACTTCTCCCCGATCAGAACGGGGCGCTCCACGACTCCGGTGCCGGGAGACGATACTCGCGTGTCTGGATGTTCCCTACGATCCATCGGTTTCGGGCGACCGACGGTTCCCCTGTGCCCTCGCCGTCGTCTCTCTTCATAATCGGCTTTTTCGGCTCAGAAACTGGAAGCCGACCGCTCGACGCATCTCAGCGGGTATAGGATTCGTCAGTATCGATGTCACGCTCCGGAAGAACACACCCCCCCATCGACAGTCCCCTTCGTCAGCACCACTTCGCTGTCGACCACTACGTACGTCGCTCGCACGCCTCGGTCTGCCTGCTCGTGTAACCGCTCTACGCGTTCCTCCCCGACGACCAGTCGAGCGCCATAGCGGAGGGCGTCCGACCGAGAACCGAACATCTCGGCCCCGACCAGTTCGTCGAGTCGCTCGACCACCTCCGGAGGAAGTGAGACCGGGAGCGACTGACAGTCGCCGCTCATCGGCCGACATACGTTATACAATCGTATCGAGTACTGCGTTGGCGGTACCCTCCACTGGGATTCCGCATACGGGCGTCGCTGCGGCGGCATTCATGATCAGTACGACCGTCTCGCTGTACCTCATACGGTCGTTCGCCGCCGTTGCGTGCGGCTACGAGCGTTCATGATCGAGGCCACTCCCGAGAAGAACACTCACTAACTGCTATCCCACGCACGAACGAATACTTGTCGACGACCAACCGAAACGCCCGAAAATCGGCACATCGACGTAGCAACCCGGAATCGAGCGTGCCACGGTATTGGCCAGTCACGCCCCGTCACGAGCTCCTCGATATTCATAATCGGTTCCCGTCCATCGATTCGCAGATCGGGACCGACCGTCGTCGTCGACGCTGCCGACCACGTCGTCCCGACCAACCCGTCAGTCGGGCGTGCAGGCGCTCTCCCCGTCGAGTTCGCGTCGCACCCGGGACCGCACGGCTCGCTTCATATTCGACTCTCGATTCGGTCCAACGGCCGTCTTGCGGGGACACAGCCCGATGATGACGATTCGATGTCCCGCGCCATGCCGCCGAGGGTCGCCAGTTCGACACCGTCGCTGTCCGTGAACCCGCAGATGACCTCCTGAATGAATCGGGTTCGCTCCTCGGTTAGGCTGGTGTTGGCTCTCTGCCGACGAGTTCGATGTCGAGGTGAATCCGCTCGTAGGGCAGGTACGGCCGCTTGCGCTGTCCGTCATCGACGACGAACAGCAGGCCGTAGTCCGCAAGCAGGGAGATGTCGTCGTGAACCGGCCGGTAATCACGGCCGAGCGCATCGGCCACTGCCGAAATGCTCTCGGCTGCCCCGTCGGTGTTCAGCAGCACCCGAAGGAGTTCAAGACGGCGGTCGGTCAGGATCTTCCGCAACTCCCCGACCGTCGCGAACGACACGACCGCCGGTGAGGAGTCCCCCTCGGCGACTGCGTCAACACGCTCGAGTGTGTCCTCACAAACGTCGTCGAACCCCTCGACAGTCACCCGGAGGACGGTCGGGTGTGGGCGCTCGCGGGGGTCGCGGTACTTGTCGGGCCAGCCGTCGTGATCGGTATCGGTCATGGGTTGGAATGCTCAGTGTCGGTTAGTTCGGCGATCTCTTGAAAGAAGAGGACGACGTGCGACACGAGGTTCTGAAACGGGATCTCGGTATCCTCGCCGAACCGAACGTGGCGATGGTGCCAGCCGAGATCCTCGTCGGCGTGTGCATTGTCGTAGGGCAGGAACTCGCCCTCCTCCGGGTGGTAGTACTGGAACCGGTAGAACCAACCGCCGGGGTACTCCTCGTCGCGGATCGCGAACACCTCCACGCGGCCACCTGGGACGGCGCGGTTGAGTTCGATCGGGTGGTTCTCCGGCATCCTGCCACTGAGTATAACCTATGACCTCATAGATCATAAGTATTTATACTGTGTCCGTATGACCGAACACGGCGCAGTCGAATGGCCCACCGAGACGAGCGTGTCGACGCACTGGTGACCGCTCGCTTGGGGGACAAGCGTGACAGAGCGCGTTCGCTGCAACCGGCTCTCCGAACGAGGTCTTGCCGCCACCGATCGTCATACTCGGTGTGGCCGATGCAACGGCGCGTAGACGGCCTCTCGACGTATCCTCACGCCGACAGTCTCCTCCGTATCGATCCTCCGAACCGCAAGCACACACCCTGACTGCCACACGACGGCAGTCGATCCAACCTCCGGTAGCCACCTCGACTCCGACACGCATCCAAATTCGCGCGTCTCGACGCTCGTCTCGGGCGCCACGAGCGCGACGCGACCGGCCCCTCGTCGTCGTCGCGAGCCCCCCGAGCTTCATAATCGGCTCTAATCTGTCGATTTGGCCGATCGTGATTCGTCGACCGCGCTCGCGGTCGTGTGTGCATTCGTTCGATCGCCCGAACGACGGTCCGTCAGGCTCGTTACGGCCTTCCATGGCTGGCGGATGATCTCCGAGAGCCGGCGTGCTTTGGAAATGTCTGTATTGCTCGGACGTTGCTGAAACTCGATGATTACTACACCCCGCCAGTCGGTGGCTCTGGAGCGGATAATAAACGCAGCTGAGTCGACAACACCGACCGGAGGAGCACCGGCGGTTTGGCACCGTTTCGCGATGGCTTAAAATAAATCCCCAAAATGAAACCTGAGCTATAGTGGTAATCTCGAAAATCCCACCGCTCGGGGTTCCTGCGCCTTCGGGCCCAAGAGGGTATCGAGCCAGTCGTCCGTTCTGATCGTCCAGTTATTCCGTATTCCCCGCACGCGGAAGGCCCACTTCGATCACACCGCCGCTCGAGAGTTGAATCGTGAGCCCCTCATAAGTGAACTCGACGAGCCGGTCGTTACGGGATGGTCCGGACGGACGGTGTCTCACGATTCGGTCGAGAGCGTCCGGGTCGACGACGTGGTCCAGTGGTCGGAGAGCAGTCACCGACTGTCCGGTTATTTTTGCGACCACCGAAATAACGGCTACACTCGGGGACACGTCGCCACCGTCGAACTCCGCAACGTACGTTTCCTCATCTGTATCGAACGTTAGCGACCGAACGGGGGGATCGGCGTCGATTCCGCCCAGTCCGAAAGAATCTCGATCATGCTGGGGCGAATCGGACATAACCGTTCAAAAACGGACAGTGACATAACTCACCCCTCTAGATAACGGGACACATCCGGAACCGTACTTCCGACGGCGTCCCTCAGGAATGGTTCGAACAGCGAAGCGATCGAGCGAGACGGCCGCCGATTCTCAGCTGCGATACTCATACTGTTATCTAGAATGGCCAGTTATTGGGTTTGCCACGGGAGAGTAGCTCATGTTAGAAAAGGTGAAACTCGATCGGTTCGACTTGCGGCCGAAACTCATCCTGGCGTTCGTGCTCGTGGCGTTGCTGGTCGCCGTGACCGGTGCGATCGGGTACACCTCGGTTGCCACCGTCGATGAAGAGGCACACATCATTGCAGAAGATGGGCTGAAGATGGACGCGTCCGCAGAAATGATCGTTGCCATCGAACAGCAGCAGGGTGCGATACAGGCTGCCCAACTCGGTGAGGAAAACGCACAGCAACAATTCGAAGAGGCCACGCAACATTTCAACGAACAGGCACAGCACCTCGAAGAGGCGGAGTTGAGCCCACAGCAAGAAGAACAGTTCTCGACCCTCAAATCCCAACACGAGGAGTACAACACGCTCGGAACCGAATTTTTCGACGCGAGAGCCGCGGGTGAGACTGAACTCGCTGCACAGAAAGCCGCCGAAATGGACACCCTCCGTCTCCAAATGGAAGAGCACGCACACGCCATCGAGCAATCGGCACAAGCAGACCTCGAATCTCAAGTCGAAATCGCCGATAGCACGACACAGTCCGCACAACTGGAGATTCTCGGGCTTACCATCGGTGCGTTCGTCCTCGCGATCGCCATCGGCCTGTTCGTGGCCGGACGGATCATCCCGCCGATCACGAGGTTGGAAGAGACTGCACAGGCTGTCAGTGACGGCAACCTCGACAACGACCTCGACGACCACGTCGAAGACGACGAACTCGGTCGGATGATCGAGGCGTTCACCGAGATGCAGTCGAATCTTCGAGGCGTATTCTCGCAGATCGGAACCGCCAGCCGTGGTTTGCGAGAGGGCGACCTCGGGTGGGAGTTCGAGTCCAGCTATCCCGGTCGGTACGGCGAAACCGTCGCTGATCTCGAAGCGGGTGCCGACGAACTCGCGGAGAGTTTCGACGAGATCCGGGGTGTGAGCGACGATCTCCAGCAGGGAGTTCTGGACGGGGACGTCGATGCGGACCGCCCCGGACAGTACGGCGAAGTGCTCACCGACCTCGCGACCGGGACGACCCAGTTGTCGGAAAGCTTCGCCCAAATCTCGGCCGTGAGCCGGGGTCTGAACTCCGGGCAGCTGGATCAGGACATCGACACGGATTTCCCGGGAACGTTTGGATCGACACTGGGTGACCTCGAGAACGGGATCGAGCAGTTGGATACGAGCGTCGCACGCGTCCAGTCCATCGCGGACGATGTCGCGACATCGAGCGAGAGCGTGGCGAGCAGTTCGGAAGAGATCGAACAGGCCAGCAGGCAGGTCGCGGAGTCCGTCGAGGAGATTTCACGCGGTGCGGACACACAGAGCGAGAACCTCGACGAGGTGGCCGGCGAGATGAACGACATGTCGGCGACCGTCGAGGAAATCGCTTCCTCGGCCGAGGAGGTGGCTACAACCGCCAGTACGGCTGTCGAGCGCGGTGAGACTGGCCGACAGTACGCCTCGGAGGCGACCGAAGAGATCCAGTCGATCGAAACGCGGGCCGACCAAGCGGCCACACAAGTCGAGGCGCTCGACGAGAAGATGGACCGGATCGGCGAGGTCGTCGAGATGATCGCCGACATCGCCGAACAGACCAACATGCTGGCATTGAACGCCTCGATCGAGGCCGCGAGGGCTGGAGAAGCGGGCGAGGGGTTCGGCGTCGTGGCAAACGAGATAAAGTCCTTAGCAGGGGAGGCAGCCGAAGCGACTACGGACATCGAACAGCGCATCGAAGAGGTCCAGGCGACGACGGACGATACCGTCGAGGGCATACAACAGATGAGCGACCGCGTCGAACGCGGCTCCGACACGATCGAAGACGCCATCGAGATGTTCGACGAAATCGCCAACACCGTCCAGGAAGCCGAAAGCGGTATCCGGGAAATCAGCGACGCCACCGACGACCAGGCGGCCTCGTCGGAAGAAGTGGTGTCGATGGTCGACCAGGTCTCCAGCGTCAGCCAGCAGACGGCGGCCGAGGCGAGCAACGTCTCCGCCGCGACCGAAGAGCAGACCGCCTCACTGTCCGAGGCCTCGGAGAACGTGCAACAGCTGTCCGCGCTCGCTGAGGAACTACACGACCAAGTGTCGGATTTCGACACCGGATCGGGTGTCAATGCAGGAGCCGATGTGACAGCGGGATCGGCGGCCGCAGCCGACGGCGGACACCACCTCTCCGAGACCGATGCTCGAACGCCGGAGTACGATGGAGAAACGTGAGCCGATGAGGACACGTCACGTTCCCGAGTCCACGCGCGTGGAAGGGCGGTACGCTATCGGTATCGGGACCGTCTCCGAAATTGTCGGCTGTTCGGAAGAGTGGATCCGGAACCGATCTCGACCGAAGCATGAGTGAGGCGAAGGCCCTGATCGAGACTGAGGAGGTGATACGGGTTCTCCACGTGGACGACCAATCCGATTTCGCCGATCTCACTGCGACGTTCCTCGAGCGAGCGGACGACCGGTTCACCGTCGAGACGGCGAGTAGCGCCGACGGCGGGTTGGAGCGAATCGGCGATCGGCCGCCCGACTGCATCGTCTCGGATTACAATATGCCCGGCATGAACGGTTTCGAGTTCTTGGAAGCTGTCCGAGAGCGATATCCCGACCTTCCGTTCATCCTGTTTACTGGCAAGGGCAGCGAGGCCATCGCCAGCGAGGCCATCTCCGCTGGCGTTACCGACTACCTCCGGAAGGGTTCCGGTACCGAACAGTACGACCTCTTGGCCAACCGGATTCGGAACGCCGTCCGGGCACGACGCGAGGCACAGCGGGCCGACAGACAGCAACAACTGATGCGACTGACGGAGTTCGTCGGCGACACTGGTGGGTGGGAACTGGATCGAGGGAGTGATACTGTCCTGCTGACGGCCGGCACCCGGCAAGCCATCGGCCGCCCTGACCGGGCCGAAATCCCTCTGGAGGAGGCGATTGCACTGTTCCACCCGGGCGACCGCGAAGACGTTCGCCAGACACTCACCGAGGCCTTCGAAGCGGGTGCGGAACTGGAACGGAGGTGGCGACTGCGGCCACGTGACGGCGACGAGCGTCTCATAGACATGACGATCACTCCGGTCGTCGAATCGGGGGGAACGGTAACGAAGCTCCGTGGTGCTGGCCACGACGTCACCGACCGCGAGGAGCGGCGGCGCGAACTCGAAACGTACGAGACGATCATCGAGGCGCTGACCGACGCGGTGTACGTGCTCGACGAGGAGGGACGATTCACCTACGTCAACGACGAGTTCGTCGAGTTGGTTGGCTACGACCGGGAGACGATTCTCGGAAACACGCCGTCGCTCGTCAAGGACGAGGCGGCCGTCGAACGGGGTGATCGCAACTTGCGACGGTTGTTATCGAGCGACGGCCCTGAGACGATTTCCTTCGAGGTGACACTGCAACCGCGCGAGGGTGAGCCGATCGTCTGCACGGACCACATGGGCGTGCTTCCCTACGAGGGTGACCGGTTCGACGGATCAGTTGGCACGCTCCGGGATGTTACCGCGGCCAGGGAGCGCGAGCGAACGCTGGAACGGCAAAACGACCTGTTTACAAAAGCCCAAAACATTGCCGATGTCGGGGCTTGGAGTTACGACGTGCGGACCGACGAGGCGTTTTTGACGGACAAAGCGTACGCGATTCACGGCCTCTCGCCGGATGACGAACTGACTCCCGAGAGAAGCCTCGATTTCTATCACCCCGAGGATCGACCGGCAATCCGCGACGCATTCGACCGAGCAGTAGAGACGGGCGAATCCTACGACCTCGAACTTCGACTGATCGACACAGCGGACGACCTCCGCTGGGTGCGCACCCGTGGCGATGCCGAACCCGAAGACGGCAACGTTGTTTGCGTTCGCGGCACCCTGCAAGATATTACCGAGCGCAAACGACGGGAGCGGGCGCTCGAAGATCGGACTGAGAAGCTGGAAACGTTGACCTCCGAACTCGAGGAACAGTACCGGCATCTGTTCGAGGAAGCACCGCTCATGGCGGTCGTTACGCGTGCCGAGGAGGGGGAGCCGATAATCGAAGACTGTAACGACCTGTTCGTCGATACCCTAGGCTACGAGAAGTCGGAACTCGTCGGAGCGAAACTCGAACGGTTCTACACCGCCGAGTCCCGACGTAAACTGCTGGACGAAGGTGGCTACGAGCGTGCACTGGGCGACGAGTTCGTCCGCGAGAACAGATCCCTGGTGACCGCTGGCGGGGAGACAGTCGAGACGCTCTTCCGGGCGGTTCCCCGGAAAAGGTCACCGGAGGGATCCCGCGGGACGATCGCGTTCTACGTCAACGTCACCGAGCGTAAACGATTGGAACGGGAACGGGACCGTCTGGAGGAGTTCACGAGCATCGTCAGCCACGACCTCCGGAATCCGCTCACAGTGGCAGATGGACACATCGAACTCGCACGAGAAGAGTGCGACAGCGACCATCTGGCTCGGGTAGCCGACGCGATCGATCGGAGCCAAGCACTCATCGACGACCTGCTGACGCTGGCGCGTGAGGGGAGAGAAGTGACCGGAAGCGAACCTGTGGAACTTACCGACGTGGTCAAGCGCAGTTGGGAAACCGTCGATACGGAGCACGCAACGCTCGAAGCCAACGCGACGCAGGTCGTCAAAGCCCACAGGAGTCGGCTCCAGCAACTATTCGAGAACCTCTATCGGAACGCGGTTGAGCACGGTGGTGACGGGGTGACCGTTCACGTCGGCGATCTGGACGGCGGCTTCTACGTGGCGGATACGGGGTCCGGGATTCCCGAAAGCGACCGGGACGAGATTTTCGAGGCCGGCTATTCGACCGCAGACCACGGAACCGGATTTGGCCTGCGGATCGTAGAGCAAATGGTCGAGGCGCACGGCTGGGACATCCGCGTCGTCGACGGCGAACGGCGTGGCGCCCGCTTCGAGATTACCGGCGTCGAGACCACACACTGAGCGAAACCGCCGTCGACGGACTGCGTCCGGCATCTCGTTATCTAGACCGTCGAGTTATTCTTTCCGAGGCCCGTTACGGGAACACGATAGTCGATGTCCGACGATTCTGGCGGTACGGCGGCGGAGGAAATAGACCTGATCGCGTCCGGCATCCCCGAGTTGGACGAGTTACTCAACGGTGGGTACGTTCGCGGTCGGACGTATCTCGTGCAGGGCGTCTCCGGGACGGGAAAGTCACTGCTCGGCCAGCACTTTCTTCGAGCAGGACTCGATAGAGACGAGACGGTCGTCTACATCCACGGCGAAGAATCGAGACACGATATTCTCGTCAACGCCGCACGGTTGGGAATCGACATCCAGGATGCCGAATTTCTCGATATCGGCCCCGGGACGGACTTCTTCGCCGAGGACAAGTCGTACAACTTGGTCGAGGCGACCGAAGTCGAATCCGAGCGGTTCACACAGGACATCAAGCGGGTGATCGAGGACGTCGACCCGAGCCGGATTCTTATCGATCCGATCACACAGCTCCAGTACGTGGAACGGGACGAGTACCAGTACCGGAAGCGACTGCAATCACTCATCCGATTTCTCCGGGACCGACAGGTGACGACAGTCGCAACGCGAACGCACGACAGGAGCCGTGCACCGCAGACCACACACGACGATTTCGAGTCGCTCAGCGACGGTGTCATCGATCTGTATCTCGACGAGCGCGAGCGTCGGATAGCGGTCCCGAAACACCGCGGACTCGGCCAGGTGGACGGTACCCACGGGCTCGAAATCCGCGAGCACGGGATCGAAGTCTACCCACAGACCATCCCGGCCCACGACGACCGAACGTTCGACCCGGAACTCATCCCCACCGGACACGAGTCCCTCGACGGCCTCCTCGGAGGCGGAATCGAACGCGGAACCGTCTCGTTCGTTAGCGGCCCGACCGGCATCGGAAAATCGACTACCGGGGCACAGACACTCTCTGGCATCGTCGAAGACGGGGGGACGGCACTCGGATACTTTTTCGAGGAGTCAATCGATCAGTTCGTCCATCGCTCGGAGGCCCTCGGACTCCCGATTTCGGAGATGCGGGCGCAGGGATCACTGGGGCTGATAGAGACCGAACCGCTCGTTCGTTCGGCCGAGGAGTTCGATCAACACGTCCTCAATCAGGTCGACGAGCACGCGCCGGACGCGGTGTTCATCGACGGGCTCTCGGGCTATCAGACCTCGCTCCAAGGCGACGATCAACGGCTCGTTCGACGTCTCCACGGCCTTACGCGGGTACTCAAAAATCGCGGTATCGCAGTCATCATCACGGACGAAGCGGATCGACTCACCGGCATCCCGGAAGCCACGAGTACGAACACCAGCTACATCGCCGACAACATCGTGTTTCTCACGTACGTGGAAGTCGACGGCGAGTTGGACCGTGCGATCGGAGTCGTCAAGAAGCGACTCGGGGACTTCGACAGCCGGTTTCACCGATTCTCCATCGAATCCGGCGAGGGACTCGTTATCCAAGGGCCGTTCGACAACGTACGAGGAATCATGGGGGGGAGTTCGGCGCGTCGCGTTCCGGACGGATCCAACCAGACGACTCATCGATCATGATCGGCCGGTCGAGCCACGAAGCGAGTGCGCGACACACGATACAGCTCTTCGTACACGGAGACAACGACCGGGACGCCCTCGAAGAGTCCCTCCGCGAACGGTACGACGTTATCGACGGCGAGACGCTCCACCCCGCCGATTGTTACGTCGTCGATGAGCCGATGGTGCCAACGTATCGGGACGCGTTGCGAGAACACAAAACGAAGGTTCACCCGACGTTCACCCCAGTGCTGTTGATTCAGAAAGAAGGGTCGCGGGGAACTGTTCCACTGCCGTCGGAGCAGAACGGCGACGGCCCACCGCTGATCGACGAAGTGGTGCCAGCACCCGTCGACCGGAAGACCCTGTTTCGTCGAGTGGGGAATCTGTTGGCCCGGCGAGAGCAGTCGGTGGAGTTGTCCGAACGTTACGAAGACGTTCAGACCCGATTTCAGCGGCTGTTCGAGTCGACGAACGACGCTCTCTTCGTGGTTGCCCCGGGCGGCGACGGGATCAGCGAGTGTAATCCGGCTGCGTGTGACCTCGTGGGATACTCACGCGACGAATTACTCTCTCTCTCCCCGACTGAGACGATCTACGCCGACGACTGCGAGCGGTTCCAAGCCTTTCTTCGAGACGTACGAGAGTCGGGTCAGGGGTCGACCGACGACCTCGCGTGTCTGACGAAGGCGGGCAACGAGCGACAGTTGGAGGTGTCGGCTGCGACACTCGAGGAGTCCGGCGAGTCCTCGATAATCCTCTCCGCACGCGACGTGACAGAGCGGAAGGCGTACGCACGGGAGCTCGAACTGAAGTCCCGAGCGATGGACGAAGCCCCCGTCGGGATCACAATTACCGATCCCGACAGGGAGGACAACCCGATGATCTACGTGAACGAGGGGTTCGAGGCGCTAACGGGATACTCCGCGGAGGCGGCGGTCGGTCGAAACTGTCGATTTCTTCAGGGGGAAGCGACACGGGAGCAGCCCGTCGCAGAAATGCGGAAGGCGATTGATAGAGCCGAGCCGGTTTCCGTGGAACTCCGCAACTACCGCAAGGACGGGAGCCAGTTCTGGGATCGTGTCAGTATCGCGCCGGTGAGAGACCAGGCCGGAAACGTGACGAACTACGTCGGATTTCAGGAGGATATCACCGAACGCAAAGAGCGCGAGATGGACTTACAGCTGTTCAAAAAAGCCGTCGAGAACGCGGGACAGTCGGTGTTCATCACCGACAGCGACGGGGTTATCCAGTACGTGAACCCGAAATTCGAATCCCGATCCGGCTATACTCGTGAGGAAGCGGTCGGTCGAACGCCCCGTATTCTCAAGTCGGGCAAACAGGGCGAGGAGTTCTACGACCGGATGTGGCAGACGATTCTCGCAGGCGACCAGTGGGATGCCCACCTCGTCAATCGCCGCAAAAACGGGGAGCTGTACCACGTCGACCAGACGATCTCGCCCATAGCGAACGACGAGGAGATCACGCATTTCGTCACGATCGAAGCTGACGTGACGAACCGCCGGTTGCGCGAACAGCAACTCGAGGTCCTCAATCGTGTGTTGCGTCACAACCTCCGGAACGCTGTGAACGTAATCGAAGGCCGCGCAGCAATGCTCCGGAAGGCGCTGGACGACGACGAACTCCAGACACACGTGAGCGCGATCGAAGATCGATCGACTGCGCTGTCGAGCCTGGCTGACAAAACCGCAACGGTGCGCTCCCTGTTCGACACCGAAGCAGCTACTCAGACGGCCTGCGACGTGACTGGACTGCTGACTGAGGTCGTCGACGAACTTTCCGACGAGCATCCCGACGCGATGTTCACGGTCAGTACGCCCAATTCTCTCCACGCACGGGCGGACAGTCGGTTGAAAACCGCACTGTCGGAGCTCATCGAAAACGCAATCGTCCACAACGACAAGTCCACGCCGGAGGTCACGGTTACGACCAGATCGCCAAGCGAAGATCGAACCGGCGAGTGGATAGAACTCGTCGTCGCCGATAACGGACCCGGAATCCCGAATCACGAACAGGAAACGATCGAAAGAGCAGAGGAAACACCCCTGCAACACGGTACCGGAATCGGACTGTGGATCGTCTACTGGACGATTTCGTTGTACGGAGGTGAGATCTCGATCGAGGAAAACGCACCGCGTGGGACGCGCCTCGTACTGAGTCTCCCACAGGAGTCGGTCGACTCCTCGCCCCGGATCGTCCCCGCTGATACTCACTGAGCCAATGACGGAACGAAGGACCTCGAAAACGGAGAGCGAGAAACGAACCGACCGGTATCGGGCGCTCGTTGAAGCGTCGCACGACATCACCACCATCATCGACACGGACGGAACGATGACGTACGTGAGCCCCGCGGTTACACGGGTTCTTGGCTACGACTCCGAGGAATTAGTCGGGGACACTGGATACGAGTACGTCCATCCCGACGACCGGGAGCGAAACGAAGACGCGGTTGAAGCCGTGCTGTCGGCCCCGGACGAATCCCAGACCGTCGAAGTCAGATTCGAACACGCCGACGGGTCGTGGTGCTGGATCGAAGCCACGATGCGGAATCGACTCGACGACGACGCCATCGACGGGATTTTACTCAACAGCCGTGAGATTGCCGAACGAAAAGGACGTGAACGCGAACTCCACGAACTCGCCGGAGAGTACGAAGCACTCCTGAACAACGTAGAGGACGCGATTTTCTTCGTTGAGGTTGACGCTTCGGACACCGACATCACGTTCGAGTTCGAGCGCCTCAGTCCAGCATACGAGCGACAAACCGGACTCACGACCGAAGAAGTCCGGGGACAGACGCCACAAGAGGTGTTCGGGGAGCAAGAGGGAGCGGAACTCGAAGCGAACTACCACCGGTGCGTTAAGATCGGTGAGCCGATTTCGTACCAGGAAGAACTCCGGATTGACGAAGGGGCACGCATCTGGCAGACGAACCTCGCGCCGGTCACCACCGACGGTGAAATCACCCGTCTCGTGGGAATTACCCGGAACGTAACCGCCCGCGTCGAACGGGAACGCCAACTCCGTCGTCAAACGGAGCGTCTCGACGAGTTTGCGAGTGTCATCTCCCACGACCTTCGCAATCCGCTCAACGTCGCACAGGGTCGCGCAACGGTCCTCGATGAACAAGTGGAAAGCGAACACCTTGCTCCACTCCGACAATCACTCGACTGGATGGAGGCGATCGTCACGGACACGTTGACGCTCGCCCGGCAGGGCGAGACGATAGACGAAACGGAGTCGGTCAGTCTGACCGATCTCGTCGGGAAGTGCTGGGGGACGATAGACGCAGACGCGGCGACCCTCGAGATAACTGATAAGATGACCTTCCAAGGCGATCGCGACCGATTACGGCACGTGTTCGAGAATCTGTTCCGAAACGCTATCGAACACGGTGGCACGGACGTGACCGTTCGTGTCGGACGTGTCGATGAGGACACTATCTACGTCGAAGACGATGGGTCCGGGATCCCCGCAGATCGGCGCGAGGAGATTTTCGAACCGGGCCATTCCTCGACGAGTGGCGGCACCGGATTCGGACTAACCATCGTGAAGCGGATCGTAGAAGCTCACGGGTGGACAGTGTCTGTGACAGACGGGACTGAGGGCGGGGCGCGGTTCGAACTCGTGATGTCACAGTAGGCGGGATGGCTATGAGACAGGTCAGTCGGAGACCGTCGACCGAGCCGTCCGGTCGGCGTCGACCGACTCGGTGCCGACGAACTCGAACCGGGCCCCGCCGTCGGCGCTTTCGGTGAGGTCGACATCCCAGCGGTGAGCGTCGGCGATCCGGTCGACGATCGCCAGCCCGAAGCCGGTCCCGTCGGCCGACATCGAGACGCCGGGTTCGAACACCGTGTCACGATGCTCCGGGTCGACGCCGGGGCCATCGTCGGCGACGTAAAATCCGGGGGCGTCACCCTCGACGGCCCCGACGGTCACGGTCGCGTTCGCGCCCCCGTGTGCAACGGCGTTGGTGAAGAGGTTCTCGAAGAGGCGCTGGAGCCGGTCGGGGTCGGCCACGACCGTTCGGTCGATGTCGACTACGAGCGTCGCTCGATCGGGAGCGACCGTCTCCCACGCCGCGCGGGCGACGGCCGGGACGGCGACCGCCTCCGTCGTCGCGGTCCGCTCGTCGGTCCGGGCCAACGTGAGCAACTCGTCGAGCATTCCCTCCAGTCGCTCGTGAGCCCGGGTGAGCGCGTCGAAGTGTTCGGCGTCGCGGGTCTCCGCGGCGAGCTCCGCCGCGCCCTGCGCGGCCGACAACGGCGTCCGAAGGTCGTGAGAGATGACCGAGACGAGCTCCTCGAGGCGGTCGTTCTTTCGCTGGAGCGTCCGTTCGCGCGCCCGCTGATCGGAGAGGTCCCGGAGGATGCCGGCACACCCGCGGAACTCGTCGTCGAAGGGCAGGGCGGCGATGTGATCCTTACACGTGATCCGCTCGCCGTCGTTTCGCTGGATCTCGACCTCGACGTGCTCGATATCCGGGCCCGAACTGGAGACGACCGTCCGGAGCGCCTCGTTGATTTCGGCGACGCTCTCGTCCGTCTTGATCAGGTCCGGTTCGGCGCCGACGAGTTCGGACTGCTCGTAGCCGACCAGGTCCACGAAGGCGTCGTTCACGTAGCTGAACCGGCCGTCGGCGTCGACGACGTAGACGGGGTAGCCGAGCGCTTCGAGCACGGTCGAATACCGCTGCGATTCGATCTGCGCCCGATACTCCCTGATGGCGTGGTCGACGCGATTCGCCAGTCGGCGGTGTTGCTCCGCCCCGCCCTTCTGGAGATAACCGGTCACGCCGGCGTTGATCGCTTCGCTCGCGATTTCCTCGCTTCCCTTCCCCGTATAGAGGATGAACGGGAGGTCAGGATACGTCTCGCGCACCGTGTCGAGAAACTCGAGGCCGGTCGTTCCGGGCATATCGTAGTCGCTGACGACACAGTCGACCGGTTCGGTGTCGAGTACCGAGAGTGCCTGCTCGATGTCGGTAACCGAGTGGACGTCGATGTCCGACTGCGTTCGCGTCAGGAACTCGGCCGTCAGGTCGAGTAGCGCTGGATCGTCGTCGACGTGGAGGACGCTCGACGCGCTGGTGGACGGGGATTGGCTCATAGATGAGAGTTACCTCCGGTTGGGGTTTGATCGATATGAACGCACGCATTCGTGATGAAAAGTCACACACATGCAGGTGGCCGGGGACGGGCGATTTCGACCTGTCGAGCACCCCGTCGCTACGACGCACAGCGACCGGTCGCCGGCGGGCGCGCTACTTCGCGAAGTAACTGGTGAAAAAGCCGGACAGAAACGCCGACAGGCCGACCGCGAGAACCATGTCGCGCAGGTCCCAGGGACCGTCACCGTCGTCGGCCATTCCGACGGTGAACCCGACGCTGATCACGAGCGAGACGATGCCGTTGACGAGGTGTTTGCCGAGAGCGGCCATACGCATGATTCGGCGCGGAGCGACAAACCGTTTCGGGGCGTCGCTTGCCGGAGCACCAACCGGGGCGGGAGGAACCGACGCCAGCGGCCGCCTCCTGTAGAATTCGTCTCAGCGGGCCGCACGGGGACGCGTCCGTCACCGTCGAGTAGTCCGACGTCGAATCGGTCGAACGCAGCCGGCCGAATCGGACGAACGGATCGGACAGCGCTCACGGCGGCGAGTTTCACGCTGGTCGCTATCGGCTACGATGGCGACCCGGTGTCGGTACCGTCGGTCGGATTCCTCCCACGGCTAAAGCCGTGGGCTTCCTCCTCGATTCTGTGTGAACTGGTCGCGGACGCGCCCGATGGTAGCCGTCGCGACTGCGGTTTTCGGTCGGACCCACGGTGTGGTTCTTTCGTCCCGGTTATCGCCTTACGAAACGACTGGATCGGGGGCACAGAGATGAAGACTCCCGATCACGTTCGACGGTCGGGGCAGATGTCGGTTCGGCCGGCGTGGAGCGCGTCGAACGTCGGGGCGGCAGATCACGGCGGCCCGTTGCCGGGCCGGTGCTCCGTCGTCGCGGCCAGCACCGCGTCCAGTTCGGCGTCGACAGCGTCTGCGGCCACATCGACGTCGAGGTGGCGTGTCGTCCCCGTCCGCCGACAACCCGCGATTCGATCGACGCGAACGGCTGCGGCGCCGAGACGGTCCGGGCGGACAGTCAGCTTCGCCGCGACACAGGGGCCGTCGTCGCCCGGCAACCGGTACTGCACAGCGCTACTCTCGTCGTAGCGCTCCCACTGGCCGGGGGGCGCCGGGAGGGCCGATTCGAGTCGGGGCATAGACGGTGGGTCGGCCATGTGGACACGTGGGACCGACGGCGAATGAATGTGGCGTGTGGGGCCGTCGCCGGCGTGCCCACCACGCCGGTCTCGAGTGAGCACGGACGGGACTCGTGACCAGGCGATGATGCCGCGACCGGTGACTGCCACGCCCTCGGATCCGGATGCCTACTGACTGTCGGGGATCCTTGTCGGCTCCCGGATCGGCAGTGAGTCGGCGTTGCCGTTACCCCGAATCCGGACGGTCTCGCCGCCGAGCGGGGCCATACGTGGTCCCGGCGGATATCCGTATTCGCGGCCGGCTCACCCCGATGGGTGCTGATCGGGCGCTGGCAGGGCCGCGTCGACATCGACGTGATGCCCCGCAACGTATCCGTTCAACGCTGCCGCGATGGGGGAGTCACGGATATCCTCGTCGGCGTACCCGGCCTCCTCGAAGACACTCAGGAACGACGACATCGACCGGAGCCTGTACTTTTGATGGTAGGTTTCGGCCGGATGGAACCGCGCGAGTTGCTCGATACGCGTCTCGATGCTCGCCGCGGTTTCGTCGCGGTCCGCAAGCACCGAATCGATGGCCGTCCGCTGGGTGGGCGTCGACGCGAACACGACGTTTTGATACTGTGTTTTCGATGGCTGTGTCCGCGGATCGTGTTGCTGAAAGACGTCCGCGAGGAGGTCACGGTAGGTCACCACCGCCGGATCGAAGTCGACCTGTAGCACCTCCGTGTGGTCGCCCAACGAGTGATATGACGGGTCGGGTTTCGTCCCGCCGGCATACCCGACGCGTGTTCGAACCACGCCGTCCATGGCACCGAACCGCGCGTCCGGTCCCCAGAAGCACCCGAGTCCGAACGTCGCGGTGTCGGTCGTCGCTCGATCGACGGCTTGCGCGTCGTAGTCGTGTATGAGAGCTGGTGTGAGCGTCATCGGGTTGAGCCGTCTGTAGAGTCCGCGGGCCATCCGTCCTGGACTGCGTCGCATCTCATCACGTGTTGGTCGTGCAGACACTAATGCTGGGCGCCACCGCGCGTCGGGATCCCGCATGCGCCGGGTCGCCGCGCCTCCGTTCGGTCGACACGATCCCCGGATACAAACCCGCTGCGCCCGAATGGGGCGTGTGAGCCACGCTTTGGAATACCGATGTATCGGCTGTATGGAAGCGACGGTGACGCGCGAGTTCGACGTGTCACATCTGTCGCGCACCTGCCCGGTCTGTGGCGAGTTCGAGCGGTTCGTCAACACCGTCGTTGTCGAGCGGGTCAACGCGCTGGCCGCGGACCCGCCGGCACACCTCCACTGGGAACAGCTCGATCGCACCCGAAAGTTTCTGATCGCCGAGCGGGTGAGCCGCAAGGATCACTCCATTGAGGATTTCGAGACGGTGGACCCCGATGACGAGGACGAGAGGGACGCCGACGCCAGCACCGGCGCCGAAGCTTGATCACCTCACGCGACTCCGACCGAGAGCCCACCGAAGGGGCGGTCGTAGCCCCGTGTCGGATAGTTGACAAGATTTCACGCACGCCCATGGCAGGTAGCGTGGTACGAATTGGCACGAATAAAGATATCGGTGGCGTGCCATGTCGACCGGACCCGCGGCACCGGCAGCGGACCGGGACTGCCGGCCACGAACGTGGGCCGTCAGCCGGTGAGCCCGTCACGGGGCGTCGGCGCCTCGGGAAACCCGCGGGACTATGCCTGTCCGTACCATACCGATGGTATGTCCACAACCGTCGAGGGGTCGTACGTCGAGTCGGTCGAACGCATCCAGCCGAATCAGGCGAACAACTACGGCAACGCCCACGGCGGCGAGGTGGTCAAACTGATGGACGAACTCGCCGCCATCGCGGCGATGGGGGTGGCTGGGGAGACCTGTGTGACCGCACACATCGGCAGCGTCGACTTCCAGTCGCCCATCGCCGTCGGCGACGTCGTTGAGCTGTCGGCGTACGTCTACGAGACGGGGGAGAGCAGCCTGCAGGTGCGCGTCGACGCCGACGCCCGTGACCCCCGATCCACCGACTCGCGGCGAACTACGGCGGCGTGTTTCACCATGGTCGCCATCGACGACGACGGCGACCCGGTGTCGGTGCCGTCGGTGACCGCCGACACCGAGCGCGGGCGTGAACTGGTCGCGAAGGCGCCCTGCTGACGCGAGCGACGGCGGCCTCGACCGCTCAGGCGTCGTCGGGCGTCGCCTCCTCGAACGCCACCGCGAGGGCGCCCGTAAGGAGTGCCAGCGCGAGCCAGCGCGCCGTCCCGCGGAGGTCACGGCGACGGGCGCTGACGAGCGTCGCCGTCCACGCGCCTGCACGCCGTCGCGGTGCCTGTCGGTCGACGAACGAACGCGCGGACGACGCCGCACTCGGCACACCAGTGGGGGGTGCGGATCTCCCGGTCCGATCAGACACGGTACAGTCACTTCGGGTCGGTTCATACCCGGTCGGACCGACCCTCCGGCGCCGAGCCGCGCTCTCGACGCCGTGGCGTGACGCGTCGAATCGTCATAATCGGGGTGTGCGGCCGCAAGAGGTGGTGTAGACCCAATTGTGGCCCGAGTATGACTCGGCGAGTGGGATCCTATGTACGACGCGAAATCGAAGAGGAGGGCGTCCAAACCCCCGACTGACGGGCTGTTCGCGACGACTCGATGGTCGACGTCGACCAAAGCGTTCGCTCCTGACCGGCAAATCGCGGGATGGGAACCGATTATGAAGATCGAGGGGCTCGCGACGGGGGCCGACGCTTCAGTAGCGACGCCCGCTCGATGCCAGTCTCTGGTGACGACACGCCGATTTTTGGGCGAATGGGTCGTTCGTCGGTGGGTGGATGTCCTGTGTGTGGGTGGCAGCCGATGCGTGTGCCTGCGGGGCGTGGCGGCGATGATGAACGCTCGTAGCGGCACACAACAGCGACGAGCGACCATTTAACGCCCACTGGAGCGGTCGTACCGAGTATGAACCCACTGCAGCGACGCCGGCGTTCGGGACACGACGGCCTGGGGGCGCGCCTCCATCGATCGGAGCGCGTACGTTTTCACCACCGTCGAGAATATCGAGGCCATGCAGATGCTCGTCACGGGGGGGTGCGGGATTCATCGGCGGTCACCTCGCGGAACGATTCGTCGGCGATGGCCACGACGTCGTCATCCTCGACAATCTGAACCAGTTCTACGAGACGGGACTCAAGAAACGAAACATCGCTGTCGGGCGTGAAGCCGCCGAGGGCGGGGAAGTTACAGCGGTTCAAGGAGAAAGCCCACGGCTTCAGCCGTGAGATGAATCCGACAACAGCCGAAACAACTACCACGGTTCGTATCGTCGGTCGTGCTACCGAGTCTCGGGTAAGGATATGCACGCCAGCGCGGCGGTAGATGAAGCCCGCTATCCGAGTCGGGGGCCGGACTGGCACGGCCCATAACCCCACCGAACGACGCGAGTGGGGAACCTCTCCGTCGTGGGCACGGTCTGTGACCGTGGAACCCCACGACTTCAGTCCTGGGAGGATGTCAGTGGTCCTCACGCTCTTCCCACTCCGGACGTGGTGTCGGGGACGGGAGTTCGTCACCCTCAGTTCGAAGTTCGTCCTCTGTCGTCCACGGGAAGCACCGTTCGTGGAGTTCGAATTTACGGAATTTGTTGAGATGGACCCAACTGTACGTTGCCGGCTTTTCGCCCTCATCTGCCCGGTCGTCGATCACATCCCACACCTCTTGTTCGTCGATGTCGACACCGCTCTCTTGGGCGCGATCAACGAGCGACTCGACGTTTGCTTGGATTTCATCCGCCGACAAGTCGTCTGTGAACGCTATCTCAAGGGCGGCCTGAATGACGTGCTGTGGCGAGTCAAGGTTCTCGTCGGTCACCCACGCGTAATCACGTGGGAACACGTACGACTTGTCGAAATACGGCGGCTCATCGATCTCGCCCAATTCAGGCGCCTCCCCACCACTTTCCTTCTCGAAGACCCCGACGATGTAGTCGCTGTATGTCGCGAGCAACGAAAACATGATATCGAACGTGTTGAGGCGGTCAGTCGGAAGTTCGAGGAGATCACCCATGATGAACGGATAGGCACCGAGCTGCTTTGTGAGTTCGTTCTGGACGGCGCGAAGCCGGCGGATATAGGGGTCGCGATAGCTCCCGAGGATAAAATACGACGTCCGCTGACTCCAGAGATACGGCAATTCACGCTGGGTGAACCGCCAGATCTCCCGCTTCTCCGCGGGTTCGAGCTCGATGCCCCCAACGGCCTTGTGGACCACTGTCATAATATCGGCAGCGTCGGGCGGCGGGCTTGAGTCGGTCATTAGCTGCCGATTCAAACCACACCATCTTATCGATTCTGAATCACTTTGATTTTTTCTGGTTTAACCAACTTGGTTGGCCCTAACTGTTATAGCGCCCTACCTCGTACCATCACGTATGAGCGAAATCGACACTGGCGCGGCCGATGCAGGGCCGTTCGCGGAACAGCAGCGGCTGTTCAAGCTGCTGTCCCAGGATACGCGCCATCTCATTATCCAGGAGCTGCTGGGCCACCCCACCCATCTGATGTCGCTCGCCGAATTTGAGTATATGACCGGGAAGAGCCAAGCAGCAATCAAAGACCAGTTGGAGACGTTGATCGACGCCGGGCTCCTCGCGCGCTACACGTACGAACCAAGCGAGGGGAAACGTGATCTCCCCTCCCAGTTCTACGGATTCACGGAGCGGGGCGTCGAGATCATCCACGACTACAAGTATCTCCGTGGGCTTCCGGTCGCACGTGCCCTCTACGAAAACACGCGCAAGACCGAGAAGATCGAACGGCATGAATCGGCACCGCGCCCGGAGCTTCCGGAAGCGGTGGTAGAGGCGCTTGAGTTCGACGAACCCGATCTCGAGGCCGTTGATGTCGGCACAACCCCGTAGCTCGGTAGTGGCCAGTCTCGAAGGCAGGCGGTTCAGCCCTGGTCGGAGTCACGTTGCTCACGAGCCTTCGCGAATGCGACCGGATCAGTGTCGCCGTCCCGGGCCATCTCGTTCGCGGACTGTAGCCGTGAGTCGATCAACTTGTTCTGCTGGCGTGACCACTCTTCGTCGTCGTGAGTGCGGACGTACTCGGCCCAGCGTTTAATGAACGCCCGTCGCTCCTGGACGTTCTGTCGTTGAGATCGTTCAAATTCGTCTGAGCTCAGCATAGTAGTCCTCGACACCCAGTTGTTCGACGTACGATTCGAGCCGCTACAGCGTGAACCGCCTCGGGGTCAAGCCCCGAGGCACTCGTCTTGATTCATCTGTAGACATCCGCACCCGAAAAGTCCCGCGTCACCATCGCTACTGCAACACGTCGGGGAGGTCATCACCTTGTCTCCGAACCACCTCGGGATAGACTCCAAGGTCACGAATCTCGTCGTCGGTTGGGGAGTGTCCACTGTCGCCGTCTACCGCCTCAACGACGGCGTCGAGCTTTTCGAGTGCGACCTCCCGACTGTCACCCTGTGCAGTCACCCCTGCACGGAGATCACGAGCCGTCCACCGTCCATCCGGATTTTTCAGCAACCGGATTTCTCGATCAGGAGTGTCTGCATCGCCCGGGTCCGCTCGTGACATATCCAGACATACTTCCACAGGACGCAAAACGCTTCGGGAGCAGGTCCGCAGCAGGTATTGTCGTCGAGCAATACACAGACTACTGAACAGTTGGTTCGCTGGCTCCAGCGTGAAAGAAATCAAGGCTACCGCGCGAACCCTCCCTCTCTATTCAGCACGCTACTCTATCAAATTTTGAGGGTTTCGACAGAGGCAGATAGTACTATTGGCAGACGGCCGCATTGTACTGTTCACGGACGCGTCCGTCGAAGGATTCCGAGTTAGTTCATGCGGAGGTGGGAAGATATCGACCCGTCCGGTCGCTTCCTCCGGTGCTGGTCACTGGCACGCGTTGTTATAAGGAGTTCGTAAGCACGATTCCGTGCCGAAATCGAGCGTTTCGGTACGGAATGCTGACGGATACTGGATCGCAGGGACCGGCGCGAGCGTCCCGAACCACTGTAATCAGCAACGCGTTATTTGTATCTGGGTGAAAGAACTCGACATGTAATGGACGAACAGGATCGGCAGGAGAACGGTGGAGGGAGCCGGCCGAATCGCGCCGACTCCGTCGAAGCCGATCCCGGTGTGTCCCGCGACGTTTCCGAGTCGGACGCACGCACGCCGGACCGAGACGACACAGCGGACGAGAATCCCGTGTTCGGAGGGGCGGCCGAGAAAAAATCCCAGGGGTGGACGAATGCGTTCGACGCGCTCGAACGGGCGAGTGAACTCTTCGCGGCCCTGGATAAGGATATCGACGATAGTGTTCGGACGTACGTCTCGGAACTGCCACAGTGGTTCCGGGACTCGCAAGCGATCGAGGCCAAGATTCGGGTGGGAGACGACGTGTTCGAAACCGATGGGTTCCACTCAACTTCCGACGCCCTGACAGCGAAGGCCCATACACACATCGGAACTGCCGTCTCGATGACAGTCGTCTCCACGGACCGGCAACCGGGCACGGACCGGGAGGCATGGTCCCCGAGCGAGCGCGAACTGGCCGAGACGACCATCTCACTCATCACATCCGCAGTCGATCGATGGGAGATAGACAGTCTGAAGCGCGTGTCGGACGGCGTTGCCGTGCTTGATGGCGACCTCACGTATAGATACGTGAATCAGCAGGCCGAGCAGCTCCTCGGACGGGACAACGAGGAACTGCGTGGTGAGTACGTCTGGGACGTCTTTCCCGAAGCGGCTGACACCATTGCTGAAGAGAAAATCCGGACGGCTCTCGACACACAGTCATCGGCGTCCTTCGAGCGATACAACGCCCAGAAGGAACAGTGGATCGAAGCTAGCGTCCACCCAAGCGACGATGGCGTCATCATCGTCTTCACCGAAATCACCGACTCGAAGGTTACCGAACGAAAACTGGATCACGTCTTGGAAACGGCGCCCGTCGGCATCGTCCTCCTGACCCCCGAGGGAGAGATTACTCGCGCAAACGCCCGTGCAGAAGCGTTGCTTGGCCTGTCCAGAAGCAGGATGGACGGCGTGGCGTACGATCACCCGGGCTGGGATATCTGGGACGAAGCGGGGAATCCGATTCCACGCGAAAACCACCCGGTCGCGCATGTCCGCAGAACCGGCGAGGCTATCCAGGGGTTCACCCACGGAATCACACTTTCGGACGGCTCCGAACGCTGGCTATCGAGCAACGTTGCTCCCGTCGAGGGTGAAGACGGATCGATCGAACAAATCATCGTCGCACTGGAAGACGTGACCGTCCCCAAACGGCTCGAACAACTCACCGAGACGTTCCAGCCGGTCAGCGAACTACTCAATAGCGCAACTGCTGGCGAGGAGATCGAACGACCCATCTGTGAGTTACTGACGGACACGCGCGAATACCAGTACGCACGGATTACCGAGTACACCCCGGAAACGGAACTGACCGAATCGGATCTCGAGGAGGGATCGGGGGCTGTCGCTGCCAACGAGTCCGTAACTCGTCCGATACAATCGCGGACTGAGGTCGCTCCGGCAGTGGTCGCCGTTGAAACGGCCGAGATACAGGCGGTTCGGAGGAATCAGTCGGACTCGCGGTTCGAGCGATGGCGAGCATACACACTGGAACAGGGGTTCCAGGGTGGAGCTATCGTTCCGCTCGTGCACAGAGGCCGCGTCTACGGGCTGCTCGTCTTGTATACGGACCGTGGAGATGCGTTCCGTGATCGCGAGCGGACACTCCTCTCGACGTTCGGTGAGAGGATTGGCCAAGTGCTTCACTCACTTGCGACGGAGCGCATTCTCCACGCCGACGAAGTGGCCGAGCTTACGTTCGAGAGTACCGACTCGGCGTCGTTTTTCGTCTCCGCTTCTGAACAACTGGAGTGTACGATCGATATCAGGGACACGATTCCGGCCTCGGATGAGACACTCGTCCACTACGCGTCCATCCAGGGTGCTTCGTTGGATGCCTTCAGGAACTTCACGGAGAGTACGGACAGGGTAGCCCAGTTGCGGCAGATCCGACAGACTGAGGATCAGCCCGGCGGGGACGTCGAAATCGGGCTGTGCCGACAGTCCTTGGCACAGACACTCGTAGCAGAGGGCGCAGTCGTCACGACGGATACGGTAACCGACGGTCGGGCAGAGGTTGTCTGCGAAGTACCACTCGGTGACGATATTGGTTCGCTTGTCACACGCGTGCAGGAGTCGTTCCCGGACACGACGTTGGTCTCAAAACACGAACACACTCCCGCCGCGAAGTCGCATGCACACGCAATCGGTCAGATACTCGGAGATACCTTCGAAGCCGAACTCACGGACCGTCAACAACAGATCCTGCGAGCCGCGATGTACGCTGGGTATTTCGAGTCACCCCGAGAAAGTACGGCCACCGAAATCGCTGACGCACTCTCGCTGACTCAATCCACCTTCTCGTATCATCTGCGAAACGCCCAGCAAACACTTTTCGAGCAACTTTTCGACCGAATACAGCAGCAGTGACTAGCGTCCCGACCGACATGCGTGATACCTTGAAAAATCAAGGAAATTCCCTTTTGCCGATGACGACAAGTACACGTCTTGCTGACCGTTGTCACTACTCTCATCCCCGCCTCCACCACAGTACATAGTCGGGCGTGCCCCAATAGACGAATGCTTTTCGCTCGCTTATAAACATCCGACGACCGACCCCCTCGACTGACACCGCTCACTCTGACCGATTCGCGCATTGTATTCAGCACGGTTTCCGAACGCTCCTCCTCTTGCAGGTTTCGACAAGGCCCATGGAGTCGGAGCGCCGTCTCGATGCACTCGGGGTCGAGCGACGGCAGTTCGGCGCCGCGTCGACGAAGCCGACGCCGAGTCGGCAGTACTTAGCCGCCGGCGTCCATGGAGCGACATATGATCAGCAGTCCGTGCGTCGGCGTGTGCGAAACCGAGAACGGCGTCTGTGTGGCCTGCGGTCGGACGCTCGACGATATCGCGACGTGGGCGGCGATGAGCGAGGCCGAACGGATCGAGCGGATGCGGGAACTCGACGAGGCGACCGACGCCGACGAGTGACACGGGTCGTTGTCCGTCGGTACCGATCGGGCGAGCGTACGTGCCACGCGCGAGCACCCAGCGACGTTCGGCGGCTGGTCACAACGCCCGATCAGTATCGTGCTCGCGTAAGCCAGTCAGTTGTTCTTGGCGACGGTATCGGCGTCGACGGCTGCGTCGCCGAGAAGCCTAAGACCGCCGCCAGACACTACAGGCATATGCCGTTCTACCCCACGCCCACTGCCGTCGAACGCGCCCATCCGGGGCCGCGAACCAGGATCCCCGAGCAACACACGATATGCCAGCCGAGAGACGCGTCCCGTCAGGAGGGCGGCGATGTCTGACTCGGGGTATTGGCAGTTTTGTGAGATTATCGAACGGACGAAGATCCCAGGCCCGACGATCACGACCCCTGCAGAGACCGAGCAAGTAGTCCTCGAACAGCATACGGACACGGGCGAGTATCGAGTCCGACCCCTCAAGACGGTCATGGAGGACGCCGCCGACGGGTGAAGCGCCGGCCCCACTCGCCGCGGTCCGGACTCGCGTTCGCGGTGCTCGTCACGTCCTCGTGTCTGCTCGTTTCGGCGTGTCGATTCGAGCCGAGGCGATGGCTCGACCCTCGTGGGGGCGACGGAGCGGACAGAACACATTTGCGGCTCGCTGGGCAATGGTGAGCCGATGCGGCTCATCGCCCATCGCGGTTTCGATGAGCAGTACTCCGCGAACACGGTCGCGGCTATCGAACGGGCGGTCCCACACGCCGACATGGTCGAACTCGATATTCGCCGGTGTGCGTCGGGTGAACTCGTCGTCGCACACGACACCCTCATCGACGTCGGCATCGACGGCGTGGAGCAGGTAGACGAACTGACCGCTTCGGAGCTCGCCGCCCTCGACGCCCACGACGGCGAGGGTGTCCGGACGCTCGATGTCGTTCTCGACGCGATCCCCGCCGAGGTAGGTGTCAATCTCGAGGTGAAAGAGCCCGATGTCACCGAGCAGGCCTTCGAGATGGCCACCTCGGTACCCCACGAGGTCATCATCTCGTCGTTCGACCCCGACGCACTCCGTGGCGTTCACCCCGGAGACGACACGAACGTGGAACTGGGCTACGTCATCGGGGCGACGCCCGGCGACGACCTCTCGGTCGCGATGGATCTCGGTTGCGCGTTCGTGCACCCGAATGCGTGGTTGTGTCTGCTGACCGGCGTCGTCGCCGACGCCCACGACGCGGGACTGGCGGTCAACGCGTGGACCGTCGATTCGAGACCCGGGGCGTGGGCCCTCTCGTGGCGCGGCGTCGACGGACTCATCGCGAGTTCGCCCCACGTGACGGGGTGGCTCGATTAAGAGACGCGGACTCCGCAGGCGAGTTCGGCCAACTCGTCCTGCCGGATTCGAATCCCGTAGTCAACACGACCGGCGGAACTCACCCAGGAGCCGTCATTGGTCCGCGAGAGACGGCGTGGAGTCAGCAGACGCGTACCGGCGGCGGGACGAACTGATGTATTCCTCGTACTGTCGGCTGTAAACCAATTAATATATTCGCCATCCCTGGATGGTGAATGTCTTGAAACAGTTACAGCCGGCACGGGTCCAGTCGAGCCGAACGACGTAGCGGCGCCGGTGTAGACGCGCCAGCAGGGACACGGCGACACTCCGGCGGCGTCCCCGTACGAACGTCGTCGGCGTGCGAGTGACGTCGCCCTCGGCGGGGTCGAACCGGCTGATGGCCCGGAGCGCCGAACGGCCGACCGTCCGGATGCCGTGACGGGTGCGGCACTCACCCCCCACTCACCGACACGTACCGCTCCCCGACACCGGCGATCACCCCCACGACCAGCCCCGTCGCGTGGCCGACGACGCTCGCGCGAGCCGGGGGGTTCAGAAAGCCCAGCAGGTTGAGCGCCAGCCCGAGGACCGCAACGGCCAGAATCCCGGCCTCGACGCGCGAGAGCGACCGCCACTCCGGCAGCGACTGGAGGCGTGCGGCGGCCTCGCGCCCCACCAACGCGTGGGCGACGCCGCTTCCGCCGATGCCCAGGCCGGGCGCGACGCCGAGGACGACGAACAGGGTCGGGACGAGCGTCGTCGTGAGAAAGCCCGCGACGACGACGAAGCCGACGTAGTCCGGCCAGGGCCGGCGGCGTTCGCAGAAGTAGCCGAAGGGGACGACCCACACGAGCGTGGCGACGAGGTGGTCGCCGCTCGCGTGGAGGGCGGGCGCGAACATCTGCGTGAGCGCGTTCGCCGGGACCGTATCGAGCGTGACGAGTTGTCGGGGCGTGATGTCGAAGGCGTACGCGATATTCTGTTCGAGGCGGTACGCGAGGAGAAACGCGGCCGTCAGCGCTAGGGTCACGTGGCCGGGCCGATCGGAGCGACGGTGGGTGGACATGTGGACTCGCGGAGACGACAGCCGGCGCGTACGGTCCGTCGTGGCTTAAGTATCCGTCCCGTTCGGCGGTTCGTCACGTGCCCGCTCCCCTGGCCCGCCGTCGAGTCGCGCGCTCGCCCGCTCGATGTCCGCCGTCGTGTTCACGTTCACCAGCCAGCCGTCCAGCCGGACCGTCTCCACACGCGCGCCCTCGGCGACCAACAGATCGATGGCGTCGGTGAGTTCGTACTCGCCGCGCGCCGAGGGCTCGATGCGGTCCAACGCCTCGAAGAGCCGGTCGGAGAAAACGAACACGCCCCGCGGAATCAGCGTCGACGGCGGGGCGTCGGGTTTCTCGACTACGCCCACCACCTCGCCGTCGTCGACGATGAAGACGGCGCCCTCGCTCGCCCGCTCGCGCCCCACCTCGTCGACGAGCAACGTCGCGGCCGCGTCGGTCGCCCGACGGCGCTCGATCAGCCCCGACAGGGCCACGTCGCCGACGTTGTCGCCGTTCCACACCACCACGTCGCCGGCAACGTATCCCCCCGCGGCCGAGACGGCGTGGCCGAGGCCGAGGCGCTCGGTCTGCCACGCGTAGGTCAGGGATACGTCCCGAAAGCGGTCGACGTAGTAGTCGACGATGTCGTCGCCGCGGTAGCCGACCACGACGACGATGTCGTCGATTCCCGCCGCCCGGAGCGACTCGAAGACGTGTGTCAGTATCGGCCGCCCGGCCACCTCGACGAGGCCCTTCGGTCGCTCCGCCGTCAGCGGCCGGAGCCGCGTGCCCTCGCCGGCCGCGGGGACGATAGCCTGCATGACCGTCCCGTACGCCCCCAGGCACAAAAACGCCGCCCGATCAGGAGTTCAGGACGAGCGGTTCGTACCACTCGCGGTTCGCCCGATACCACTCGACGAACTTCCCGACGCCCTCGCGGATCGTATGCGAGGGCTCGTAGCCCAGCAACTCGCGGGCTTTCGACGTGTCCGCGTGGGTGTGTTCGGCGTCGGCGTCGTGGCGCTCGGCGAACGTCAGATCGAGGTCGGGCGCCAACTGATCGCGCACCACTTCGGCGAGGGTTCGGATCTCGATGGTGTCGGTACTGCCGATGTTGACGGCTTCGCCGTCGGCGGCGTCCGTCTCCAGTAGCGTCAGATTCGCTTCGACCACGTCGTCGATATACGTGAAATCGCGGGTCTGGGTGCCGTCGCCGTAGACGACGGGCGGGTCGCCGTTCGTACAGCGGGAGACGAAGTTGGAGATGGCCATGTTCGGGCGCATGCGCGGCCCGTAGACGGTGAAGTAGCGCAGGGCAACGACGGGGAGGTCGTACACCTCGGCGTAGGCACAGGCGTAGCGCTCGCCGGCCAATTTCGACGCGCCGTAGGGGCTGACGGGCGTCGTCGGGTGCTCCTCGTCGTAGGGGAGATATCGGGGTTTGCCGTAGACCGAGGACGAACTCGCGACGACGACGCGTTCGATCCCCCCATCCCGGGCCGCGTCGAGGACGTTCAGCGTCCCATCGACGTTCACTTCGTCGTAGAGCCGTGGGTTCGCGACGCTGGATCGGACGCCGGCACGGGCGGCCTGGTGATAGATGTAGTCCGCGTCGCCGACGAGGTCCGCGACGAGGTCCGCATCCCGGATGTCGCCCTCCACGAACTCGTACGTGCCGCCACGGTCGGACGCGTCCCGTCCAGCGGCGACGTTCCGTTCCTTGAGCCCCGTGTCGTAGAACTCGTTCAGATTGTCGAGGACGACGACGTCGTGGCCCGCTTCGACGAACTGCTCCGCGAGGTGACCGCCGATGAAGCCCGCACCCCCCGTGACGAGTATCTGCATCGTTCCGATATCAGCGAGTGTGGAGAAAAATGTACCCTTCGGGCGGGGACGCCGCCGTCGCAACTCGACGCCGCAGGGGACGCGAACCGTCCCCGGACCGTTCGTCGATCGTACCAGAGCGCAGATACGTTACCCCGTCGTACCGCGTCGTGTCCGGGCGCGTGCCGTTCGCGGCGATGCGCGTGTGATCTCTCGTTGGCACTCCACGTCGACATCTCCCAAACACGTGTTGCCCGTCGGCACGCCACCCCGGACGGCGCCGTCCCCGTGTCGCTCGCACTCGATAGTTGAACTACTATCACTATCTCCGAACGTGGCTCTATTTCTTGGATATACGAGTGGAATAGCCGTGCATATAGTGAGAGATAGCGAGATATTCAAAAATAACACAACTATTTTAATCAACGGCATGGTATTTGTTCACATGGCAGCCAGCGAAACGTGGACGGACCCGAACCAGTGCCCGTTCTGTGGACAAGCACTCCCGTCCCCCGGCGAGGGGTTCGTGAGACACCTCGACGAGAGCGAGGCGTGCGACGGGGCGTACGGCGTCTGGCGCCAGCGAGTCGCCGACGATATCGGCGGTGGCTGGTCGGGCTGATCCGGCGTCGACGTTCGGACGGGTGTGTCCCGCCCGCTCCGATCCGAGACGTTTATATTTCCACATCGGCTGGTTCGTCGGGGATATGGACGACGTACGCACCGGATTGAGCTATGGAGACGTGTTGCTGGTCCCGAAGCGGTCGGCGGTCGACAGCCGCGACGATGTCGACCTCTCGACGACGCTCACGCCGACCGTCCGGCTCGAGACACCGCTCGTCTCGGCGGCGATGGACACCGTGACCGAGGCGCCGATGGCGTGCGAACTCAGTCGCGCGGGCGGACTCGGCGTCATCCACCGATTTCTCACGCCCGAGGAACAGGCGAGTCAGGTAGCCGAGGTGGCGGCGGCGGGCGAACGGGCCGCCGCCGCCGTCGGTATCGACGAGGACTACGTCGCCCGTGCCGAGTTGCTGGTCGATGCGGGTGTCGACGCCCTCGTCGTCGACGTGGCGCATGGCCACCTCGAACGGGCACTCGACGCCGTCGAGGCGCTCACCGAGGCGTTTCCGGCCACCGACCTCGTCGCCGGGAACGTCGCGACGCCGACCGGCGTCGCGGACCTCGCGGCCGCCGGTGCCGACTGCGTGAAAGTCGGGATCGGTCCGGGGTCACACTGCACCACCCGCAAAGTCGCCGGGGCCGGCGTGCCACAACTGACCGCGGTCGACGACTGTGCGAGCGTCGCCGCCGACCACGGCGTGACGCTCTGTGCGGACGGCGGCATCCGCAACTCCGGCGACGCGGTGAAGGCCCTGCTGGCCGGTGCGGACACCGTGATGCTCGGGAGTCTCTTCGCCGGCACGGACGAGGCACCGGGTCGCGTCGTCGAGGTGGACGGCACGCGGTACAAGCGGTCACGGGGGATGGCGACGACGGCCGCGGACGAGGCCCGCGAGGACAAGTCGAACGATATCGACGCCGACGAAGGGGTCGAGGCACTGACGCCGTACAAGGGGCCGGTCGCGGGGGTCGTCGAGGAGTTCTGTGCCGGCATTCGTTCCGGGCTCTCGTACTGTGGCGGCCACACGGTCGCCGAAGCCCGCGAAACAGCCGAATTCGTCCGGGTGGCGCCGGGTGCGAAAGAACGCGAAGGCTTCCACGCCGACCACGACTGGGAAGGCGTGACCGTCGACAGCGGGGGCGAGGCCGACTGATAGTGTTTATTGTAACTGTTTACCGGTGGTTCGCCAGAACGGGTCGGCAAACCACCGGTACTGACTTACAATGATCACTATGAGCGGCGGCCTCGACCCGAGGGGCTGCTGTCGCTCGTCGTGAGACACGGACGAAGATTGATACGCCTCGACTGGCAGGGAGGAGTATGCCCATCTCCGACGACGAGTGGGACTCCGGTGCCCGCACTGATAGCCCGACTGCGACGGAGACGACTCCAGTCGGCGACTACGACGACGAGGCGGAACTGATCGTCGCCTTCCTCTCCGAAAATATCGACAACGCGTACACGAAAGCCGAAATCGTTCGCGGCGTCGACTTCGGTAACGACGCCCGTCCCGAGACGATTCGCGAACTCCTGACCGAGATTCCGGACGAACTGGTCGATGTCGCCGGCGATGTCGTCGCGAGCGGGATGCTGGTCGACGACATCGACGCGGCGCTCGACCAACTGGTCGCCGACGGGATGGTCGCCGAGAAACGGATCGAGACGGCCGACGGGACGACGACGTACTACCGGCTCAACACCGACGAAGCCGGGGGGTGAGACGGCTCGGTACAGGTGGTGCCTGCCGCGAGCCGACGGTGGTCCGCCACTCCCCCGATCCGCGGAGTCGTAACTATTAGGCGTCGGCCATGGAAACCCATACCCATCGTGCCCTCCACGGACCGCCCCGCCGTCGAGGCGACCGCCCTCCGGAAGACGTACGGCTCCGAAGTCGCCCTCGACGGCGTCTCCTTCTCGATCCCGTCGGGTGTCGTCTACGGCTTCCTCGGCCCGAACGGCGCCGGGAAGACGACGACGATTCGACTACTGACCGGCCTCTCGAACCCCACGAGCGGCGACGTCCGCATCCACGGCGACCCCGTCGACGACCGGCGAGCCGTCGCCGGCCGCGTCGGCTACCTCCCCGAAACACCGCCGCTGTACGACGAGTTCAGCGCCCGCGAACAGCTGACGTACGTCGCCGACCTTCGCGACATCCCGACCGTATCGCCGACTATCTGGAACGGTTCGACCTCGCCGCCGACGCCGACAAGCGGATCGACGCCTACTCGAAAGGGATGCGACGCAAGACGGCGTTCGTCCAGAGCGTCCTCCACGATCCGGACGTGCTCTTTCTGGACGAACCGACCTCGGGACTCGATCCGCGTGCGGCCCGCCGCATCCGCGAGTCGATCACCGCGCTCGCCGACGACGGGACGACCGTCTTCCTCTCGACGCACGTTCTCCCCGTCGCGGAGGCCGTCGCCGACGAAATCGGCGTGCTGTTCGACGGGCGCCTCGTTGCCGAAGGGACGCCCGCCGACGTGACGGCGCGCGCCGAGACGGCGGGGGGATCGCTCGAAGACGCCTTCCTCGCGGTGACGAACGCCCACGAACACGACCGGGCGGTCCCCGACGAATGAGCCCGTTCCTGCGCCGTGACCTCCGCCACGGCGTTCGTATCGCCCGCGCCGAGTACGTCCGAAGCCTCCGTGGCTACGTCCATAGCACGCGTCGACTCGTTGGCCTCGTCGTCGTCGTCCTGTTTTTCGGTGGAACTCTCCTCGTGACGCTCCCGACGGCGTACGCCCTCGGCCGGTCGGCACGGGCCGTCGACGCGGTTCCCGGCTTTGCTCCGGCCACGACGGCGGTTCCGGCCGTCCTCGTCGCGCTCGCGACGCTCCGGACGCTGGAACGGATCGGCCGGATCGACGCTCACGAACTCGTTCTGACGGCTGTCCCCCCGCGTGCCGTCGTTCTCGGCCTCGTCGGTGCCGAATTCGCGCGGCTGGTGACGTGGTTCGGCGTTCCCACGGCGGCGGTCGTCGCGGCGTTCGCCCTGGGGCTCGGATCGACGGTGTTTCCGCTCTCGGCCGCGCTCGTCGCCCTGCCGCTCGTCGCCTGGGCCGCCGTCTGGGGGTACGCCTCGGGCATCGCCGCCCTGCGACTCCTCCGTCGGCTCCCCGGCGCCCGGCGCGTGCTGAAAGCCGTCGGCATCGTCGCGATGCTCGCCGTCGTGGTCGCCACACAGTTCGTCGGCCGGTATCTCGCTATCGACGGCGCGGCCCTCACGCGTGCCGTCTCGACGCTTTCGCTGCCCCCAGTCGTCGACTACGCCGCGCTCGCGTTCGTCGGGACGCCGCTGGCCCGGCCGCCCTCGGCGGGTGCGCTCTCGGTCCTCGTGGCCCTGCTCGTCCTCACTCCCGTCGCCCTCGCCGTCGCGACGCGTGGGGCAGCCCGCCTCTGGTTCACCGACGCGCCGGCCCGGGACGCTCCGAGCACCGCGACGGGGCCGACGGGCCGGTTCGCGGTCCCGTGGCCGTTCTCGTGGCGGAAAGTCGGGCGCATCGCGTGGGCCCACCTCGTCCACGCACGACGGCAGCCACAGGACCTCGCTCATCTGGTCGTCGCCCTCTTTTTCGTCGGCCCGTTCGGCACGACCCTCGCGGAGTCGTCGGGGGACGCGCTCGGTCCGCTCGTCGCCGGTGCTGGCGTCGGCGTCGGGACGTACCTCGCCGGCGCGACGTTCGGGCTGAACCCACTCGGCGACGACCGTCCGCAGTTGCCCGTCCTCCTGCTCACGGCGACGCTGCCTCGGACGCTCGTCCGCGGCCGGACGCTCGCTGGCCTCACGGTCGGGTTGCCCGTCGTCGGCCTCGGCACGCTGGCGTCGGTGTCGCTGGGGCTGTCCCCGCGCTACGCCGTCGGGTTCGCCCTCGTCGGTGCCGGCACCTGCGTCGCCGCCGCCGCGTTCGCCGTCGGCCTCGGTACGGCGTACCCCGTCTACGAGGAGCGGGCGTTCTGGGGGACCGAGACGGTCGTCCCGTCGACGCTCGTCATGCTCACCTACATCGTCGTCGTCGGCGTGGGGACGGCCCTCGCCCTGATCGCGACGTGGGTCTTTCTCACCGGCCACCCCGTCGTCACGCCCGCCCTCCTCGTGGCTCTCGGTGCGTCCCTCGCGCTCACCCTCGCCGTGTCGTACGCGTCGTACCGGTACGCAGTCCGCCGGTATCGGTGCTACACGGTCGGCTGAATCGACACTGCCAACAGGCCGGGGATACTCGATCCAGTATGGTCCCCGCACCGCCGATCGCCCGCCGATCGAGCGATCCGTCACCGCAGGATGACGACGCCCGCGAAACGGAGGAAGCCGACAGCATCACCCGTAGACGTGCCCTCCATGTCGCCGGCGCGACGACGATCGCCGCACTCGCCGGCTGTTCGTCGCTTCCCATCGGTAGCGACGAGGCCGCCCCGGAGTACACGCTGCACGTCGAGTCGGTCGACGCCTCGCCGGTCGAACACGCCCTCTACTCCCCCGCCGACGGGGCGCTGTTCGGGGCGCCCGCCCGGACTGCCCTCGACGCCGTCCTGCCGGACGGTCGGCACACGACGTACGGTTACGAGCCCCTCCCGAGCGACGCGTACGTCGACCACGAGGGGACGTACTACCGGCTCGCCTCGGTCGTCACGGGGCGACGACGGCTGGAGCGACCGCTCGTCCGCGTCGACCCCGTCTCGGACCCACCGCCCGACGCGGCGGTGATCGACTCACTTCCGCGGCCGAGCGCGCGGGCCCTCAAAATTCTCCATACGTACACGCAGACCGACGGCGAGACGAGCACCGCGGACCTGCTCCGTGGCGACGCGTACGTGCTCCGACGCCCGGCGGAACTGGAGAGCAGACTCGCGACGGGTGCCCTCGACGGCCGAATGGTGGCGACGACCGAGAGCGGGACGTGGGCCTACCGGGTCCGCGTCGCCCGCGAGCGGATCGTCGAGACGGCATACACGGCCCTCGCCATCCCCGTCGCCAGCACCCGCGACGCGTTCCGGAAGGTCGTCTTCGGCTCGCGGATCGACGCCGAACTCGCACCCGGCACCCTCTCCGATACCGTTCGGACGCGCCTGGGACGAGCCATCGACCGGGGGACGTACGCCGAGACGACGCCCCTCTCGTCGGCGTTCGACACGCTCCTCGAACGCTTGGGACTGGGTGCCGTCGACACGGCCGCCAGCGGCCGACTCCTCTGGTACGACGACGCGCTCTACCGGTACGCGCTGTACGTCTCCGATCCATCCTGACGCGACGACCGAACGCATCGCCGTCGACGACGGGTATCTCGGCGACGCCAAAACTATAATATCCCAATGTATTATAGCAAAATTACATACTGCCGTACGGCCGCTCCCCGATACTGGCACCGTCCTCGGGGCCGGTATCGACTCTCATACGGTGTGTTATACCTCAGCACCGGTGGTTCGTCGAGCAGTCCGGCGATCCGCCGGTACACAGTTACAACGCTTCGTATCGGTCGATTTGTCGGCCACTGTCGCACGGATTCGTTACGCTCATCGGCGCGTCGCTCCGGTGGCGCTGTCGATGAACGAACAGTCGCCGAAACTGGAGACGGAGGCGAAAACGGAGCGTTCGTCGGATCACTCGTCGTCGACCGAACTGGGCGTTAATATATAAAGACAAATAATATGAAGGAAATTACGGAATTGTGATGGGTCGATCGATGGCCGTGTCGGCGTCGACCGAGGCGTGCCCGATCAGTCCACCGAGACGCTGAGCACCGGCACCAGCGAGTTGATGAGCACCTTCTGTGCGACGCTCCCGAACAGCGCCTTCCCCGTCGGCGAGCGCTGTCGCCCGCCGAGGACGACGTACCGCGCCCCCAGTTCCTCGGCACACGCCATGATCTCGCCACCCGGATCACCGACGCGGACCGAGACGGAGGGTTCCGGCCTCGACGGATCGGCCGCCCGGGCGACGATGTTCTCGCCCACTTTCTGGACCTCGTAGTTCTCGCTGAAGGACTGTCCCTCCACCTCCTTTTCCAGGACGTCGACGAGTTCGGACCGCTCGATGATGTGCACCGCGTGCAGATCCTCGCCGATATCGGCTGCGAGCCGTCCCGCCTCGTCGAGTACGGTTGCCGCGCCGTCCGTATCGTCGATTGCTGCCAGAACTACCATGCGGCCAGTATGACAGCCATACAATAAATACCTTCTGACATTCCAACCGTGCCGGGCGGCGACGCGTCCGGTTCGTCGTCCCCGTCAACAGAGGTATATACCAGCGCGTCGACCGACGGTGTAATGTCGGAGCGACAGCCTGTCGAGCTACGCTTCTTATCACAGGAGGCGACGCTCGACGCCGGTATCGTCGAGATGGATCGATGCGTCGAGACGATGGCGTCCGTCTTCGACCTCTACAACCGCGGTCAGGTGCTCATGGGGAACCCCGGCGAACATATGCACGGACACGTGACGACCTTCCCCGGTAACTTGGAAAACGCCGACACGTTCGACGCCGACCGGATTTTTTGTGACGTTCGTGGGAACGCGCTGGAGTTCGCCGAGCGGGTCGACTGGGAGGTGATGAACCGGCTGGGCGCCGCCGTCGACTACGGCCTCGGGCTCGATATCGACCGCACCGATCTGCGGACGCTCCACGAACTCGTCGGTGGCGCGGATACGGCGCCGACGGAGGGGCGGTCGACACTCTACTCGCCGGGGCTCCCGATGGAGGACGTGGCGTGGACGAACGAGGTGTACGAAAACGCGAAAGCCGCCGGACTCGGACGGACGCCGACGATGTTCGAGGAGCCGTACTTCACCAAGCCCTACTGATGACGCCCGACCACGATGTCATCGTCCTCGGCGTCGGCGGCATGGGGAGTGCGGCCGCGTCACATCTGGCCCGGCGCGGCACCGACGTCCTCGGTATCGAACGGTTCGACGTGCCACACGCGAAGGGCTCCTCACACGGCGTGACGCGTATCATCCGCGTGCCACAGTTCAAGCACCCGGACTACGTTCCGCTCGCCCAGCGGTCGCTCGACCTGTGGACGGATCTGGAGGCCGAACACGACCGACAGCTGTTCTATCGCACTGGCTCGCTCGATTTCGGGCCGCCCGATAGCGACGTGTTCACCGGGTCGAAGGAGTCCTGTGCGGTCCACGACCTCGAACACACGGTGTTGACCGGCCGGGAACTGACCGAACGACCGGGGGGACTCGACCTGCCGGACGAGTATCGGGCGGTCTACCAGCCCGACGGCGGGTTCGCTCACGCCGAGCAGTCCGTCGTCGCCCACGTCCAAGCGGCACAGAAACGGGGCGCGACGATCCGCGCCCGCGAACGCGTCCACGAGTGGACGGCGGACGAATCCGGCGTCTGCGTCGTCACCGACCGCGGAACGTACACCGCGGAGACACTCGTTACCACCGTCGGGGCGTGGACGGGCGAACTGTTTCCGACGCTCGACCCGATTCTCGCCCCCGAGCGACAGGTTCTCGGATGGTTCCAGCCGACCGCCCCCGAGCGGTTCACGCCCGAGCGGTTCCCCGTGTTCGTCGCGGACGTGCCCGAGGGCAACTACTACGGGTTCCCCGCCTTCGAAGTGCCGGGGTTCAAACTCGGCAAACACCACCACTGCGGCGAGACTGGCGCCGTCGAAGAGCTACGCCGAGAGCCGACCCGCGACGACGAGGCGGTCCTCCGGCGGTTCGCCGACGAGTACGTCCCCGCCGGAACGGGACCGACCATGCGGCTCGTGGACTGTCTGTACACCAACACGCCCGATCGGGATTTCCTGCTCGATAGGCACCCCGACCACGACAACGTCGTCGTCGGCGCCGGCTTCTCCGGCCACGGCTTCAAATTCGCGCCCGTCGTCGGCGAAATCCTCGCCGATCTGGCGATGGAGGGCACGACCGAACACCCGATCGACCGGTTCGCCATCCCGCGGTTCGACCGGTAGGCTCAGACGAAATCGAACTCGTCGAGTGCGTCGGTGCCCTCTTCGCGGCGCAGGTGTTCGGCGATGGCGACGTCGAGGGCGCCGACCCCGATGGGAACGAAGACGACCCGCTCGTCGCGTCCGATCGACGGCCGGTACCCGCCGTCGACCACGTCGCCGATCGTCGCGTCCAGGTCCTCGGCGCCGAGTTCGCCCCGCGTGGCCAAGTCGGCCAGCGCGCCACGCTGGAGACACTGCTCCGGATGGTCGACGACGAGATGATCGGCCCCGCGTATCGTCGCGTCCGACAACTCCCGGTACGAGCCGAGCGCGACGACGAGCGACGGCTCGTCGAGCCACGCCTCGTCTAACACCGGCGTCTTTGAATCCGTGACGGTCACGACGGCGTCGCTGTCGGCGACGCTCGCGGGCGCGTCCTCGACGACCGTGGCCGCGGCAAGCTCCGGGTCGACGGCCGCTGCGAGCGAGCGGGCGCGCTCACCGTCGACGTCGTAGAGCCGGAACGTCTCGATATCGAGCAGGTGGTCGATCACGAGGAGTTGAAACCGGGCCTGAAACCCGGCACCGACGACGCCGACCGTCGTCGGCTCAGTCGCCATCAGCCGTCGCAGCCCGACGACGGACTGTACGGCCGTGCGGACGCCGGTCAGATACATGCCCTCCATGACCGCGGTGAACGCGCCGCGGTCGAGGTCGAACAGCAACACGAGCGAACTGATCGGCGGCTGTGTGTCGGCGTCCCACGTCGCGACGGCCCACTTCGTCCCCGCGACGCCGAGCCAGTCGACGTACGCGGGCATATCGATCGAGAACGCGTCCGCGTCCGGCCACCCGCCGTCGTCGCCGAGATGCATCGTCAGCTTCGACGGATTCAGCACCCGCCCCCGTGCGCTCTCGGCGTACGTCCGTTCCACCACGTCCAACGCCTCCTCGAGGTCGAGTCGGCGTTCTACGTCCGCTCTGGAGTATAGCGTCACGCCCATCGTCGAACGTGCATCGCGTTCGCGAGGGTCCCTCTTAGCTGTTGTGCAGGGTCGGCCTCGATCCTGCCGTGGACAGCCGATCCCCCCTACGGATCGGTCCGGTAGACCGACTTCTCGTGGGTGTAGAACTCGTAGGCCCGCTGGCCGAGTTCCTTTGCCGTCTCCGACGACGACGCCTTCATCCCGCCGAACGGCATCTGGATCTGGGAGCCGCTCGTCGTCCCGTTCACCTTGATCACGCCGGCCTCGATCCGGTCGACGAACTCGCGCCACCGCGCCATATCGGCGGTGAAGACGCTCGCCGAGAGGCCGAACGCCACGTCGTTCGCGACGCGGATCGCCTCGTCGAAGTCGGCCACCTCGATGATCGAGAGGACCGGCCCGAACACCTCCTCCTGGGCGATTCGCATCGAGGACTCCACGTCGGTGACCACCGTCGGCTCGATGAAGTAGCCCGACTCCGGTTCGGCCGGTCGACCTCCACCGGTCAGAAGCGTCGCGCCCTCCTCGCGTGCGATGGAGACGTACTCGAAGTTCGTCTCGTCCTGGTCGGCGGAGACGGCCGGCCCCATGTCCGGATCAGCCATCCCGGGGCCGACCGAGAGCGACTCGGCACGGTCGACGACGGCTTCGGTCACCCGGTCGGCCACCGCTTCGTGGACGAGCAGCCGGCTGGTCGCGGTACACGCCTGCCCGGTCAGCCCGAACGCCCCGGCGACGGCCGCGTCGGCGGCGGCGTCGATGTCCGCGTCCGGAAGCACGACCTGCGGGTTCTTGCCCCCCATCTCGGTCTGGACCGGCACCCCTCGCTCCGCGGCCGTCGTCGAGATGTGCGTCCCGGTTCCCGTCGACCCCGTAAACGAGATGCCGTCGACGCGTTCGTCGGTGATCAGTTCGTCGCCGACGGTCGATCCCGGGCCGACGACGAGGCTGAGGGCGCCGTCGGGGACGCCGGCCGCCGCGAGGATCTCGACGAGGCGCTTCGCGATCGTCGGCGTCTCCGAGGAGGGCTTGAGGACGACGGCGTTCCCCGAGGCGAGCGCCGCCGCGACCTTCCACGTCGGCGTCGCGATGGGGAAATTCCACGGCGTGATCAGCGAGACGACGCCGAGCGGTTCCCGAACCGTATACGTGAACGTCTCGGGGTCGGTCGACGGCACGGTGTCGCCGGTCGCGGTGCGGGTGTAGCTGGCGAAAAAGCGCAGAATCTCCGCTGCACGGGCCACTTCCCCGCGACTCGACGAGATCGGTTTGCCCTCCTCCAGCGTGAGCGTCTCCGCGAGCCTGTCGAGGTTCGCCTCCACCCGGTCCGCCGCGTCGTAAAGCACCGTCTCCCGCTCGTCGGGTGTCGACGCCCCCCACGCCCCGCTGGCCTCGTCGGCCGCGGCCAGCGCCCGCGTCGCCTGTGCACCGGTCGCCGCCGGAAACGAGACGACCGTCTCGTCCGGCGACGCCGGATTCCGGACCACCAGCTCGTTCCCGTCGCCATCCGTCCATTCGCCGTCGATGTACTGATACTGTGTGTCGGTCATAGTGTGACTCGCTCGCCGCCGTCGGCGCTCCATAGGGGTCACGACCGTCGTCACGACGGCCGGGACGCTCCGCGGACAGCACCGACACGGATCGACCGTGCGTGGGGAGCGTCGTAAACGTTCCGGTGGCCCCCTCACTCGTTGATTTCGAAGCCCGCGCCCCGGTACGACCCCTCGAACTCCGGCGCGAGCACGTCGCTGCTGTACTCGAAGATGTCCTCCCACACCGACCGCTCGATGTCGACGCCCTCGCGAAGCAGCCGGTCGGCCCGCGTGCCGACCTCCTCCGGTCGGAAGACGTCGATACCCTCGCGGAACGTCCGCTCGGCGCGCCGGGGCCGGGTCGGGTGGGTTGGATCGAAACAGATCGTCACGAACCCCGCGGGCACGTCCGGCCGTCCCTCGACGGGGGTCGTCGCGTCGTCGAGGAGCCGGGTCACAAACCGTCCGTCCGCCGTCCCGGCCCCGTCGTCGTCGCCGTCCCCGTCGAAGAGTGCGTGTATCAGGAGGTCGGTCGAGTGGTCCGTGGGGCCCTCGTCGATCGCATCCAGTATCGTCGCGTGCGCGACCGACGGAGCGCCGAGGTCGGCCTCGCCCACGATCGGGTGTGGTCGTGCGGGCTCGGCCGTGACGGTCACGGCGTCGCCCACGCGGTTCGCGTACAGCACGACCGACTGGAGCCCCCGCTTTGCCGCCGCGTGTGCGACGTGGCCGAGCGCGGCCACGGTGTCATCCCCCGGGGCGACCGTGGTGTAGGTGAGGCCGAGGCCGCGACGCTCCGCTCGCGCACAGCAGAGATCGAGTGTCGGAGTCCCGGAGACGATGCTCGGCTGCCCGGCGCCATCGACGACCGGGACGGCCCCGTCCCGCCGACGCGTCAGCCGTCCCCGATCCAGATCCTGCAGTTCGTCCAGGAGTTCGTGCAGCAGCGTGAGCCCCGAGCCCTTGGTGAGTTCGGTCCACCAGATACTCTCCGCGTTCGCTCGTGCCGCCCCGTCGGCGAAGCCGGCGGCGCGGAAACACCGCTCGGATAAGTCGAACACTTCCCTGACGCTCAGTTTCATGTGTCCTCCCTCCAGTGTGGCGCCCGCGCCGGTCTCGACGGGTAGAGCCAGTCGACACCCCCGCCCTCCCCGTTGCGTACGTCCACGGGGAGCGGGGCGCCCTGGTAGAACGTCCCGCGGACCCACCCCTGGGATTTCGGGTGCGCCTTCTGAATCCCCCAGATGGCCTTGAGACACGAGATCATCGACAGCGGGACGAACTCGGCGTCGAGGGGGTTCGTGCGAACCTCGGCGTACGGCAGGTCGTGGACCGTCTGCACCCGTTCGACGATGCTTCGGTGATCCGGGTGATCGAACAGCAGGTCGGCGACCGGCGCCGCGGCGTCGTACGCCCCGAGGTCGGCGTCGAGGGCCTGTACCTGCCGCGCGATGTCGATGGGGAGGCCGTACTCCTCGTAGTCGTGCTCGCCGCGAATACCGAGCCGTGGCTCCTCGCTGTCGATCGATCGGTACCAGAAGTACCGGCGGGACTCCGGCTCGCTCAGGTCGATATCGAGCGCCCACTCGTAGTGTTCGTCGACGATCGAGCGGAGGGTCGCGACCGACATCTCCGGCGCCACGTCGCTTCGCTCCGAGACGGTCAACGAGGACGCCAGCCCACGACACGTCTCCGGGTGCGTATCGAGCAACAGCGAGTGGAGCAGTTCCACCGTCTCCGCCGCGAATTCGGCCTCGGCCCACTCACAGAGCCGTTCCCAGGTCGGCGGCGTCTCGACTCCCTCGTACCGGCGCGCGACGCGCCGGCCGATCCGCTCTAGCCCCGCGGCGATGCGGTCCTTCGAGAGGAAGTACTCCTTCGTGTCGCTCTCGTCTTCCGCGAACCACCGCCGTGCGTCCGCCAGGATCGTCCCGAATCGGTCGCGGTCCTCGGGGCCCGGTCGAATCCCCTTGACGCGGGCGAGCGCGACTTCCCGGGCCCGAAGCCAGGCGTCGATCAACTGCGGGTGGTTGACGACGTAGTGGACGATGCCGATGCCCGACGAGTTCCCGGTCCCGAGATACCGCTTGATCTCGTAGTCGATGGCCGGGGCGTCGTCGTTTCGCGCCGACGCGATGTGTTCGGCTAGGTCGTAGCTGAAGATCCGAAGGAGATACACCGAGAGCATCTGCGCCATGTACGGCCGCTTCAGCGGGTGATCGCCGTCCATCGCCCGGAACTCCTTCGTCCCGTTCAGCCCGTTTCCGTAGTAGCCCGACGACCGCATCAGGTAGCCACCCTGCGCACAGAACTCGACGTCCGGCTGGTGACCCGCCGCCAGCGAGTCGACGACGTGTCCGAAAAACCGCGAACTCCGGTTCGCGCGCGTCCAGATCAGTATCTCCGGTGTCGCCCGGCCGTCCCTGACCGACGGCAGCTCCTCGAACTGCGACTCCATCAGCTCCGGCGTGGCGCGTCCCTCACACAGAAATCCCCACATGTCCCAGTTGTCCGCGACGATTCGATCCGTGTTCTCCCCGTCCGGATCGTGTGAGAAGACGCCAAAGGAGAGCCGACGCGACGGCGTTTCGATACGGTAGACGAGTCGCCCGACACCCCGCTCGTCCAGATCGGATCGCTCCACCGTGATCTCCCACTCCTCCTCGACCATCTTGTCCAGCAACAGCCGTGCGAAGCTGAGCCGCGTCTGCTTGAGTGCGCTCAATCGCTCGGGTTGCATGAGCTCTGACGGGTCGCGTAGCGATGTCACGCGGCTGAATCACCTCTGTTGGGAGCCATTGACACCCTCGGTGTTCTCACACGAAAATAAAAACTTTGCCACCGCCGACGATCCGAGCGCCCGCGTCTGCGGCCGCCTCGACCGAGAGCGCCCGACTACACCGCACGCTCCCAGAACGCGAGGAAGTTATCGCCCAGGATTCCCGGCGCCGCCTCGCCGAAGCGGGAGTCGACCGCCTCGCGAACACGGTCCCAGTCCCGATACGTCTCGAAGTCGCCGATACCCGCAGCCGTCTCCCGCTCCCGGACCGTTTCCTCGTCGAACCCGAGTTCGATGATGTGATCCTCGTAGTACGAGAGGAGTTCCTCCGGAAACCGCACGTCGGCCGGATAGAAGTCGGTGCCGATGCCCACCCTGTCGACGCCGAGGATGTCGCTCGCGTGTGCCAGATGCTCGACGAAGACGTCGAGCGTCGGGTCGTCGACACCGGGGGCGATGAACCACGGGAGCGCCACGATACCCAGATAACCGTCCGCGTCGGCGAGCGCGGTCAGTTCCTCGTCGGATTTGCCCCGGTAGTGCTGTGCGACGCCCTGACACGTCGCGTGTGTCACGGCGACCGGCTCCTCGGAGTACGCGATGGCGTCGAGCGTCGTCCGCTTCCCGCAGTGAGAGAGGTCGACCACCCCGCCCAGATCGTTGATTCGATCGACTGCGGCCCGACCGAACGTCGAGAGTCCACCCCCGGACGGGTCGTTACAGCCCGTCCCGAGCCGGTTCTGGTAGTTGTACGTGAGCTGGAAGAGCCGCACACCCTCGTTGTACAGGGTGTCGATCCGGTCGAGCGAGCCGTCGATGGCCGCGCCGACGTTCTGCGTGTTGAGGATCACGCCGACATCACCGTCGGCCGCGACACGCCGAGCCTCCGCGGGCGAGGTCACCTTGTGTAGCCAGTCGGCAGCGTCGAACCGTGCCTGCCACCGGGCGAGGTCACGCCGCTGTCCCGTCCGCTCCGAGACACCCCTCTCGTGTGTCCACGGCGTCACGCTGAGGAGGTCGACGCCCGCCGCCCCGTACACGTCCCGTACCCGACGCCGACACTCACTGTCCGCCTCGAACTGCCGGACTTCGTGATCCCAGATGGCCTCCCAGCACTCGTCTCTCGGTTTGCCGTCCGCGACCATCCCCTCGATCGCCGCTGCCAACTCCTCGGACCCACCGTACGCCTCGATGACCTGCTCCCACGGGGCCGAGGACGCGTAGTCGAAGACCGGTGTCTCGTCGCTCATGTCCCGCAGTACTCCGATGTCAGTGTTAAAATTTCGCACTGTGGTCGTCCCGAGCGGACGCGTGTTAACGTTGACCACAATTTATATATGAATCGAATGAAACCAATAGGGCAGAGCGCAACCCATGGCTCAATCAACCGATTCAGGAGTGTTTAGACAGTTCGTCGACGAGATCGACACCATTCCGTTCGTGCTCGGGGCACTGATTACGTTCGTGTTCATCGGACTGGCCGCCGTCAGGACGGAGCTGGTGTCACAGAGCATCTCCTCCGCTTTCACCGTGTTCGGGCAGGGGCTCGCGTGGCTCTACCTCCTCTCGATGCTGTTGATGATCGGCGTCGGCGCCTACCTGATGCTCAGCCCGTACGGGAAGATCAAACTCGGGGACGGCGATCCGGAGTACAGCAACTTTTCGTATCTGTCGATGTTCTTCTCGGCCGGCCTCTCGGCCGGCATCGTCTTCTTCGGGCCCGTTGAGGCGCTGACTCACTACAGCACCGTCCCGACGCTGTTCAGTAGCGGGGTGGAAGCCGGCACGACGGGCGCGATGGTTCCCGCGCTCGCCTACGCCATCTTCCACTACGGCATCTCCGCCTGGGGCGGCTATCTGGCGATCGGCATTCCGGTCGCGTACTACGTCTACGAGTACGGCGCGCCCTTCCGCACGTCGACCGTCCTCCTGCCGGTGTTGGGCGCCAAGAACCTCGACGGCGTCATCGGCCGCACCATCGACACGCTCGCCGTCGTCGCGACGCTGGGCGGTATCGCGACCGGTCTCGGCTTCATCGCCACACAGATCCTCACCGGCATCACCTACCGGACGGGGATTCAGTTCGGCAACGTGGAGACGCTGCTCGCCATCACGGGCATCACGATCATCTTCACCCTGTCGCTGGTCGCCGGCGTCGACCGCGGCATCCGCCGCCTCTCGGATTTCAACGTCGCGATGATGGCCGTCCTCCTGCTGGCGACGCTGATCGGGGGTATCGTCCTCGACAGCATCTCCGGGGCGGCCGTGTTGAACACGGGCGTGCTGGCTATCGGGACCTACCTCGGCAACTTCTTCCGCATGAGTCTGTTCACGGGCATCGGGACCGACGGCGGCGCAGTCTGGACCTCCTTCTGGACGGTCTTTTACTGGTCGTGGTGGATCGCGTGGGCGCCCTTCGTCGGCCTGTTTCTCGCGCGCATCTCGAAGGGCCGGACGATCCGTGAGGTGCTGTTCACCGCGTTCGTCACCATGACCTCGGTCTCTGTCGTCTGGTTCACCGTCGTCGGCGGCACGTCGATGTGGCTCCAGCAGACCGGCACCGCCGACATCCTCGGCGCAGTCAACCAGTTCGGCGACGGCGTCGCCGGGTACGCGCTCTTCGGCGCGCTTCCGCTCGGCGAACTCTGGCAGCCGCTCTTTTTGATCCTCGTCGTGACCTTCTTTGCCACCTCCGCCGATTCGTCGACGCTCGCCGTCGCGATGCTGACCACCGGCGGCAAGGAGGACCCCTCCAGCATCAACCGCGTCTTCTGGGGCGTCCTGCAGGGACTGATCGCCTCGATCCTCGTCGTTCTCGGTGGGGCGAGCGCGCTCCGCTCGTCGGTGATCGTCACCGGCGCGCCGTTCGCCGTCGTCTGTGTCGTCGCGATGTTCGTCTTCATGTGGAAACTCGCCAAGGACCACGGGAGCCCACTCGTCGACGGCGAGCGGACCTGGATCCGGAGCCCGAAAGGGGCCAAGACGTCGACCAGCGCCGACGACGGCAACACGATGGTCGCCGAGGACGACTGACCGGAACTCCGCCGCCCGGACGCGTGGCGCTCGACGCTACGCGGGCCTGCATCCATACCGAACGCTCGTTCGGCACGAGTACAACCGACTCAATTTTTATACGTTGCGGACGACTGTATCGACCATGTCGGAGCACACGTCGGACGAACCGCGGACGGTGGGAGCGACCGAAACGTCGTTCGCCGTCATCGAACGGCTCCGTGACCGGAGCGGGGCGACTGTCACCGAACTCGCCGCCGACCTCGGCGCCTCGAAGAGCACGGTTCACAACCATCTCAGGACACTCGTCGAATTGGGATACGTCGTCACGGAGGGGAGCGTCTACCATCTCGGTCTCCAGTTTCTGGACCTCGGCAACGCGGCCCGCGACCGGTTGGACCTGTACGACGTGACGAAACAGGGCGTCGACGAACTCGTCTCCACGACGGACGAACACGGGTACGTGATGGTCGAAGAAGGGGGGCGCGGCGTCTACATCTACCAGTCGACGACCGAACGCGGCGTGCAGACGGACTCCCACATCGGCACCACGGTCGACCTCCACGCGACCGCAGTCGGGAAGGCGTATCTCGCCCACCTCGAGGAACCGCGCCGGAGTGAACTGCTCGAAAACATCGAACTCCGGGAACGAACGCCGTCGACGTACACCGATCGTAACGCGTTCGAGGCGGAACTGGACGCGGTGCGGAAACAGGGATTCGCGTTCAACGACGAGGAGCGGTTCGTCGGCATGCGTGCCGTCGGCGCCCCCGTTCTCGGCCCCGACGACGAGGTGCTCGCATCGATCAGCGTCTCCGGACCGACGACCCGACTGGAAGGCGAGCGATACCGCTCCGAACTGCCCGAACTGGTCACCCAGACTGCCCGACTGATCGGGATTCGGGCGTCGTACTCCTGACGCGACCGAGAGCGACTTCATCGCCGTTCGGAGCTACCGAACGACCGTTCACCTCGATCCGCCGACGCTCCGTCACCCCAAAAATAACACACATAATGGTGTTAGGGGACTATGATTCACCCGGAAGCGTCGCGACTCGGACCGATCGACCGCGAAGCCCGTTCCCCCTTTCTCCCACCGATATCACTAGAATATTATAATATTTGGAAAAATACACGTTTGCGGCAGAACTCACTGAACCATCGTCCGTGACCGCCGTCGTGGCCGACGGTTGCAGTCCACGGAACCGATGCGACCTCCTCGACGCGTTGATTCCGGATTTCCGGCTACTATCGAGGCGAATTGCCGAACTGTGCCGGGGCCATCCACTCGGCGGTGTCCTGTGTCCTCTGCGCCGACTATCCGTTCTACGTCTGCCGTTTTGCGACTAGGATCGGGTGCCCCGTGTCTCCAGCGGTTTCTCGGTCCATTCGTCTCCTGTGACGTGTGGGAGGCCTCGTCTCGATACTTCTATGTTTCCAAATAGGAATGCAAGTACTTCGGATTGCTTATGTTTTGTCGGCCGAAACACCAGCACGTACTCGACCGAACGCTATAGTAGCCGTTGTAAGTCAGAGCACACCTGATCGCACGCAGTCCTGCGATCAGGTGTACAAACAGTTCCAAACGCTACTACAGGTGGGCGAGATATCGGGGCGCTCTCGACGGTGCCGGGTTTTCACAGTACCAACGCGGACGGCGGAGTAACGCGACCGACCCCGGGACCGGTGTCACGGGGTCGGCGCTCAGACGTACAGATGTATCACCGCGTAGCCGATCCAGACCCCGACCAGTCCGAGTAGATACGGCACCACGGCTCGGGCGACCCTGATGTAGTCGATTTCGGCGATGCCGCTGATGATGTAGAGATTCAACCCGTACGGTGGCGTGATGAACCCGACCGAGTCGCCCATCATGAAGATCATTCCCCAGACGATCGGACCCCACCCGATTTCCGCAGCAGCGGGGGCCAGCATCGGCGCCGTGAGAAGCAGGTTCGGCGTCGCGTCCATCACCGTCCCGGCGATCCAGATGATGGCGAGGATCGCAAAGAGGATGAGATACGGGTGTTGGAGCCCGATGACTGCGTTGGCTATCAGCGTCTGCAGCCCCAAATTCGACATACTCTGTTGGATCAGGACCGACGTCACGACCATCGGAATGATGACCCCGAGCAACAGCAACGACGAGAACGAGGCGCGAACGATCTGTTCGAAAGAGGTGATTCTCCCCGTGCCGACCGACAGGGCGAGAATGTAGATGACCGCCACGGCGGCCGACTCGGTCGGGGTGAAGATCCCCGCAAAGATCCCACCCAACAGGATCACGATCGTTCCGATGCCGATCTTCGCGTTCCACGCGGCTTTGACCGCCTCGAGCGGGTCGATTCCGCGGCTCGTCTGCGACCCGTAGCTGTTCCTTTTCGAGTAGTACGTGTTGATCCCGACGAGGACGATCAACATCCCGATTCCGGGGGCGATGCCGGCCTTGAACAGTTCGACGATCGAGACGCCGAAGGCGACGCCGTAAATTATCAGCAGGATACTAGGTGGAATGATTGCCCCGAGAACGCCGCCGGCGGCGATGGTCCCTGCGGCGTAGGTGTCTTCGTACCCCTCGTCTTCCATCTGGGGGTACAGGGCGTTCCCGACCGATGCCGTGGTCGCGGCGTTCGACCCGGTTATCGCCGAGAATATCGACGCCGTTCCGATCGCCGTGTTCCCGGTCGATCCCGGCCACCAGCCGATCGTCTCCCTGGTGAATTCGACGACATCCTCCGCGATGCCGGACTCGTATATCAGGTCTCCGACGAGGATGAACAGCGGAATCGCCGTGAACGGGAAGGTCTGCAGAACGGCGTAATGTTCCGTGGCTATGTTGCTGATCGGGAAGCTCGCGGAGGTAGCGTGGTACACCAGCCCCCAAAAGCCGAAGACGAGATAGATCGGGATTCCGATGGCGAACAGGACCACACAGAGCACCGTCGCGAACAGCAGGAGTTCGCCGGTCGAGAGTGCCGCGACGATCATATATCGACCTTCGATGTCGGCGTGATGTCCTCGCCGTTCTTGTACTGTCGGCGGATCAGCACCGCCTTCTGTAGCGATCGGACGACGATGAGAACCATTCCGACGGCGACTGCCAAGTACGCCGTCCAGAGCGGGATCGGCGTCCCGAGTATCTGTCGGCCCGACTCCAGCCTGAGCTGCAGGGTTTCGAGCAGATACACGGTGACGATCCCGGCGAAAAAGACCCACGCGACGATGTCGAGGTATCTGAGCGCGTAGTTCACACGGTTGGAGAGCCGCTCACGGAGCAGCGTGAACCGGAAATGCGAATCGTGGCGGATGGCCCAGCCCGCAGCCAGCCACGTCATCCACGTGAACAGGTAGAGCGTCACCGAGAGCGTGTACGAGGGCGGGTCGCCGAACGTCTCCCGCTGGAAAATCGTGTAGCCGATGAGTAGGGTGTACGCGAACAGCATGATCGTCCCGATATACCCCTCGAAGTTCCGTTCGAGTTTCCGTAGAAGCGTCGTATTCATAGATCGTATTCAAGCGGATCGGTTACATCTCTTCGAGGTAGTCGTCCCACCACGCGTCGACGGTGTAGTCGTCGCCCCAGAACCCGTCCGGGACCGCGGACTCCCGGGCGGAGTCGTGCAGGTATTCGTGGAACGCCTCCCCGTCGACCCCGATCTGATCGGCGCTCCCGATAATGTCCGAGTACAGATCGGCGTTTTGCTCGTACGAGACCATATCCATCCACTGCCGTTGCTCGTCGCCTTCGATGTAGTTTACCTGCAGGTCGTGTTCGTTCACGCAGGCGCTCTCCGGCGGGTCGTCGGTATGGGTTCCGAGTCTCTGCTGGTGGATTTCGGGGTTCATCCGCACGAGATCCCGATAGATCCTCCGGGATTCCTCGGCGATGATCGCCCTGTTTTCCTCCGACAGCCCCTTGAGCCACTCGACGCTGGCCCACTTCACGTCGTTGTGGATCGTCCACTGGTTGTGGACGCTCTCCCCCAGCGAGTCGGCCATGTTACCTTGATACGCACAGATGGGTGAAATCGCCGCTTCCATGCCGCCTACCACCCCGGTTCGCAGGCCCTGAAGGCTGTCCGCCCAGGACACGGAAACCGGGCTCATCCCCCACTCGTTGAGACAGATTCCGGACACCTGACTGCCGGTCCGACGACAGTCCATCCCCTTGACGTCCGCGGGCAGCCGGTGGGCCGAATCCCGACTGTTGGATCTGTCGAGGCCGATGTTGATCGACCGCAGCGTCGGTGCGTGCATCCACAGGGGAACGACGCCGAACTCCTGTGCGAACGGAACCCACCACTGTTCCCACGTTTCGGGCTTCTGATGGACGTAGCCGAGCGACTGCGGACTCGGGAACGTAAACGGCAACATCCAGATATCGTTCATCGGATAGAATTTCGTCGAGTTCCCGATCGAGGCGCTCCCGATCTCGACTGCGCCCTGTCGGACTTTGTCCGGGCAGGTCAGCTCTCCACAGAGCTGTCCCTCGGCGACGTTTTCTACCTGTATTCGACCGCCGGTCCGCTCCTCGACACGCTTTTCGAACTCCCAGTGACCGGACGGTTGTGCTCCTTCCCACGCACTCCCCGGCTTCGTCATCACCCCGCCGATCGTCAGCGTGAGTTCCGCCTCCGACCCGCCCGAACTGGTGTCCGTACTGCCGCCGCCCGACCCGTCCGAACCGGTGTCCGTACCGCCGCCACCGCCCCCCGAACAGCCCGCGAGACTCACTCCGAACGCTCCCACCGCCCCGGTCGTTTTGATAACCGTCCGTCTAGATACGTCACTGTCTCGTGACATGGGCTTGAGACTGTGTCACAAATTAATAAACATTATGCATTCATGTTGGATTATCTAAATTAGTTGTCGCCCTCGACTGCCGGCGTACGCCCCCAATTTAGGAAAAATTTATATGCTGTTGTTCGGGAAGGGAAATGGTATGGAGACCACTGCAGTAGTCATGACGAAACCCGGAACGGTACGTCACCAGGAGATCGAGATTCCCGACCCCGGTCCGGACGACGTGCTTCTCCGCGTCGAACTGTCCGGCATCTGCGGCACCGACGTACATATGTACAACGGGGGAATGGATCTCGACTTCCCCGTCGTCCCGGGTCACGAGTTCGCCGGTGAGATAGAGCACGTCGGCGAACGCGTCGAGACCGACTCGAAAGGGGCCGACATCGAGGAGGGGGACCGCCTAGCCGTCGTCCCGGCGATGCCCGGCGGCAGCGACGACTGGTACGCCCGAAACATGCCGGGCCGTCCCCGACTGAGCAAGGACCCCGATCGGTTCGGCTTCGACAACGTCGACGAGCAGTACGCCGGCGGCATGAGCGAATACGTCGTCCTGCCGCCGAAGGCCGCCTACTACAAACTTCCCGAGGAGATGGTCGTGGAACTGGGTGCGCTCGTCGAGCCGCTGTCGGTCGGGATGCATGCCTTCGAACGGTCGATGCAGCCCGGACTCCCACACATGCGCGAAGGGTTCGGTGTCGGGCGGAGCGTCGCCGTACAGGGCGCCGGCCCGGTCGGTCTCTTCGCCATCTGCTCCGCGACGGCGGCCGGCGCCGGACAGATCATCGCCATCGACGCCTTGGACGAACGGTTGGCACTCGCCGAGGAGTTTGGTGCCACGGACCTCGTGAACCTGACCGACCACGAACCGGACGAACTCGTCACGACCGTCAAGGAACTCACGAACGGAAACGTCGGTCCCGATGTCGTGATCGAAGCGGCTGGCGTCCCACAGGCGGTCGAGCAAGGTCTGGAGCTACCACACGACGGCGGCACGTACGTCGAAGCCGGCCACTTCGCGTACAACGGGGAGAGCGAGATCAACCCCACCCGGATCGTCCAGAAGGAGCTGAACATCTACGGAAGTCTGGCGTACCCCCCGACACAGTTCGAGTCCGCGATCGAACTGCTGTCGCAACTGGAAGACGACGTTCCGTTCCGGAAGCTGTTCAACTTCAAGACGACGTTCGAAGACGCGGAGACAGCCTACGCCGCCCAGGAGTCCGGTGAAGCGTACCGGGCAACGGTGCATCCACACGGTATCTGAGCCGATCCGGGTGTCAACCCCGCTCCCGCCGGTGGCGCCGTTCCGTCGTGTCTCCGCGCGCTATTCGCCGCCTTCGGCCCCAGCCGATCGGTGTCGCGAGTGGCTCCGCGGGCGTCGATCCGGCTTCCCGCCCTGGATCTGCGGCGTGATCCGAACGGTGTCGCCATCGGTCAGCGTCGTCGCCGTGCCGTTTCGCTGTCGGATGTTGTCGGTGTCGACCGTGACGACGATCCCCTCACGAAGTTCGCCGTCCTCGGTCAGGGCGGCGCCGCGAAACCCGTCCAGTTCGCGATCCAGTTCCGCTAGCAGGTCATCCACCGTGGACCCCGCCGCCAGGGTTTGCACCACGGTCTTCGTCCCAACTGCCTCCCGGATCGGGCCGAAACAGACACACTCGATGTCCATACACCCGCTTTGCCGGGTGGCTACATGAATCCACAGGCCGGCCCGTCCTCGCCGATCGATAGGTTCGAGTGAGTGGCCACCGACCGTCCCGCATGAACGTCGAACTCAGGTGTTACGGCGCCGTCCGCACGGCCCTCGGAGCGCAGTCCCTCGAACGCTCCCTCCCCGAAGGAGCGACCGTCGCGACCGTGCTCGACCGACTCGGGGAGGCCAATCCCGACTTCGCCCGACTCGCTCGCGACGAGGACGGGGTGGTCGTGATGCGTGATCGCACTCACCTCGATCGGGACGCTCCCCTCGCCGACGGCGACGTGGTGAGCCTCTCCACGTCGCCGGTGCGGGACTGATCTGCCAGCGGTATCGACGACGAGCGTCGTCGGCCGGGACCTATCAGAGGGAGCTCTCGACGACTGCCTCCGGGACCGTCCCGTCGTCGTTCCACTGTCGCCCCGCGTAGTACTGCTCCAGCGCCGACTCGAACCCCTCGATGTCGTACGGCAGGCGGTCGTCGGCCCGGTCCCGTCCACGCTGGTTGTTGAAATGCCGTTCTAGGGCCACGATTCGGTCACCGATGGCGTCGAGTCGTTCCCAGTCGGTCCGCAGCAACGCCGCGAAATCCGACTCGGTGACGTAGTCGTCTATGCCGAACGCACAGAGGACCCCGCTGTCACGGACTGCCATCTTGTTTTCCCGGTGGATCAGCAACTCGACTTTCTCCGCGGAGAGCCCGTTGGGGTCGACGGCGCCGTCGTATTCCGGACTCAGCATGTTGCCGTACATGTGGTCGGCGCCGCGGTTCGCGACGGCGTACGAGAGCCCCTGTCCGTTGAGCACGCGGCCGTCGTGGGCGGCGAACTCCATGCCTTTGACGCTCCAGTTCTCGACGCCGAGGTCCGCGTGTGCGCGGTCGACCCCCTCCGCCAGTAGATCCCCGATCCCCTCGCGGTGGGCGATTTTGGGCAGGAGGTCGTGGACGAGTTCCGCGTTCCCGAACTCGTCCTCGGCAGCGAGATACGCGGCGACGACGTTGCCGGCGCTGATCGTGTCCATCCCCAGCAGGTCACAGAGCTCGTTCGACTGCATCACGTCCACGATATCACCGATCCCCTGGTTGCTGCCGAACGAGAACACCGTCTCGAACTCCGGTCCCTCCGTCTCGACGCCGGACGCTTCGTCCCTCGTGGGGAGTTTACAGGCGAAGGCACAGACCGAACAGGCCGCCTTCTCGTATTTTTTCGATTCGACGGCGTCGCCGTTGATGCCCTCGACGTCCTCGAACGACAGTTCGGAGAAATACCGGGTGGGAAGCGAGAAGTTGTCGTTGATGAACTGCGTGCCGGCGGTCGTCCCCTGACGTTTCATCATGTCGTCGGTCGTCGCCGCCTCGCCGTGGATCTCGGACTGGACCTGAGACGAGAGGTCGACCGTCGGCGCCGACTCGCCCGCAAAGGAGATGGTCTTGACGCCTTTTGAGCCGAGCACGGCGCCGAGTCCCCCGCGTCCGAACGCCCGCGAGTCGTAGGTCATGACGCAGGCGAACCGGACCAGGTTCTCGCCGGCCGGCCCGATGGTGACGAGGTTCTCCGATTCGAGGCCGTGGCGGTCGTTCATCACCTCGCTCACGTGGGGGACGTGGGCCTCGCGCAGTTCGGGCACCGTCTCGAATTCGACGCCGTCGTCGCTCACGTGGATCGCCAGCAACTCGTCGCTCTCGCCGACAACCTCGACGACGGGGTAGCCGGTCCCCGCGAAGTTTCGGGAGAGGTAGCCGCCGGCGTTCGTCGAGACCAGGCCGTCGGTCAGCGGCGAGAGGGCGGTCATGTTCATGCGGCCGGTGAACGACATCCGTGACTGCTGTAACGGCCCGGTCGAGAGGTACGCTCGGTTCTCCGGGCCGAGCGGATCGGCGGTGAACGGAATGCGCTCGTGGGCGAGTTTGGTTGCGATGCCCCGCCCGCCGAGGAACGATTCGAGGTGGTCGTCGATGGCCGATTCCTCGACGCTTCGGTCCCCGACGTCGATCGTCAACAGGGGTCCGTTGGCGTGTTCCATGGTGGTTCGGGTAACGAGAGCGTCGCACATGAACGTTCGGATGGGGACAGTCGTGTCGGCGCCCCACCGGCATCGACGGCCCGCCGTAGGGGATAACGGTGTCCCCGTGGTTCGCGGACCCTCCCGACGAATCACGGGTTCGGGCTCACACTACCCCGTCTCATACGATTTATCGTAAGTCAGTACCGGTGGCCGAGATGGGCCGACGATCCACCGGTGAACAGTTACAATAATCCGTATCAGTCGTAGACGCGTCTGTCGATCCGGTTCGCCTCGACGTACTCCCAGTCGTACTCGACGCCGAGTCCCGGGCCGGTTGGCACGGGCACCGTACCGTCGTCGTCGATCGCGTCGATGCGGTCGGTGTACCCTCCCTGGTAGACGGGATACTCTGTGTGGGGACGCTTCGACTCCGGGTGGACGAGCCCGAGTTCGTAGAAGTTGGTGTTGCGCGTCGCAGCCATACAGTGGCGCTGTGCGGGCCCAGCGAGGTGATACTCGATGTCGACGCCGAGCCCTTCCGCGGCGCGGGCAATCTTCATCGCCCCCGTGATTCCGCCGTCCCACTCGGGGTCGGCGCGGGCGAAGTCCGTCGCGCCGTTCACAACGAAATCGGTCGTCGGCTCCAGTCCCCGCACGAGTTCCGTCAGCAAGAGCGGCGTGTCGAGGCGCTGGCGCAGGTTCTGGTGCCCGTGCTGTGACCGACCCCCGTCACTGTACGGGTCCTCGTACCAGAAGTAGTCGTACTCGTCACACACCGTCCCCACGGCGAGGGCGTCCGCGAACGTCTCGTATTTCGAGACCGGATCGTGCATCAACCGCATCCGATCCCCGACCCGCTCGCCGACCGCTCGGATCAGGGCCTGCTCCCGTTCGATGTCGGTCTCCCCACACCAGGTGTGGGTCTTGAACCCCGGATAGCCGTATTCGAGGCAGGTCTCCGCGAAGTCGGCGAAGGCCGCCGGGGAGTCGAGGCCGTCCTCGGGATTCGCGAAGTACGTCGAGGCGTACGCGGGCAACCGCTCCCTGTACGTCCCGAGCAACTGGTGGATCGGCGCGTCGACGTGCCGGCCGGCGAAATCCCAGAGGGCGATATCGAGCATACCGAGTCCCATCTGGTCGTACTTGCGGAGCCCCTGGCGCATCGACGCCCAGTGTCGCTCTCGATCCAGCGGATTCTCGCCGAGCAGGGACCGGGCACACATGTCGATCTGTGCGAGCCCCGGGCCGTTCCCACCGATGTACTCCCCGGTCACCCCCACGTCGGTGTGGATGCGGATCCCGTGTGCGGTTCGCTCGTGTGTCTCCCCCGGCGCGTAGACGAGTTTCCGGACCGCCGGTTTCAGGCGGGCGCCTTCGACCGGATAGGTGAACGAGTCGACCTCGATCCGGGTGATCGTCGGGCTCATGGGTCGCCACCCGCGTCCGTCCGTGCCGTTCCCTCGGCCGTCTCGTGTGGCAGTCCTCGTGGCGCCGTGTCCGTCCGTTCGTGTTCGATCACGGTGTGCTAACGACGCGAGTCGGAGTATAAATTAGTTGGTGCGGAACCCTCGGCCCCGAGACGCCCGCGCTACGCCTCCATCTCCTGTTCCACTTTGTGTTCGATCTGGCTCGTTATCCGCAGGAGGTCGTCGCCGTACTCCTCGATCAGGTACTCCTCCGGGAGGCTGGCCGCCGGACCGAACACGTTGATCGCACCGACCTTGCCCGTCGGTCCCGTGATGACCGCGCCGATGCCGTTTATTTTTTCGTGCCACTCGCCGCTACTGATGGCGAAGCCGCGGTCACGGATGGTGGACACCTCCGCGAACAACTCCTCTGCGGTCGTTACGGTGTCGTCCTCCCGGGGCGGCAGTCCGGTCTCCTCGACGTACGCCCGGATTCGTTCGTCCGACTCCTCGGCGAGCATCGCTTTCCCCGGGGCGGACTGGTGTAGATACTCCCGTCGCCCCGGGAGGAAGTTGACCTGGAACATATTGGAGTCGTTGTTGATGTAGACGCCGATGGAGTAGTTGCCCTGTTTGACGGAGAACTTGACCACGTCGTCGACGTTGTTCGCCATCTTCTCCACGCGGTTTTTGGCCACCTGACACAGCTTGCTCTGCTTTTTGACGTGTTCCGCGTGCGTTATGAACATGAAACTCAGCGCGTACTCGCCGTCGGTGTTGTCCACGTATTTCGTCTGCTCCAGCGTCTTCAGATACTTGTGGACGTGACTCTTCTCCATGTCCAGATACTCCCCGAGTTCCGTCACGCCGGCGCCGCCCAGTTTCTGTAACGCCTGGACCACCTCGAGCAGTTGTTCGCCCGATTTGATCGTGCCGGGAGTGTTGCGGTTCACCATGGCACGAAAACTAATTCGCAGTGACTTAATCGTTTCTCTATAAGTAACGCCGCCCACGAAATGTCTATATATTCGATATCTGACGGTATTTGCCGGTCGTTCGTGGTCCCGGATAGAACAGAAGTTAAAGACCAAATTTTATTCTCGCCAAAAGCCGACTGTTCGTGTGTTTACGATGGCACGAATCGACACCCCCTCGGGTCGGCCAGGAGAACGAGCCTCGATACGGCGCGCCGGCCGTCGTCGTCGCCGATTCCGGCGGCTACGCTGTCGATATCTCGCCCGAATCGGCCGACAGCGACGACGCGACCGTACTCGGCGGTAACACACACTCGGTGACCACCCATAGTTGCACTCACGCGCCGTTCGTGACCGTGACGGCGCCCGAATCGCCGTTTCATTTCACGAAACGAGTTCGAGTCGAGCGAGCCCGCCGTTTCGACGGGACGCCTTACTGTGGTGTGGTGTCATGGCACAGTAACTCGGTGAGCCGTTCGTCGCACCGGCGCTACGCGGACGCTCCCGTGGAACACGGTCACGGGCCGTGGAGTCGTCGGGCAGTCGGGGCGGCGTTATCTTATTGTGAACGGCCGAACGCTCCGGACCGACGACCGACGTGCCGCGTCTTTTATGTGTGCCGCATCGCATGAAGTAGCAAGACATGACCGACAACCGCGACGATAGCGATCGACCGTCGAGCAAGGTCGCCCGGCTGATCGACGAGTACGGCCTCGGCGAGTCGTTCGGCGACGAACTCGAACGGCTCTGGACCGCCGAGGGCGACGAGCGTCGGAGCCTCCGTGACCTCGCGGCGCTGTTCAACCGACGCCTTCTCGACAGTGCCCTGACCGCAGCGGGGGCGTCGACGGTCAGTGGCGAGGTGGAGAACCTCTATCGCCTCCTCACCGCCGACGACGTGAGCAGCGGGATGCGGACGGAGGCACGCGCCCGACTCGAACGCGACGGCGTCGACGTCGACGGCCTCGAACGCGATTTCATCACCTATCAGGCCATCCGCTCGTACCTGACCGAGTACCGCGACGCTACGTACGAGGAGCCGTCCGATAGCGAGCAGGTCGAGTCGGTCGTCGATACGATCCAGCGCCTCCGCTCGCGGCTCCGGTCGATCACGGAGGGGAGTCTGGACCGCCTCCGCTCGACCGACCGGCTCACCCTTGGCACTTTCCGCCTGTTCGTCGATGTCGACGTACTCTGTGAGGACTGTGGCGCCCAGTACAGCGTCGTCGAACTGCTGGAACGAGGTGGGTGTGACTGCGCGGCCGACGAATAGCAATAACACCGATATGGGTGTTAGCCAATCGGGTACTCAAATCTCCGTCACGCGGGCGTACACGTCGTCGAGGGCCTGTGCGTCCTCGGGGAGGAGGGCGGCGACGAGGAACTCGGCGTAGTCGGCGACGTACTCGATCAGAGCGGCGATACGGTCGGAGTCGATGGCTTCGAGCGAGTCGAGCAGCATGAACGGTAGCGTCTCGTACACGTCGTGGACGAGGTAGCCTGCGAGCGCGAACACGAGGCCGGTCACCTCGCGTTCGCTCTCGGAGAGGTGGTCGATGGTGTCCTCGAACGTCGCCCCGTTCTCGGTGCTCCGGACGATGTGGAGTTCGAACAGCGTCTTTTCGACGGTTCGACGCCCCTCGCGGACGGTGCGTTCGACCCGTTCGATCCAGATACGTTCGAGGTTCTCGTAGCCGAGGATGTCGAGGACAGAGGCCATGTGGTCGTTGAACTGCTCGACGGCGTTCTCCTCGATCCGGTCGATCCGCGTCCGGAGATCACGCAGCTCCGCGTTGAGTTCCTCACGCTGGGACCGGAGCTGGTCTTCCTCGGTCAGGCGCTCCTCGATGGCGCCGATCCGGTCGGCCACGTCGTCGAGGTCCGACTCCAGCCGTCCGAGCTCGAACTCGAGCTGATTTGCCTCCTTGTGCAGGTCGAGAATGTCGCCGAAATCGTCGGACTCCAGGGTTTCGATCTCGGCCTCGAGCGCCTCGATGTCCTCGTTGAGCCCCTCGCGCTCGGCGCGCAAGCTCTCGAGCCGGGTCTCGCGGTCCTCGATCTCGCCGTCGATGTCGCTCAGTTTTCGCTCGATGGTCTCCTTGCGCTGCTGTTGTTTCCGGTAGGTCCGGCGCTCGTCTTTCAGCTGACTCAGTTCCGATTCGAGCGATCGAATCGTCTCGAGTTTCTCCTGGCGGATCTCCCGGAGCTGATCGAGCGTGTTCGTGATCCGATCCGCCTCGACGGTGGTGCCGCAGGTCCAGCAGACGACCGATTCGTCGACGAGCGCGTCCGTCACGGCGCCGTCCTCGTCCCCGCCAAGGTGTGCTGCGATCGACCCCGTCTCGTCGAGTTGGTCCTCGTTGAACCCGATGACGTCTTGTAGATCGCTCACCTCGCGTTCGAGTGTCTCCTTTCGCTCCCGGAGGCGCTCGATTTCGTTGTCGAGGTCGGCGTGTTCGCCCATCGGCGTCTCGGGCAGGTCGTCGCGCTCGCCTTCCAGTTCCCGGCGCTCGGCCGTGAGCGACTCGATGCTCTCCTGCTGGAGGTCGATGTCGGATCGCACCCGCTCCAGCGACGAACGCTTCTCCCGCAGGTCGTCGAGCCGCGATTCGAGCTCCCGTTTCTCCTCCCGCGTCTCGTCGAGGTCGGCGTCTAGCGTCTCGATGTCCTCCTCTTTCGCCGCCAGTTCCGCCCGCTTCTCCTCGATATCGCCTTCGAGGCGGCTCCGCTTCCGTTCGAGCTCCGGTAGGTCGCCTTTCAGGTCGTCGAGTTCGTCGAGTTCGTCGTCGATCCGGGATTTCTCGCGTTCGAGTTCCCGGATCTCTGCCCGGATCGCCTCGGTGTCGACCGGCCGCATGATGAGTTCGCGTAGGTCCGCGCCCCGGGCGACCGATCGCCGCGCCTCGTTCGACTCCAGCAGGAACGCGAAGAGATCCGCCAGTTCGGGGTCGTCCAGAAACGGGTCCCCCCCAGTCGTCACCGTGCCGTTCGTCCGCGTGAACGTCCGTACGTAGCGCTCGTCCCCGACCGTGAGTTCGACGCGCCCCTCGTCGGCGTCGGCCTTGAGTGAGGCGTCGTCGCTCCCCATGACTGCCATGATCGAACGGAGCAACGACGTTCGGTTCGTCGCGTTTCTCCCCGTCAGAATCGTGATCCCCGGATCGAACTCCACGGCCGTCTCGTCGATGCCGCCGACGTTCCGCACCCGAAGGGTAGCTTCCTGCCCAAGTAGTTTCGTATCCATTTCGGTCTACCCTCACCCTCGTATCATAAAAACGTTGTTGTACTCCGCCGCCGCGCGCTAAAATAACAATATTACTGGTGTTAGAAAACCTCCGATCGGCCCGTTTTCGTTTCGGAAACGAGGTGGATCACCATCGCAGTGTGTCGCTACCGCCGATGGAACGGGGTCGGGGTCGTTCCTCGGCGGGGGTTCGGGCGACAGTACGACCGAATTTCCGGACATCGACTCGATCCCGTTTGGGACAGGTGAACGATCAAGTGGGCTCCCACGGTAATGGATGTACCACTACCTGGCGACGCTCCGGCAGGAGGATTTCGTCGCCAAGACCGGCGACCAGTACGAACTCGGCCTCCAACCCCGGGAGAGTCCGTCAGGAACCGCAACTTCCTCTATCGCTCCGGCAAGGAGGAACTCGCGGAGACGACCGGGGAGTACGCGAACCTCCGTACCGACCGAGCGTCGCCGAACCGACGAGTCGACTGATACTGTTTATTGTAACTGGTTACCAGTGGGTCGCCGGACCGGCTTGGCGACCCACCGGTAATGACTTACAATAAACAGTATGAAGCGCACGCCGATCGACGAGGAATTTTCGTGTCGTGAACACGCTTCCGTGGCTCGGTACCGATCCTCGTTCGCGTGCGAGATTCGCCACTCCGGCCGTCCACACCCGCGTAGCTACTCCGGTCCGTCCACTCGCGGGGGCTGTGCGAGAACCCGCCGCGGGACGGCGCGGACAGCATCCTCGTCTCGGTGGCGTTCGCGATGTGCATGGTGCCGTCACCGGACCCGGATGAAGCGAGAGGGAGGGCGTCGACGGTCGATACCGCCCGCTCGCGGGCGGCCATACACCGTTCGCTCATCTCGCTCGGCGGGATGTCGTACGGTCGCTCGAACCCCGTTTCGATCGGTCCCGTCGTCCCGACGTCTCCCCTCTTCGGTCGATGCGTGGGGTGTTCCCGAGCGCTCGGGCCCGCGGTTCGTCGATTCGAGACCGGGCCACGGACATCACGGTGACGTACTACTCTAGTTAGATTAAATTTATCGTATCCGATTTCTATCATTCGGATCGTCGGCCCGAAACGGTGTGCGGAGCCCGAACGATTCGCCGAACTGGAGCGATTTCGACCGCCTCCGGAGTCCCATCGACCGACATCAGAACCGTCGAAACGGGTTCGAACTGTGAATTTCAGCCGTTCCAACGCGAACGATTTCGGCAACGTCGTCGGGCACTCTACCGCCACGAACGCCGGACCGGGTGGCCCTCCGTGTCATTACTGCACGCGTTATAACATTTGAATATACAGTAACAAAATTTGATATGATCTGTGGACGAAAGCTTCGCAGGCGTCCGATGGACCGGCGGGTTCGTGTCGGGACGCGCCGTTCGGTCCCGTCACGTTCGGCCCCACGTCCGTCGGATAGGGATGGATCGTTCGGTGGGGGACGAAATCGTACGAACGGTCGTCGACGTCGACCCCACTCTACCTGGTTCCGTCCGGTTTCGGTCTCTGATGCACGCTATCGTCGGTGAGCAGTCGACGGCGTCGACCGCCCGATCGCCCGTATCGGCCCCCCGGTTGGTCACCCACAGCGTCTCCCGGTCGAACCACGCGGCGAGTTTGTGGGCGCTCGTCCGGGCCGCTCGTCGCCGAGTCAGTGGCCGACGTTATTTTCTGCAAAACAGAATAAACGCCACCCTCAGAACCGCGAGTACGTCACGTTGAGTTCCAGTTCGTTGGCGACGCCGAGGAGGCTGTCGACGATGGACCGTTCGTGGGTGGACTCCTCGAGTCGATAGGAGGGTCCGGCGACGCTGATCGCCCCCAGAAGGTCGCCTTCGGTCGTTTTGATCGGGACGCTGATCGCCCGCATCCCGCGGATGTGTTCCCCGGCGTTGATGGCGTACCCACGGTCACGAACGGTGTCGAGGCGGTCGAGCAGGTGTTCCCGATCGGTGATAGTCTGATCGGTGAGCGCTGGCAGCCCCCGTTCGGCGAGGATATCGTCGACCCGGTCGTCCGGGAGGTGCGCGAGCAGTGCCTTCCCGCCGGCGATGCCGTTGAGCGCGACTGACGTGCCGATCCGGGTCTGTGTCTCCACGGCGTCGTCGCCCCGCTCCTGGAAGAGGACGATCCCTCGCCCCCGTTCCTCGACGACGAACTGACAGATCTCCTCGGTCGAGTCGGCGATTTCGCTGATTTTCGGCCGGATCAGGTGGACACTCGGCGTCTGCGCTCTCGCGTGTCCGCCGTGGTCGAGAAACCGAAGCCCGAGTCGGTACAGGTCCCCGTCTCTAACCACGTAGCCGTGGCGTTCCAGGGTCTGCAGGTGGTTGTGTACTGTGCTCTTCGACCGGCCGACCCTATCGGCGAGGGCCGTGAGTTCGCCACCGTTCGTCTCCTGAAGCGCCTCGACGATGGCGAGCGTCGTCTCGACCGACTTCACCGGGACGTTCGCGGGGTCTCCCATGCGACGCCGTACCCACCGAGAGACCTAATGTTCTTTCATTCAGAACAGTATACCGAAACGTCGCGGATACACGGGCATCATTTACCGTCCCGTCCGGTACAAGGAGCGACGAATCCACGTACAGACGTGCGCTAATAGGATTTGAGGCCTTCTCGGGACGATCGACAACCTGCTTCTGCTATACAGAATACAGGGTCGTCGGGCGGCGTCACTCGTCGACCGCGTCGAACGACTCGGCGACGGTCCGGCGAAGCGCCCACGCATCGGCCATCGATTCCGCGACGGCATCGTAGTACTCGTACAGGGCGTCGTACATCGACGCGGGCTCCGGGCGGGGTGTGTGTGTCGTCGCCGCGCCGCTCATCGCCTCGACCGCCGCGCCGAGGTCGGGGTATCGATCCACCCCGATCGCCGCCAGCATGGCGGCGCCTTTCGCACCCAGTTCGCCGTACGTGGGCACCGTCACCGGCGTATCGAGGCAGTCGGCGAACAGCCGACACCAGAACGCCGACCGCGTGCCACCGCCGCTAACGGTGATCGTCGTGGGGTCGGTCGGTAACGATTCGTAACAGTCGCGCGCAGCGAGGGCGACACCCTCGTAGACGGCCCGAAGGAGGTGGGCGCGGGAGTGGGAAGGGTCGAGACCGCTGAACCCCGCGCGTGCCGCCGGGTCGACGAACGGCGCTTTCTCGCCGGCGCTACTGAGGTAGGGGTGGTAGACGAGGCCGTCGGCGCCGATCGGCGCCGACCGTGCCGCGTCCTCGACGGCGCCGAAGTCGTCCGTCTCGGCGATCTGCGCCCGCGCCCAGTCGAGGTTCGGCGTCCCCACCATCGTGCCCATCGCACGGAGTCCCAGGCCGTCGATCCCGAGATCGAGCGTGTAGCCCGTCGGCGGCCCGACGATCCGTGGGCGTTCCAGAAGGACCTGGTTCTGGAGCGTCGTCCCGAGGACGGTCGACCCCTCGCCCGGTTCGTACGCGCCGCTGCCGTACGCCGAGGCCGCCACGTCCATCGTCCCCGCGACGACCGGTGTCCCGGCTGGAAGTCCGGTGGCTGCGGCGGCGTCGGCCGTCACCTCGCCGACGACGCTCGTCGGCGCGTCGACCCGCGGTTCGAGATCACCGACCGCCGGCACGCCGGCGAGTTCGAGGGTGTCGGTGCGGTAGCCGTCGCCCCGGATGTCGCGGTGGATCAGTGACGTGTCGGTCGGATCGCTCCCGACCGTCCTCGTCAGACGGGTGCGAATCCAGTCCTTGCAGCCGACGATCGTCGCCGCGCGGTCGAGGGCGTCCGGATCGTGCTCGCGAAGCCAGCGGACGATGGGCAGCGCCATCCCCGGAAAGGCACCGTAGCCACAGCGGTCGAACAGCGCTTCGCTCGTCCCGTCGTCGCGCCACGCCTCGACGATCGCCGACGCGCGGGCGTCCGTCCAGAGGATCGCGTTTCCGGCCGGCGCCCCGTCCGCGTCGAGCAGCCAGCACCCGCCGCCTTGGCCCGTGACGCCGACACCGACCACCTCGTCGCCGGCCGGCAGCGCCGTCACCACCTCACGGATCGCCCCGGCTGTCCGCTCCCACGTCGTCGTCATGTCCTGTTCCGCCCACTCGTCGCGGGGGTGGTGAACGCGGTTGTCGCGGGCGGCGTGGGCGCGTTCGGTCCCGTCAGCCGCGAACGCGACGGCCGTAATCGTCGTCGTGCCCGCGTCGACGCCGAGCAGACACCGCGTCATCGGCCGTCCCCGCGCAACTCGTCGCGGACGGCCGCCCGTGTCTCCCAGGCGTCGAACATCGCCTCGTAGGTCGTTCGGTACACCTCGTACCACTCGTCGTACCGCTCGGCGTACCCCGACCGAGGGTCGTACGATCGGTCGATCCCCGTCATCGCGTCGAGCCCGGCCTCGATGCCGGGGTACGCGTCCAGCGCGACGCCCGCGAGGAGGGCAACGCCGCGCGCGCCGAGTTCGCTCCCCTCGGGGACCGCCACAGTCGTGTCGAGACAGTCCGCGAACAGCTGACACCAGAACGTCGAGTCCGCGCCGCCGCCGCTGACGACGACGCGGTCGGCTTCGGTCGGCAGGTGTTCGTAGCAATCACGCATGGCGAGGGCGACGCCCTCGTAGACGGCCCGGAGGAGGTGGGCGCGGGTGTGGGAGGGGTCGAGGCCGCTGAACTGTGCGCGTGCCGCCGAGTCGATGAAGGGCGACCGCTCGCCCGACGAACTGAGATAGGGGTGATAGAGCAGGCCGTCGGCGCCGGTGGGGACCGACCGCGCCGCATCCTCGACGGCGTCGAAGTCGTCCGTCTCGGCGATCTCCGCCCGCGCCCAGTCGAGGTTCGGCGTCCCCGCCATCGACGCCATCGCCCGCGTGTATCGATCCTCGGTGATCGCCAGCGTGAAGCCGACCGGCTCGTCGAGATCCGGAACCGACTCGAGGATCGTCTGATTGAGCGCGGTGGTTCCCACGACTGAGGAACTGTCGCCCGGCCGTGCGGCGCCGCTCCCCACCGCGGAGGCGACGATGTCGATGACGCCGGAGATGACCGGCGTCCCCGCGGGAAGGCCGGTCCGTGCCGACGCCGACTCGGTGACCGTGCCGACGATGGATGTCGCCGGTTCGAGTCGGGGAAACAGCGTTTCGACGCCCGGGACGCCGGCGAGGTCGGACAGTTCGTCCGTGTACTCGCGCGTACGGACATCGAGATACGGCAACGAGGCGTCGGAGAGATCGGTGGTCAGCTCCCCGGTCAATCGGTATTTGATCCAGTCCTTGCAGAAAAGCACCGTCTCGGCGCGGTCGAGCGTCGCCGGTTCGTTGTCGTGAAGCCAGCGCAGGATCGGAAGGCTCGCCCCCGCGAACAGCCCGTTGCCACAGATGTCGAAGATGCGCTCGCTGACCCCCGTCTCGCCCCACTCCTCGACGACATCCGCGGCGCGGTTGTCGTTCCAGAGGATGGCGTTTCGCGCCGGTTGCCCATCACCGTCGACGAGCCAACAGCCGTCGCCCTGGCCCGTGACGCCCACGCCAACGACGTGGTCGTCGGCCGATAGCGACGCACTCACGTCCTCGATGGTCGCGGCCGTCCGCTCCCACGTCGCCTCCATGTCCTGTTCGGTCCGACCGTCCTCGGTCAGAACCTCGTTTCTCCGACTCGCCCGGGCGAGTTCGTCACCTCCGGCCGAGAACGCCACCGTCTTGATGTTCGTCGTTCCCGCGTCGACGCCGATCAGTACCCCTGCCATGCGTCAACGCGGACGAGCAATCGTTATAATCTTTCGTGACCTGACAGCGGGCATCGGGGTCGTAGAAAAATTTATTAATGTTTGTGTTAAACGGTGGGCTCGTGCCTGTGGCACGCATAGGCACCCGCAGTGTCAGGTAGCAGCCTGCGGGTAATCCGGCGGGGCGTGCGCCGCTCCCGCGGGTGGCCGGTCCGCGCCGGCGCCGACGCACCACAGTCGCAGTGACAATGACAGACCACAACGACTCTACGATCGAACGGGAACGTTCGTCGAGGCGGCCGCTGGTGGATCGGCGACGAGTGCTGCAGACGATCGGCGGCGCCTCCGTCGTCGGACTGGCCGGCTGTTCGAGCAACGACGGCTCCGGCGGCGGCACCAGCACCGGCGGTGGCGACGGGAGCGGTGGCGGCGGCGGAAGCTCCGGCCTCCCCTCCCGGTCCGCCGCGGTGCAGGAGTGGGGCGAACGCATCAACCAGCACTGCCGGCAGGCCGGTATCGACTGGAAGCAGTTCGAGGGAACGTCGCTCATTACCGGGATGAACGTCCATCCGTTCACCTCGGTGACCGAGCCTCTCCTTCCCTACTTCGAGGAACTGACGGGGATCAGCGTCCAGTACAACACGTTCCCGGAGGACCAGCTCTGGCAGAAACTGACGCTCGACCTGAACTCCCAGACGGGGGTCTTCGACGGGTTCTTCCTCGGCCTCTGGCCGAGTGCCCGGTACCACAACGCCGGCTGGGTGAAAGACCTCAACCAGTATATCGACGATTCGAGTCTGACGGATACGGACTGGCTCGCCCTCGACGACTACCCGCAGGCGGCGCTCGACGCGTTCACGTACGGCGACGACGACTTCATCGCCATGCCGTTCGGCATCGAGGCCTACGGCTGTCTCGGCTACGACAAGCCGACGCTCGAGACGGTCGGCATGGACGTGCCGACCGACTACCCGTCGATGCGCGACGTAGCGAAGGCCATCCAGGAATCCGACGAGGTGGACCGTGCGGGTATCTGCTCCCGGGCGAGTTCGACCACCCTCTCGTCGGCCAACTGGGCAACGGTGTTCAAGTCCTACGGCGCGGATTGGCTCGACTACGGGAACCGGCAGGCGACCCTCGACTCCAGTCAGGGCGTCGCGTCGCTCGAAATCTTCTCCGAGATGATGGGCGACTACGGCCCCGCGGACATCGGCTCGTTCGACTGGTACCGATCCAACCAGGCGATGGGCAACGGGCGGGTCGGCATGATTCTCCACACGCCCTCGGCCATCGGCCCGTGGACGACGGAGCAGCGCCAGCGGACCGAGTGGGTGCCGCCGGTGCCCGGTCCGGACGGCGACCAAGTCGCGAGCACCTGGGAGTGGGCGATGGGGATCAGCCAGTACACCGACAACCCCGGTGCGATGTGGCTGTTCCTCCAGTGGGCCACCTGCCGGCCGATGATCCTCCTCAACAACGTCCAGCAGTGGGAGGGCCAGCCGGTGTACGGTCCGGCCCGCAGCAACTGGCTGTTCGAGCAGGACGAGTACCTCGAGAACGGCCCCAAGGAGTCGTGGCGGGAGGCCCACCGTCAGGGAATGGAGATGGTGCCGTCCTCGCCGCCGCCGGTGCCCCTGCACACGCCCCAGAACATGGACATCATGACCGAGGCGGCGGTGGCGATGAACGCCGCCGTCACGGACACCAAATCGGCCCAGCAGGCACTCTCCGACGCTGCGCCACCAATCACGGAGTTCGCCAAGGAGATCCCGAGCGAATACCTGTCCTAATGGAGGGGTGTTCGTGATCGGAATTGGAGAGATACAGGCGAAGGTCGGCCGGCTGCGAACCCGGGAGCCGTTGCTCAACCGGCTCGACATCTCCGACCGGACGCTGAAGTGGCTGTTCCTGCTCCCTTCGGTCGCCATCCTCGCCTTTCTGGCGCTCTATCCCTTCTTCATGGGGATTTGGATGAGCTTCCACGAGTGGTCGTTGGCCGGCCAGACCCAGACGTGGATCGGGCTGGAGAACTACGCGTCGCTGCTCGCCGAGAGCCGCTTCCAGAACTCCCTCGAGAAGACCGTCATCTTCACCGGCGCCTCGGTGACCGTCGAGTTGCTCCTCGGGCTCGGTCTGGCGCTCTACCTGCGGTCGGTGACGAGGACGTGGCGCCCGATCTTCCGGACCATCTTCATCCTCCCGATGGTGATGACGCCCATCGCCACCGGGCTGATGTGGCGACTCCTGCTCAACAGCCAGATCGGCGTCGTCAACTGGATGATCGAGACGTTCCTCGGCGTGTCTGCACCCGCGTGGACCTCGTCCCCGACGATGGCGATGGCGACGCTGATCATGATCGACGTCTGGCAGTGGACGCCGCTGATCATCATGATCGTCTTCGCGGGCCTGCTGTCGGTCCCCGAGACGCTCTACGAGGCCGCGCGTGTCGACGGCGCGCCGCGCTGGGCCGTCTTCCGACACATCACGCTGCCACACATCAAGTATATGATCGCAATCGCGGTCGTCTTCCGGCTGATGCGGAGCTTCCGGAGTTTCGACATCATCTGGCTCGTGACCGGCGGCGGCCCCGGCACGTCGACCGAGATCCTCAACATCTACCTGTACCGCGTCGCGTTCGTCAACCTGGCCGGCGGGAAGGCGGCCGCGCTCGGCCTGATCTTGCTGGTGATCACGATCGGAACGACGATGGGTATCCTGCGGTTCGCGGGGGCACAATGAGCAGCCGTACCGTCGGGGTCGGCGACCGACTCGCCGCCCTCACCGACGACCCGAAACACGCCGTCGCCGTCGCGGTGAAATACGGCTTCGGCGCCCTCGTGAGCCTCTGGATGCTCTTTCCGATCTACTGGATGGTCCTCACCAGCCTGCAGTCGCGGTCGACCATCCTCGACTCGACGCCGACCTTCCTGCCGTTCGATCCCACCCTCTCGAACTACGTCACGGTCTTCGTCGAGAACGAGTTCCTGACCTACCTGACGAACAGTTTCATCGTGGCGGCGGGGGCCGTGACGATCAGCGTCATCATCGGCGTCCCGGCCGCGTACAGCCTCTCCCGGATGGATATCCCGGGCGATCACCACATCAGCTTCTGGATTCTCTCGACGCGGATGGTGCCGCCGCTGTCGATTCTGGTGCCGCTGTACGTCTTCCTGTCGGGGGCGGGTCTGACCCGCAGCCTCGCGGGACTGACGATCACGCATTTCCTGATCACGCTCCCGATGATCATCTGGATCGTGAAGGGGTTCATCGACGAACTCCCCGAATCGATGGAGGAGTCGGCGATGATCGACGGCTGCAACCGGATTCAGGCGTTTCGCGAGGTGGTGGTTCCGCTGGTCAAACCCGGCATCGCCGCCGCGGCGTTTATCAGCTTCATCTTCTCGTGGAACAACTTCCTGCTGGCGCTCGTACTGACCGGCGGGAACACCAAGACTGCACCTCTGCAGATCCAGGCCTCGATGGGGTATCTCTCCATCGACTGGGGGATGCTCGGCGCCGCGGGCACCGTGACGGTGCTCCCCGTCGTCCTTATCAGCCTCGCCATCCGCAACTACTTGGTGGAAGGATTGACCATGGGGGCGGTCAAAGAATGACGCTCACTACGGAGACTCACTCATGAAGGCGCTAATCACGGCGAACATCGACGACGACGCTATGGAACGACTACGACGCGACCTCGACTGTGAGGTTGTGTACCATCCGATCGAATCGCGCACCGAACGCTTCTCGACCGACGAGTTCGTCGAGTTACTCGACGGCGTCGAGTTGCTGATCGTCGGCTACGAGGGCGTCTCCGCCGAGGTACTTGACGCCGCGTCCGACCTCGAACTCATCGCGTGTCCGCGAGGCGGCCCGGACGCGAACGTGGACATCGCGGCCGCCACCGAGCGTGGGATTCCCGTCCTCTACGCCCCCGGCCGAAACGCGGTCAGCGTCGCGGACTTCACGCTCGGCCTAATCTTGAGTGTCACGCGCCATATCGCTCACAGCCACCACCTCCTTCACACCGGAACCTACACCGGCCAGCCGAGCGCCGATTCGGCCGAAGGCGGCGAACGCGAGGACGTGACCTGGGGCATCGCCGAGGGCTCGCCGTACGTCGAGCTCAAGGGCCCCGAACTCGAGGCCAAGACGCTCGGCATCGTCGGCATGGGCGCCATCGGCCGCAAGGTGGCGGCCCGCGCCGCCGGTTTCGACATGGACCTCGTCGGCTACGATCCGTATATCGACGCCGACGAGATGGCCGACTACGGCGTAGAGAAAGTCGACGACTTGGACGCCCTGCTCGACCGGGCGGCCGTCGTCACGCTCCACGTCCCGGTGACCGACGCGACACGCGGCCTGATCGGTGCCGACGAGTTCGACCGGATGCGCGACGACGCCTACTTCATCAACACGGCGCGGGGCGCGCTCATCGATCAGGACGCCCTCGTCGGCGAACTGCAGTCCGGCGGGCTCCGCGGCGCGGCACTGGACGTCTACGACGAGGAGCCGTTACCGGACGACCACCCGTTGTTGGCACTCGACAACGTGGTGACGACGCCACACCTCGGCGGCGCCGCCGAGGAAGTCGTCACCCGCCACTCGCGGATGGTGGTCGACGACATCGCCGCGGTGCTCGCCGGTGAGACGCCAGATCACGTATCGAATCCCGAAACGCTCGAACCCGCAACGACCGGAGGATAACATGGGCAACGTCACCCTCGACGGCGTCGGTAAGGTGTACGACTCGGCCGAGGAGCAGGTGGTCGCGGTGTCGGATCTCGACCTCGACATCGAGGACGGCGAGTTCCTCGTCCTCGTCGGGCCGTCCGGCTGCGGGAAGTCGACGACCCTGCGCATGATCGCCGGTCTCGAAACGATCACCGAGGGCACCATCACCATCGGTAACGAGGTGGTAAACGAGAAGGAGCCGAAAGATAGGGACATCGCGATGGTGTTCCAGAACTACGCGCTCTACCCGCACAAGACGGTGCGGGAGAACATGTCCTTCGGCCTCAAATACTCGAGCGATCTCTCCACGGCGGAGATGCGCGAACGCGTCGAGGAGACGGCCGAGATGATGGGTATCGAGGAGCTCCTCGACGAGAAGCCCTCGCAGCTCTCGGGCGGGCAGCGACAGCGCGTGGCGCTCGGCCGGGCCATCGTCCGCGACCCGGCGGCCTTCCTCTTCGACGAGCCGCTGTCGAATCTCGACGCCAAGTTGCGGACGCATATGCGGACCGAGATCACGAAATTGCAGACCGACCTGGACGTGACGACGGTGTACGTCACCCACGACCAGGCCGAGGCGATGACGATGGGCGACCGCATCGCCGTCCTCGACGGCGGCGAACTCCAGCAGGTCGGCACGCCGAACGAGGTGTACAACCACCCGGCCAACGAGTTCGTCGCGGGCTTTATCGGCTCGCCGAGCATGAACTTCATGTCGATGTCGGTCGTCCGCCGCGGCGGGACGACGGCGCTCGTCGCCGACCACGACGAGTCGCTCACGTATCGGCTCGACGACGCGGCGTCGGATCTCCCCGTCGAACCGGGTGATAGCGTGACCCTCGGGGTTCGACCGGAGGATCTCCGGATCGTCGACGGCGCCGAGTCCAACGGCGAGGGGCGCCGGCTTGACGCGGCGGTACAGGTGGTCGAACCGATGGGGAGCGACAACTTCCTGTCGCTCGACGTCGGCCTCGACGATGCGTGGGTCGCCCGCGTCGACCCCTCCTACACGCCCGAGGAGCGAACGTCGATTCAGGTTACCCTCGACTACCACGCGCTCAACCTGTTCGACGACGACGGGATGACGATCAAATCGCGGGGTACAGAGGTGGAATCGTTCCACGGGAGGGTCTCGCCGAGTCATTAACCACTCTCCACGAGTCGAATCGAGCCACGAACAGCGACCTGCGGACGATCAGTACACACCACATACAATGGCAGAAAACCTACAGTACGGCGCGGAACGGACGACCGTCAGCGACCTGGGACGCGAGATGCTCGCCCAAGGGCTGACGAAAGGAACCGGCGGTAACGTGAGCCAACTGTGCGCCGACGGCGAGACGGTCGCGATCAACCCGTCCGGTGTCCCCTACGAGGACGTGACGCCGGAGCGTGTCTCCCTCGTCACGCTCGACGGCGAACAGGTGGCGGGCGACCTGGACGCCTCCAGCGAGACGCCGATGCATACGATGATCCTCCGGCGCCGCGACGACATCGGCGGCGTCGTCCACACACACTCCCCGTACGCGAGCACCTTCGCCTCGCTCGGCGAACCCATCCCGGCGTCACACTACCTGATCGCCTTCGCCGGCGATCAGGTCCCCGTGGCGGGCTACGAGAAGCCCGGCAGCGAGGAACTCGGCGAACTCGCCGCGGAGACGATGGGCACCGACTACGACGCGTGCCTCCTCCAGAACCACGGCACCCTCGCCGTCGGCGAGACGGCCGAGGAGGCGTTCGAGGTGTCGATGATGGTCGAATACTGCGCGCGCATCCACTATCAGGCGATCAGCGTCGGCGACCCGGTCATCCTGCCCGACGAGGAGGTCGACCGCCTGCGCTCGGTGTTCGAGAGCTACGGCCAGCACTGACCTGCCCGACCGGAAGACACAACCGGCCCGGGTAGTAACGGCGCGCATGGACGATCCCCAACTCGTCGGCATCGACCTGGGGACGGCGGGCGCGCGGACGACCGCCTACACCGCGTCGGGCGAAGTCGTCTTGAGCGGTCGGTCGGAGATCGACAACCACACTATCGAAGAGTGGGAGCGTGCCCTCCGCTCGGCCGCGCTGTATCTTCCCTCGAAGCGGACGATCTGTTCGGTCGACAGCACCTCGGGGACCGTCGTCGCCGTCGACGCGACCGGCGACCCGGTGTTCGAGCCGTCTATGTACTACGAGTCGGCGCCGGAGCAGGCGGAGCGGCTCCGTTCGCTCGGCCCGGTACAGGAACTGGCGGCGCGGGGGCTCTCGCTCTCGGCGACGAGCCCGCTCTCGAAGATCCTCCGACTCCGGGAGCGCCACCCCGACCGCTTCGAGTCGGTCGAGTGGCTGCTCAGCCCGACGACGTGGCTGCTCAACCGGCTCAAACACGAGGCTGAGGAGCGGTGGACGGACGTACGCACCGACTGGACGAACGCGCTCAAATTCGGCGCCGACATCACCCGGGACCCGCCGACGTGGTTCGAGCCGCTGTTCGATCGGGTCGACCTCCCGACGCATCTCCTCCCCGACATCGAGCCCCCGGGGACGTACGTCGGCGTCGCGGCGAGCGAGTTCGCGGAGGACATCGGCCTCGGCGGCGCGGAGTTGTACCAGGGCATGACCGACGGTAACGCGTCGGCGCTCGCGGCCGGGGGACTGGAACCCGGCGACTACAACATCACCTGTGGGTCGACGAGCGTCGTGAAGTACGTCTCGGAGTCGATCAAACCCCACGACGCGCTCTACTACCACCGCCACCCGATCGAGGGGTACTTCGCCGGCGCCGCCGCCCAGACCGGCGCCGTCTTCCGGTGGTTCTGTCGCACCGTCTTCGATTTCAGCGAGACGCGCGGGCTGGAACTCGCCCAGCGTGTCGCCCCCGGCGACGAGTACGAGATGATCCTCCAGGCCGACCGGAGCCCCTTCTTCGATCCGACGATGGGCAACTCCTTTTTCGGTATCTGGCCGGATAGCGACCTCTCGACCGAGGCGGTTCGCGGCAGGTTCCTCCGTGGCATCGCCACCGGCATCGCCCTCGCGGAGTACACGTACCTCCCGCTCCTCGAATCGCAGTTCGACACGGATATCGACCGCGTCCACCTCGTCAGCGGCGGGCGAGCGGGCGGCGACGACCCGGTGAGCTGGTGGAACGAACTCCGGGCGTCGATCTGGAACCGCGAGACGGTGCAGATGGAGCCCCGTACCACGGTCGGCTCGCTGATTCCGGCGACGCTCTCGGCGGGCCTGTTCGACGACGTGAACGAGGCCAGCGACGCCCTCCTCCGCTCTCACGGGATGCTTGACTCCGACCCGACGCTCCGGGAGCGATACGCGGACGACCGCGAGTCTTTCACGGAGCGGTGGCGGGCCGTCAACGACTACTACGAGTCGTGGTACTGACAGTCCTCACTCGCCCCCGGTGACCGACACCACCTGCAACAGCGAGTAGACGGGGACGCCGGCGAGGCTGTCCACCCCGCGCTTGTCCACGAGGACGACGCAGGCAACGGGGTCGCCGCCGCGGGTGCGGACCGCCTCGATGGTCTCTTCCATCGTCGTGCCGCTCGTGATCGTGTCGTCGACGACGTAACACTCGCGGTTCCGGATGTCCGCGAAGTTCCGCGAGAACGACCCGCCGAGTTCGTCCAGTTCGCCCTCCTCCCAGTGGTGCTTGCTCGGCGTGTACGTACCGAGGTCGGTGTCGAGTTCGCGGGCGACGGTCGTCGCCAGCGGCGCGCCGGCCTTCTCGATGCCGATGGTGAGGTCGACGGCCTCCCCCTGCTTCCCGAGGAGGTCGGCCATCGCCGCCCCCGCGTAGTGGAGACGGGTGCTGTCCCGGCCGAACGCGCTCCAGTCGACGTGGATGTCGCGTGGCTCCTCGTCGTCGGCCGCAGTCGCGGCCCGTGGACGACTGCCGCTTCGCTCGACCAGCCAACTCGCCGTCTCGCGAGAGACGTTCAACTCGTCGGCGATTTCGCCTTTCGTCAGCCCCCGCTCCGCGAGGTCCGCCGCGCTCTCGATGAGGTCGTCGACGTTTTTCATGCCGGCCGTTCGCTCCCCGTCGGTATCGGCTTTTCCCCTGAATACTTTTTCGAACCAGAGTAAATTTTATTTCGGCACGGGTGGTAGGGGGTGTCATGACAGTGACGACAGCGACGACAGACGAATACGGACTCTACGTCGACGGGCAGTGGGTGTCGGGGGGCGACACCCTCGCCGTCGACGACCTGGCGGACGGTGGCGTGTTCGCGCGGGTCGCGACGGCGGACGAGCGACGGGTGGAGGCGGCCCTACACGCGGCGGCGCGTGCGGAGTCGGCGATGGCCGACGCTACGATCGTCGAGCGGACGCGCTGGCTCGACGGAATCGCGGCCGCTATCGACGACCACGCGGACGAACTGGCCGAGGTCGTCGTCCGCGAGGCCGGCAAACCGATCGCGAGCGCCGAGAGCGAGGTGGCGGCGGCGGCCGAGCGCTTCCGCCGCGCCGCCGGCGAGGCCCGGGACGTGCAAGGCGAGTACGTCGAGGGGACGACCCCCGGTCACGAGGGGTGGAACGCCATCGTCGAGCCCCGACCGGTGGGAACGGTACTCTGTATCGCTCCCTACAACTACCCGCTGGCGACGACGGCGCTCCAGGTGGCGCCCGCACTCGCGGCGGGCAACAGCGTCCTCCTGAAGCCCTCGTCGAAGACGCCGGTCTGTGCGATGGTCCTCGCTCGACTGATCGACGACGCGGTCGATCTGCCGGACGGCGGGTTCAATGTCCTCCCCGGCCCGTCTTCGACCATCGGAGACGCCCTCGCGGGCGACGACCGGATCGACGCCATCGCCATGACCGGCTCCTCAGCGGCCGGGGAACGCGTCGCCCGCGAGAGCGGCATGGTCACGCTCCACATGGAACTCGGGGGGAACGCCCCGGCCATCGTCTTCCCCGACGCCGACCTCGTGGCCGCCGCAGCCGACTGTGCGAAGGGTTCGTTCAAGTTCGCCGGGCAGCGCTGCTCGGCGATCAGTCGAATCCTCGCCCACGAGTCGGTCCACGACGACCTGGTGGATCGGCTAGCGGCCGATGTCGACGACTGGCAGCCCGGACCGTTGTTCGATCACGACACCGCGGTCGGGCCGCTCATCACCGAGGACCACGCCGCGTGGGTCGCCGAACTCGTGACCGACGCGGTCGACCGCGGGGCGACCCTCGTCGCCGGCGGGGAGCGAGACGGCCGGCGGTTCGAGCCGACCCTCCTCGCCGACGTTCCCCGGGACGCCCGAATCCTGTACGAGGAGCAGTTCGGCCCCGTCGCGGCCGTCACGCCCATCAGCTCCGAGGCTGACGCCCTCGATCTGGCGAACGCCGACGACCTCGGCCTCGACGTGTCGGTGTTCACCGCCGACCGCGACCGGGCGATGCGCGTCGCGGAGGCGGTCGACGCCGGCGCCGTCCGGATCAACGGCGCGCCGAGTCACGGGTTGGGCGATATCCCCTTCGGCGGCGTCGGCGCGTCCGGCATCGGCCGCGAGGGCCTCGGCTACACCATCGAGGAGTTCCTCACGACGAAAAGCATCGTGTTGTGAGGGAGTGCTTGCCGGGGCTATCCCTGCCGTTCCCCGTCACACAACGTCGGGGCGGTGAGCAGCCATGAACCGACACGTGCTCGCCCCCATCGGGACGGCGCTCGACCGCGTCGCCGACGAGCGAGCGGAGGTCGAGGCCGAACGCGACGCGTTCGCGGCCTTCGTCGCTCGCGTCGAGACGTGTCCGGCCCGATCCGAGCCGAGCGTGACGGCACCCGACCCCACGGCGAGGCTCCGGACGACGGGGCTCGGCGCCGACGTCAACCGCACGGCAAGACTGCGACGGGCCTACCGCGAGACGGTGATGGCCGTCGATCACTACGACGCCGTCTACGGCGAATCGTTGCCCGTCAACGTCGCCTCCGAGTTCGGTGTGGACGTGGCGACGGCGCTGTGTCAAACCGTCCCGTTCACGTCCGCGCTCAAGGGGACGCTCTCCGACGCCGCGACGACTGCCCAGGCGGAACGCGAGCGGTTCGACGAGATACTCCGACGGGAGCGACGGTCGCTCGCCGACGCCGAATCCGCCCTCGACGACGTCGTCACCGCCATCCGTCGCCGTTCTACCGACCATCCGGACGATGCGACGACCCCATCCCTGGCCGAACTGGAACGGCGCTGTGACCGCATCGGCACCGAGCGCCAACGGGCCGTCCAGCGCCAGCGACGGTTCTCCCGCGAAGGGGACGCCCTCTACGAGTACCTCTACGGCGACCAGTCGTGGACGTACCCCGTCCTGTCGGCCGTCGCGACGCTGGGCGAGGACCTCTCGGCGATGCGTGACGGGGCGTCCGACGGCGCTCGGTAGCGCATCATATCAGTTTCAAAAACTGTATCGAAAATATATGTCATTGACGACGACCGCTTCGATCGAATCGAACGTAAACGCGTTTTATCGCTACTTTGGGGACTATCGTTCGAAAACACGTTGGCTTGGTCGAACCGACCGCTTCTGACCTCTCCAATCTTGGAATTTCTCTATAGAGTGGCCGAGTACGTCAAAAACAAATGTCTCGGCATCGACGTTCGTGTCGGCCGACTAAATTTCGAGTTCATGGTAAAAAAGCAGATATAAACGTGGACAAACACGTAGGCGGATCGGCCTAGTCGGCGGCGACGCTCGGCGCCGCGCCGTCGACGACCGTCTCGGGGAGCGTCTCGAGGTAGTCGTCGAGATCGAGGGCGAACGCGGCGTCGGTCCCGAGGTCGAGCCAAGAAAACGAGAACTCCGTGCCGCGTTCGGGGCCGGCGCCGGTGACGGTGTGCGTCCACGCGTCGCGGGGTTCGTGAACGGGTGCGTGGTAGAAGTGGCGCACGTACCGCTTCGGCGGCGATTCGCGGCGGGTCCACACGTCGGTAACGAGGTGGTCGACCCCCCCGAACGTCGCCAGGCCGCTCTCCTCGACGGCCTCGCGGTACATCGCCTCGCGTGGCGTCTCTCCCGGTTCGACGGTCCCTTTCGGTATCTGTAGGCCATCGTGGGTCGGCCCCTCGAACACCAACACCTCCGACCCGTTTCGGGTGATGTAGGCACATACTTTCTGGACGTACGTCACATCCTGTGCTATCATACTCTACGTCTGTCGGAGTCACACGTATAGTCGTGTTCATATATGATCCTATAGGTGTTCTAGTTCGACATTCGAGACGACTCGGAGCGAATCGTTGTTCTCCGATATATCGGTTTCAGTTACTGTTTTAATTTTTTATATGAAGGTGGCCGATTTCGACGGCACGCCCGACGACGAGCGAGGCCGACGGTTCGCGGGTCCCGGAACGTCGACGCCGTCGAAACCGGCCTCTTCGAACGAACTCGTTCCGGTTTACACGGGTAAATCGCCGCCGGAAAGATATCGACGTAGGGGGGTCCGGAACCAGGGACTGCGATTTCGGTATCGTCCGTGGGTCGTTTCCCTCACACGTCGGTAAATCTGGCTTTCCGACGTGTATTCGAATGGGAAGAATGTCCAAACTAACGGATTTTATATATGTTTGCGTGGGGGTCGGAACGCCCTCCTCCTCCTCGATAATATAACGAGCTTATTTCTGTTATTCGACTGTGTGTTCGGTCGACGGACCGGTTGCCGATCGTGTCGACGTTCGGTCGTGTCGCACGCGGCGTGTCCACGTTCGCGGTGGTCGGTGCGGCGGCGTCGAGCGTCCGTATTCGAAATAGTCGGAATACTCCGTGTCGACCGTCCCCTGTTCCGCGGTCGGAGGGCTTGAGACACACCAACACCCGATGACACTTCGACTATTTCGAATCGGCGCCGGGACTGGGCTGCGATGGCGTCCGAACGCGTCCGGTTCCGACCCTCCGAAATATCCGGAACTATAATGACGGTTCGACGCATGGCAATCGTATGGCTTCGACGCAACCGCTCAAATCACTCTGTCGGGCCAATCGTATCGTCCAGCGACTCATCGAGTTGGGGACAGCGTCGGTGAGCGAGTTGGCCGACGAATTCGATATGCCGCTCAGTACGACCTACGAGTACGTGAACACGCTCGAGAAGATCGACTACATCAGAAAGCAGTCCGACGGGCGGTACTGTGTCGGGTCGGCGTTCCTCGAGATGGGGAACCAGGCTCGCCGTAACCACGCAGTGTACAACGTCGCGGAGCCGGAGATCCGTCGACTGGCCGAAGAGACCGGTGAATTTGCCGGACTGATGATCGAGGAGGACGACCTCGGCGTCCTGTTCTCGATGAAGAAGGGTGACAAGGTGAAACGGCTCAAGGTCAACCGGACGTATCCGGGCGTCAAGACCCGACTACACACGACTGCGTTCGGCAAGGCGATTCTCGCACAACTCTCCGACGCCGAAATACGGGACGTGGTCGAGCAGTACGGGCTTCACCCGCGGACGGAGAACACGATCACGCAACTCGACTCGCTTCTCGAGGAGATGGAACGGACCCGTGAGCGCGGCGTCGCCTTCGACGATCAGGAGTGTTTCGAGGGGATGCGAGGCATCGGGGTCCCGATTACGGACCGATCGGACACGGTCCTCGCCGGTATCGCGCTGTACGGCCCGCCGACCCGTCTCGACGACGAGGCGTTTTTCGACGAGTATCCGTCCCTGGTGCAGGAGTACGGGAACGTGATCAGGGGCAACCTCGAGTACTAGCGCGCCGGTCCGTCGACGCGTATTCCACCGTCGCTGGCCGGTTCGAGCCCCACGATTCGACGATTCCCGAGTGGTATTACACGAAAAATCGATACTATTATGAGCTATTCACTGCAATTCGGGTCCGAGGCATGGCAGACTATACCATAGATACGGCTGACGGACGACTCGAAGCGTTGCGCCGGATGTTGACGATTCGGGAGTTCGACACGACGGCGGGCGAGTACTTCGCGGACGGGGAAATTCCGGGATTCGTCCACCTCTACATCGGCGAGGAAGCCGTCGGTGTCGGTGCGTGTGCCGCGCTGGAGCCCGACGATTACATCGCCAGCACCCACCGTGGTCACGGCCACTGCATCGCCAAGGGGCTCGATCCCAAGCTCATGATGGCCGAACTGTTCGGCAAGGCCGACGGTTACTGTAACGGTAAAGGCGGCTCGATGCACATCGCCGACGTCGACGCCGGGATGCTCGGTGCGAACGGTATCGTCGGTGCGGGACCGCCGATGGCGACCGGCGCGGCGCTCACCATCGACTATCAGGACCGCGACCAAGTCGCGCTCGGATTCCTCGGTGACGGGGCGGTCGCGCAGGGACAGGTCCACGAAGCCATCAACCTGGCGTCGACGTGGGATCTCCCGGCCATCTTCCTCGTCGAGAACAACCAGTACGGGGAGGCGACTCCGGTCGACAAACAGCACAACGCCGACAACCTCAGCGACACCGCCCAGGCGTACGACATCCCCGGCATCACCGTCGACGGGATGGACGTCACTGCCGTCGCCGAAGCGGTCGAGGAGGCGCGCAAACGCGCTCGGGCCGGCGACGGTCCGACGCTCATCGAAGCCGAGACGTACCGCTACCGAGGCCACTACGAAGGCGACGAACAGCCCTACCGTGACGAGGCGGAGATCGAGCGCTGGAAGCAGCGAGACGCCATCGAGTCGTTCAAAAAGCGCCTCGTCGACCGCGGCGAACTCACCGAGGACGAGTTCGAGGAGCTACGGGCCGACGTCGAAGCGACCATCGCCGACGCCGTCGACTACGCACAGGAGGCCGACCTCCCCGCGCCCGAGGAGGCGTACGACGACATGTTCGGCGAATCGGTACCCGAAATCGAGCAGTTCGCGGCCCGTCCACGGACCGACGGCGGGAACCGCGGAGGTGACTCCCGATGACGGCGCAGGCCAGTCTCGATCAGGAACAGACCGAGACGATGACGGTGCGAGAGGCGATTCGGCTGGCGCTCCGGGAGGAACTCCGCCGCGACGAGGACGTCTACGTCATGGGCGAGGACGTGGGCCTGTTCGGGGGCGTCCTCGAAGTGACCGGCGACCTCTTCGAGGAGTTCGGCGAGGAGCGGGTTCGGGATACACCCATCGCGGAGGCGGGATTCATGGGCGCCGCGACGGGTGCGGCCGCGACGGGCACCCGACCGGTCGTCGAACTCATGTTCAGCGACTTCATGGGCGTCTCGATGGAACAGATCATGAATCAGATGGCGAAGATGCGGTACATGTTCGGCGGGAAGACGGAGATGCCCGTCACCGTCCGCACCACCGAGGGCGGGGGGATGGGCGCCGCCAGCCAACACTCCGGCACCGTCCACGCCTGGATCGCCCACTTCCCCGGGCTCAAGGCCGTTGCACCCGGGACTCCCGCGAGTGCGAAAGGTCTCACCAAGGCCGCCATCCGCTCGAACGATCCCGTGTTCGTCTTCGAGAACAAGATGATCTACGAACGGAGCGGTGAGGTGCCGACCGACCCCGACTTCACCGTCCCGATCGGTGAGGCGGCCATCGAGCGCGAGGGCGAGGACGTGACCGTCGTCGCCACCCAGCGCCTGGTTGGCGAATCGCTGGAGACGGCCGAGAGCCTCGCGGGCGATGTCGATGTCGAGGTGATCGATCCGCGCTCGCTGTACCCGCTCGACACCGACACCATCGTCGAGAGCGTCCAGAAGACCGGACGGCTCGTGGTCGCCGACGAGAGCCCACTCTCTTACGGCATCCACGCCGAAGTCGCGACCCGGACGATGGAGAACGCGTTCTTCAGCCTCGACGCGCCGATCCAGCGGGTCGGAACGCCGGATACGCATATGCCGTTCAGCCCGCCGCTCGAACAGGAAGTCCTGCCCAACGGCGAGGACGTCCGCGAGGCGGTCGAGCGGATCGCCTGATGGCCCGGGTCGGACTGATCGTCAACCCCGCGGCCGGCCGGGATATCCGGCGCCTCACCGGCGGTGCGAGCGTCGTCGACAACTACGCGAAACGCCGCGTCGCCGAGTGCGTTCTCGCCGGACTGACGCTCGTCTCGGAGCCGCCCAGCGTGGCGGTGATGCCCGAGAAAGTCGGAATCGCGGACCACGTCGTCGCGGAGGCGCCCCCCGACCTGACCGCCGGGACGCTGGATATGACGGTCGAGGAGTCGGCCGCCGATACGCGCCGTGCGGCAGCGCACTTTCGGGCGGAGGCCGACGTGGTGGTCGCGCTCGGCGGCGACGGGACGACCCGAGATGTCGCACAGGAACTGGGCGACGTGCCGCTCGTTTCGGTCTCGACGGGAACGAACAACGTCGTTCCGTCGCCGGTCGACGGGACTGTCGCAGGCGCGGCCGCCGCCGTCATCGCGACCGGAATCGTCGATACGGACACCGTAACCTACCGTCACGGACGCATCGAAGCCGTGGCCGACGACGTGACCGGCGAGAAGCGCCTCACCGGGCTGGCGTCGATCGGGATCGTCGACCGGCCGTTCGTCGGAACGCGTGCGGTCGTCGATCCCACGGAACTGCTCGGCGGCGTCGTCTCCCGCGCACATCCCTCGGACCTCGGCCTCGGGAGCGTCGCCGGCTGCTTCGGGGTCATCGAGCCGGACGCACCGGGAGGGGCGGCCCTCCGCTTGGGCGACCCCGATGTGACGCCACGGAGCGCCACCGCCCTCGTCGCGCCAGGGATGGTGACAACCGTCGGAGTCGAGCGTCACGACACGCTCGATTGGGGTGAGCCGGCGACGTTCGAGGTAACGGACTGCGTCATCGGCGCCGACGGGGAGCGCGAGGTCGAACTCGTGGACGCGACGGTCGAACTGACGCCGACCGCAGACGGTCCACGGCTCGTGGACGTCGACGCGACGCTCGACGCCGCAGTCACGTCGGGAACGTTGGTTCGGGACGGGACGGCTCGGGCCAACCGGTAACTCCTACTCCGTCCCCGCGTACGAGCGCAGGACGAGTTCGGACGCCCGTTCGGCTCGTTCGCAGACGGCGCTCAGAAACGCTCGGCCGTCGTCCACGCCGAGTGCGCGCGTATCGTAGGTCAGATCGAGCGTCACCAGCGGCTGCAGGCCGACACCGTCGCCGTCCGGAATCGCTCGCTGGCCCGTCGGGTCCACGGCGAGTGCTGCGACGGCCGGCGGATTGATCAACCGACCCTCGGTTTCGGCCTCGGCCGCGTTGGCCAGCGTGAACGTCGCTCCCTCGGCCCCCGTGTCCGCGTCGCCGTCGATCGACTGGCGCCGCTCGACGATCTCCGTCAGCGACAGCCCAGCGAGGCCCGGGACGACGCCCGCGACGGCGTCGTCGTCGATGGAGCCGACGAGCGCCACGTCCTGTGTCTCATGGATCTGGTGTGTCGATTCCACGTACGTGCCGTTTATCGCCGGCTGTGCGTCGAGGGCCTCCGACACGACGACGAGCAACACGTCGGTCATCGTCACTCGCTCCTCGAAGGCCGCCCGAACGGCGTCCATCGTCTCGAACAGCGCCTCGCCGGCGGCCGGGTCGGCGACGGCCGTGACACGCCCGTACCGGTCCACCGCGCGATCCTCGGCGGCGACCCACCGCACGTCCGTTTCGTCCCGTGTTCCGGCTTCGGCGGCGGCCTCGACGTCGTCCGCGGTGACCGCGCCCTCGAAGCCGGTGCCCTCGACGGCCATCAGGTCGACGCCCAGTTGCTCCGCGCGTTCCCGCGCTCGTGGCGACGCCTTCACCGCCTCCGCTGCGCCGCAGTCGTCCGATTCGGCGGCAGCCTCGACGTCGTCTGCGGTGATCGCACCCTCGAAGCCGGTGCCCTCGACGGCCGTCAGATCGACGCCCAGTTGGCCCGCGCGTTCCCGCGCCCGTGGCGACGCCTTCACCGCCTCCGCCTCCGCCGCGGCCCCCGGCGCCTCCGCCTCCGTCGTCGCGTCGCCGGTCTCCCTCGCCTCGTCGGCGGCACCGGCTTCGTCTCCCCCGACTTCTGACGCTGCCTCCGCACTCTCCGTCTCTCCCCCGCTCGATTCGATCTCGGGATCGTCGCCGAGTTCGGCCTCCACTTCCGCTTCGAGCGCCGAGATGTCGGCCTCGGCGGCCGCCAGGATACCGATAGGGGTCCCCGGCGGAACGGACTCCTGCTCCCCAACGTAGAGCTGCCGCAGCGTTCCGTCCTCACGTGCGTCCACCTCGCCGATGCTCTTCTCCGACTCGACTTCGACGAGTGTATCGCCTTCCGACACGTCGTCGCCCGGCTCCACGTACCATTCGAGAACCGTTCCCTGTTCCATCTCGAGCCCCAGCTTCGGCATCTTGATAATGTATGCCACAGTGGCAGTGTCATGCACGCTATGGTACTAAAACGTACCTCATTTTATCACGGAGTTCGTACGGGCAGTCACCAGCGCTCCGCGCCGGTACGTCGAACGTCGCGCTCGAAGAAGGAGGTCAGGCCGGCTGTGAACGGGTGTGTGATCGGAGTTCGCGCACCTCGTCGCCGATACGCTCGATGGCGTCGCGCGCCCGGTCGATCTCCGGATCGGAGAGCATCGCCAAGAAGCCGTGGATCATATCGTCGTACTCGACGTGAGTGGTCGGGACGCCGGCATCGGACAGACGGCCCGCCAACTCTCGTCCGTCGTCCCGGAGCGGGTCGAATCCACACGTCAGGACGAACGCCGGCGGGAGTGCCTCCAGCGTCCGCGCCCGGAGCGGCGAGGCGTACGGGTGGCTACCGTCCAGTTCACACCGGAGATAGCCGTCCCAGAATCGTTTCATGTCCTCTCGCGTGAGGAAGTACCCCTGTGCGTTCTCCTCGTAGGAAGCCGTCTCGAAGCCGTAGTTCGTGACGGGGTAGGCGAGCACCTGATAGTCGATGTCCGGGCCGTTCCGGTCACGGGCGAGTAACCCGACGCCCGCGGCGAGGGTTGCCCCGGCGCTATCACCCGCGACGATCAGCGTGTCGGGATCGGCGCCAATCGCTTCGGCGGTGCTGGCGACCCAGCGGGTCGCGGCGTAGCAGTCCTCGAGTCCGGCCGGGAACGGGTGTTCGGGCGCGAGTCGGTACTCGACGGCGACGACGACACACCCGGTCGCGTTCGTGAGCGCTCGACACAGGGCATCGTGGGTTTCGAGTCCACCGAGCATCCACCCGCCGCCGTGAAAGAAGACGAGCGCCGGATGCGGGCCGTCTCCGGGAGGGGTGTATATCCGGGTCGGAACGTCGCCCTCCGGCCCCGGAACGGACCGCTCGGTCACGGATCCGACCGCTTCCGAGGTCGTTTCGGAGACGCTGAGGTTTCGATACGTCTCCCGGGCGTCCTCCAACGACAGCCGATGGAGCGGCGGTAATCCCCGCTCCGATAGTCCGTGGAGGTACTCTTCGACCTGCGAATCGAGCGCTGACATGGATACGTACTCGTTGTTCGCACGAACGACTATAATTGTACCTGTCGTCTGGGGGGCCACACGTCCGCGACGGGTACGGGCCGTCGCGACGGACGCCACCCTCGTTACTCACAGCGCGCGCGCAACCGGCGCTCGGGGAGGCAGCCGTGAACGTCACGGAACGAACGAGCGGACGCCCGATCGGTGACCGCCCGAATCGCAGTCGACGGGGTCCGTTTCGACGCGGATAACATATTTGATCCCTTAGAAATAAACAGATATAACCGGAAAATTACACGTAAGTTCTCGACCGAGTACGAGCTCCCACAGAATCGATAAAATCAGGGACTGGACGGTTCAGTACGCCAGTTTGACGGTAAAGAGTGATCGCGATCGGCTCGGGTGTCGACCGTCGCTCCCCTCTCATCGATAATGATCGGACCGAGTCGACGAATTCGGCCTTCGAGTGCGCGTTCGTGCTGTTTTCGTATCTTTCGCACCCACGTAACTCTCCCCAGTCGTCCCGTGATCCCCCGATAGGCGGAAACAAACATATCGGACAGATAGATAGTAGTTAGAACGAATACGTTCATCCGACGTGACCGAACACCTCGCTCGTTATCGTTCCTGACACTATGGACGCCATCGTTATGTGGCGTTCCGTCCGCTGTCGACACGGAGTCACGCCATGGCGACAGAATCGGACACCCGGCCACGCTACGTACCGGCCGCCGCCCTCGGCGACCGGCTTCGAGCGGCGGATATCGCGCTCGTTTGTTCGGTGCCGCTGGTTCTCGGCCTCGTTGCCCTCCTCCCGTTGACGACACGCCGGTCGCTCGTCTTCGACTACACGGCGCCGACGGTGCCCACCGCCGTCGCCTCACCGTTCGTCCATCTGGCGCCCGG